>JAGHVD010000023.1 GCA_018064475.1 Candidatus Scatonaster coprocaballi
CTACCATACACATTGCACTTCGCTGTCGTGACAGAAATGACTGGTGAAGTTTCCGTAAGACCATACCCCATCAGAAACTCGAATCCCCAATTGTTAAAGTCCTCGATATACTTCTTGTCGATGCCTGCACCGCCGATTACTACGAGGCGCAGATGTCCACCCAGTTTCTTGATAATGGATGAGAAGAATACTCTTCTCAGATCGATCTTGATTTTGCAGAGAAACTTCGAAATCGGGGTCATGATCTCAATCAGAGAACTTTTACCAGACTCCTCAATTCCTTTACGGATCTTTCCATGTATATTCTCGAAGAGTAGCGGCACAGAAATACAAGCTTCTACGTGCCACTCACTCATATTCTTTACGATATAACGCAATCCGTCAGACAGACAGAGACAGCAACCGCGCGCCAGAATGAAGTAATCACAAGTATTCTCAAATGTATGGTGAAGCGGCAGGATCGAGAAGATTCGCTCACCCTCGTGCAAGGTCAAAGTACTCGATATGCCATACACATTGGTCATGATGTTCTTGTGAGAAAGGAGAACGCCCTTACTCATAGCAGTCGTTCCGGAAGTAAACAGAATGATTCGAGAAGCGTCCGGATCGATCTGCACCGTCTTCATGATACTCGAACCACGCTCGACAGATTTTCCGCCCTCTGAAATCCAATCCTGAATATCTACGAAACGTGCATCCTCTTTCGGCCATTCTACATTTGCAGGGAGATACTCGGTGCACATGCACACGTACTTCTGCACGAACGTACCATTCTCTTCTGCATTGTTCGCAACATTCAGAATCATCTCATGATGCTTCGGATGATAAAAAAGTACTTCCACCTTGCCGCGGATCAGAAGATTGACCAATTCCTGCTCAGGAAGAAGTCTGTCCAATGGTAGGCCTACTGAATTCGAAGAGAGTGTGGCAGAATACGCGACGAGCCACTCGTATGCATTTTCACCCACTACACCAATATGTTTACCTGCAAATCCGTGAAGTGAGAGCGCTTCAGCCAGATTCTCAACATCCGTGGTAAAATCCATGAATGTCTTATGAATCTCCGCTTCATTTGGTTTGCGTCTGAAAATGAAAGCATCACGAGTAGGAAACGACTCTCTGATTCCGAAAATCAGATCTCGCATCGTCTCATAACGAACACCTTCATGTAGTGGTTTACCAACTATGCTCGGCATATTTCCTCCGCCATGGTCTTCTTCGTATGTTGCACACAAATACGCATCATACATATTTGTTAATGATACCACTTCATACGACCTTCGTCCATTATATAAGGTGCCTTTCGAAAAAGATTCTTAATAATTGACAATTCCTGCTCAATGGTCTATGTTTATTCTCTGTATAGAATATGATTTATGTGATATAGAGGGGAACATATCATGTCAGAAAATCAAAATCAGTCTTCGTCGTCGAAGCATACAGCGGCCGAGCTGGATAAGAAGTATCCGACTCCCCGTGGCTTTACGGGTTTCTTCTGGTACCATGTATCCATGGCGATTACGAAGATCTTGGTAAAACTACGCGCAGAGGGAAAGAAGAATATTCCTTCCGCCGCTCCATATATCGTCTGTGCCAATCACCAGACCTACGCAGATGGCATGTGGATCATGAGTTTTCTTCCGAGAAAGCACAGAAAAGTATTCTGTTCTCTGGCCGCATCCGACCTGGAAACCAACTATGGTGCACTGGGTCGCACCATGATGCACGTTGGTCGTGGTATTGCTGTCGATCGTTTCGGCAATCCTGTTCGTGGCCTGATCAAAGCAAAGAAGGAAGTCGAGAAAGGCAATATCGTCCTCGTTCATCCTGAAGGTACGCGTACTTCCGACGGTCACGTCGCTGAATTCAAAGACGGTGCAGCCTATCTTTCCGTCAAAGCAGATGTTCCGCTTCTTCCCATCTACATCGAAGGTGGTTATCAGGCTTGGTCCCGTCACATGAAGCGTCCGCAGACTTGGGACAAAGTGCACCACAGAAGAAAGAGAATCACGATCCATTACGGGGTTCCCTTCATGCCGGGTGATTACGATCACGATGCTCACAAGCTCTCCGCCGCAGTCTACGACTGGATGAAGGAGATGGAGCGCAAAGACGTCAACTTACAGGAAGAGAAGTAATATTCTCCCCATTCCTCGTCTGCATTCTTTTCTGGAATATTATGAGAAAATCGCCATGCGAATCGCATTCGGAATGACTTCGTATCTGATTTTGTGTCCGAAGAAATCTTCTCCGTCATAGTTTCCCTGCGCCTGAAGATTACTGTCTACAGACGAGAAAATACCACTAGTAGACTGGTAGCAAGTAAATGCTTTCTCACCGATATGTTTGCCCTTCTTATATTTTAGGAGTTTACTCATGGCACTGAATCGAGAAAGATGATCCACAATGCAGACCTCAAGAAGGCCGTCGGACACGTCCGCGCCCGGAGCAGGACAGAATCCGCCTCCATAGTATCGCCCGTTACAAATACTGACTAACGAATACGACAATCCCTTCTTCTCTACCATCTCGCCATTGGCCAGTTCAATGGAATAGTCCATGGTGAAATGCCAACCGTTCAGAAGGCAGGAAATCGCTGCGATCATATACGCATTATTACGGAAAAAGAGGCTCTTGGGATGTTTGGCAACAAGTTGTTTTGCCTTGGCCTGAACCAGTGTATCCAATCCCAAAGAAGCGATGTTCAGGCTATACCGACTCCACATAGGCAGATGATTGCCCATGACATCGTAACTATCGATTCGCAACAAGTCTACAGGGCGAATATTCGGTTCATCAAGTCTCTTCAGGATTGTCACCGGCTTCTTCATCAATTCCTTGGAATAGATCGTCTTTGCAAAATCGTTACCGGTTCCTATGGGGATAACGGCCATCGGAGACTGGCGGAAAGCCAATGCATTGGCCACCTCATGAACGGTGCCATCTCCACCACAGGCGAAAATGATACACTCCGAACCATATTTCTCCGCATAATTCGTGGCAAGTTCACCTGCATGACCGGCATAATGCGTATATTCCACCGTGGTTTTATTGCGAACATCAACCGACAACTCCGAGAGTGCTTTCTCCAGAGTTTTCTTTCTTTTCTTATGGCAATTGGAATTGACGATGAAAATATACTGCACGTCGTTCCCCTCATTCCACTTGTTCTCGGCTTACTGTTCGGCTTCGCAAATCATGTCCACAACATCTTGGATCGTTCGAACTTTTTCAATCGCTTCATCGGAGATTCGTATCGCATACTGACTCTCCAGATCAACGACCAGTTCGTATAACTGCAAGGAATCCAATGGGAGATCTTCGAAGATCTCCGTCTCAGCTAAGAAACGTTCCGTTGGCATATTCAGTAATTCCGACAACATGCCTACGATCGTGGAGAATACTTCCTCCTTACTTGCCGGTGCACATCCTTGGGTCTCCGACGAGTTGTGATCTACTTGTGATTTCTTCCTTGATGTGGCCATGGTCACACCTCCGTATCGTCACGTACAATGCGCTTGTACTGTTCACCGTTGCTATATTTCTTATACTGTTCTTCGACATAACTGTCGATTCTTGACACCATGCCGGTCAGAAGTACCTGTTCTTCCTCTGAAAGGGGATCCATAATGCGCTTCACCAGGACACGATGGAATTTGGAATGCATACGATATGCAAGTTTACCCTGTCGGGTCAAGGAAATACGAACGATTCGACGGTCTTTCGTATCACGTTGGCGCTCGACATACTTCTTCTTCACCAGTCGGTCAATGGCCACGGTCAGCGTACCCACCGTAATGCCGAGCATATTCGCCGTCTCGGTCATCGTGCGTGCTTCGTAAGGTCCGATTGCATTGATCGTGTGAAGTTCAGCAATAGAAAGATCAGAGAAATACCCTTTCGAAAGGGCCATACCTTCCGTCAGAAGTACGTTGTCGAAAATATGAAGCAGACTCTCCGCAAAATCCTGTTCGTTGGTTGCCATCGTCTATCTCCTCCTGATCCATTCACAAGAAAATCATACACGAAATTTGATGAATTGACAATAAAGTCCCGCCGTCATGAATCAGACCAACTTCGCACCGGGCAGTCTTCAATAGGTGTAGTATCCGGATAGTTTCCGGCATAGAGTCCTGTTCGTACGACCCGCGCATTCTCTGCAATTTCAGCATCCAAGCCACAGTACTGCTTCAGACTCTGGAGGATCAGGTCCGGTCTTGCATTATTAGCCGAACCGGCCAAAGTAATGATTTCGACGACATCCGCGTCCTCATCCTGTTCCGATTTGACCGCAAGCAACAACGGTCGAATATCCGTATCCTTTGCTTTGCCCTTTGCCATCTTCGTCACGATCAGGGCGTCTTTCTCCATTGCTTTTAGCAAAGCCGGACGAATACCCTTCGCCTCGAATCGATAGGAAGCCGTGGTCACCAAAGACATAATGCTGTCCTTCGGTTCCGGAATCGACTTCGCACTTAAGATTCGAAGGCCCTCCGGCAATGCTGCATTCATTTCTTTGGCAAAATCACCCGCATCGTAGGGACATTCCAACGATATATCGAGATAATCACATGTACTCTCAATCCCGACGCCGAGAGGCAGTGCAAAGACCATCATCGGGCGAGGGTTGTACCCCTGTGAATAAAGGATCGGTAATTCTGCCCGTCGAGCAGCACGCTCAAATACCGTCATGAGATCCAAGTGTCCGAGATACGTCGTCGCACCCTCTCTTGCAAAACGGCACCTCTGCACATAGGCAGTCTGATGCGCCTGAGTTGTCATTTTCTTCTCCAATTCACTTTGCAACATCAGGACTCACCTCCTTCTTTCGCCATGGCATCGCGATTTGCGAAGCACTCCCCTACACCGAAGCAGGCCACACCGCAACCTGCACAATTCTCACGGCAGGATGCCGTGGTCTCTTCCTTATACGCGTGATGTCTTTCTGACAGTAAGAACTTCTTCGTGACCCCCACGCTGACGTGATCCCACGGAAGTGTCTCTTCTTCTGAGAAAGCTCTTGCAAAATCATCGACGGACAATCCATGCGAAGTCAGCACTTCCAGCCACTGATTGAACTTGAAGTGATCGTCCCACGCATCGTAGAATAGTCCCTTCTGATATCCTTCCAGCAGTACCGGTGCTAATCTTCGATCACCTCTGGCCAGCACCACTTCCCACACAGACGAATCGAAATCATGCCATGCGTAGTGAATATTGCGGCTACGGATGTGATCTTTCAGGAGTTTCTGTTTGCGGATCAGTTCCTCTTTCGAGTCCTGCTTCTCCCACTGGAACGGGGTAAATGGCTTCGGGATAAAGAGCGATGTGGATACAGTAATATCCAGTCTTCTCATTCTTTGACCGGTTTCACGTCCCACGTCAAAGTACAACTTCTCAATACGTGAAGCAAGATCTGCGATCGCAATTACATCCTCATCTGTCTCGGTGGGAAGACCGAGCATGAAGTAGAGTTTCACCGTACTCCATCCACCTTGGAATGCAAGGCGCAGCGACGAGAAAATATCTTCCTCACGGATATTCTTATTGATGACATCACGAAGTCGCTGGGTACCTGCTTCCGGTGCGAATGTCAGGCCTGATTTACGGGTACTCTGAACCTTCTCCATCAGATCCAGAGAAAAGGAATCCAATCGCAATGACGGCAGTGAGAGGCTGGTATGGTGACCTTCGAAAGTCTCCAGCAGATTCTCCGCCAGTTCCGGGAATTTCGTATAGTCACTGGTGGACAGGGAAAGCAATCCCATCTCATCGTAACCTGTGTTCTTCTCCAGCTGTCTTCCCTGCTCACAGAGTACATCCACGGACTTCTCTCGAACCGGTCGATAGACGAATCCCGCCTGACAGAAACGGCATCCACGGATACAACCACGGAACACCTCAAGGTAGGTACGATCATGTACGACACGCATGTTGGACACCACTGGGTCAGTCGGATAAGTAACCTTGTCCAGATCTTTGATGATGCGCTTCTTGATCATCGTCTTTACGTCCTCGTACTTCGGACGAAGATGGGCACCGATTTCATGATTATAGGAACACTCGTATAAAGACGGCACGTAAATGCCTTCAATCTCATCACACGCCCGAAGGAGTTCCGCACGGGTCATCGGGTGATCCGTCTCTTTCGACAGCTTATACTCGCGGACCTTCTCACAGAACTCGAGGATCATCTCTTCGCCCTCGCCCATCATGACGATATCGAAGAAGTCCGCCATGGGTTCAATGTTATATGCGACCGGACCACCGCAGCAGATGATTGGGTCATTCTCTCCACGGTTTTTCGAATAGAAAGGAATACCGGACAGATCCAGCATCTGGAGCACATTGGTATAGCACATCTCATAGCCAAGCGTGAAACCGAGTACATCGAACTGATCAAGTGGTGTCTTGGTTTCCAGTGAGTACAATTTCACATTCTTCTCACGCATCAGTGCATCCATATCCAGCCATGGTGAGAACGCACGTTCACAGGCAATGTGTGGATCTTCATTCATCACATGATAGAGAATCTGCAGAGCCAGATTACTCATGCCGATCTCATATATATCCGGGAAGCAGAAAGCAAATCGGAGAAATGACGTACGTCCGGTCTTCTCCAGTTCCTCCAGCATTTCTTCCTTCACAACAGCGTTAACTTCACCGCCCACATAACGAGCCGGGCTCTCCACCTTCATCAGATCCGCCCGCGACAGCGGCAATGGATTTTGTCTCATGATTGAATCGATCTCCTTTGAATGTGCTCGTTCTATTGTACGTCAAAGGAAGGAAAAAGGGTACCTTC
Source organism: Candidatus Scatonaster coprocaballi (assembly GCA_018064475.1). Lineage (GTDB taxonomy): Bacteria > Bacillota > Clostridia > Saccharofermentanales > Saccharofermentanaceae > Scatonaster > Scatonaster coprocaballi. The sequence continues at coordinate 6,806 of JAGHVD010000023.1, forward strand.
TCACGCTTCGATTTCAGCGCCGCCCCATTCAACCTTTATGACTCGAGTATCAAGTTCCGATTCTGGATTCACATCCACAATATATGGCACTAACAAAGAGGGACCGTCTCATCGTGATGTATCACATCTGAGACAGTCCCTAATTTGATTACCAATTAAGTGAATGTATGACGAAATGAAGAAATCAGGAATTCTTCAGTCTCTTCTCCAGTGCTTTCTTCTCTGCTTCGTAACCCGGCTTACCAAGGAGTGCAAACATGTTCTTCTTGTAAGCTTCTACACCAGGCTGGTTGAACGGGTTCACGGAGTTGAGGTAACCGGAAATACCGCAAGCCTTCTCGAAGAAGTAGATGAGCTGGCCGAGCCAATACTCGTTGAGTTCCGGTACGTGGATGATGAGGTTCGGAACCTTACCGTCTACATGTGCAAGAACAGTACCCTGCATCGCCTTCTGGTTTACTTCGTTCATATCCATACCGGACAGGAAGTTCAGGCCATCGAGGTTCTCCGGATCGTTCGGGATCGTGAAGGAACGGCGAGCCTTGTCGATGACAACAACTGTCTCGAAGAGCATACGCTTACCATCCTGGATGTACTGACCCATGGAGTGAAGGTCTGTGGTGTTATCTACGCCGGCCGGGAAAATACCTCTTCCATCCTTACCTTCGGACTCACCATAGAGCTGCTTCCACCATTCTGTCATGTAGTGGAAAGAAGGCTCATAGTTGACCATTACTTCTGTGGTGTAACCACGGCGGAGCAAGCAGTTACGAGCGATTGCATACTTGTAGCACTCGTTCTCCATCTCAACCTTCTTGAAGTCACGGCTTGCATCTCTTGCACCCGTCATCAGTTGACGGATATCGATGCCTGCTACAGCGATCGGCAGAAGACCTACAGCTGTCAGTACGGAGAAACGACCGCCGACATCATCCGGAACAACGAATGTCTCGTAGCCTTCCTTAGTAGCTAAGCCCTTGAGTGCGCCCTTTGCCTTATCCGTTGTTGCGTAGATGCGCTTTCTAGCTTCTTCCTTACCGTACTTCTCTTCCATGTAAGCACGGATGATACGGAAAGCGATAGCCGGTTCTGTGGTTGTACCGGACTTTGAAATAATATTTACAGAGACACGCTTACCTTCGAGAAGGTCCATCAGATCAGCAAGGTAGGTAGCGCTGATGGAGTTACCGCAGAAGATCACCATCGGTGCTTTTCTGACTTTCTTCTGAGCGATGTTGGCAAAAGAATGGGACAGAAGTTCGATTGCAGCACGTGCACCAAGATAGGAACCACCGATACCGATTACCAGCAATACATCAGAATCTTTACGGATCTGGGCGGCAGCCTTACGGATACGGATAAATTCATTCTTATCATACTTGCTCGGGAGTTCTACCCAACCCAGAAAATCGTTTCCAGGACCATTCTTCTTGTGAAGCATGTTATGAGCGAGCTCAACCTGAGGCAGCATTCTCTCCATTTCACCTTCTGCCAGGAAAGGCATGACGTTCGTAGTGTCTAAACTAATCATAAAAAATCTCCTCAATCTTTTCATGAATTTGATGCCCCCTGGCACCGCAACTAGTATAGCACGAATAAGTGATTTTGAATGAGCGAATTCCAGAAAATGCGTCAAATATGCCCATAAAAATGACACAAAAAACGTTTTTTCTCATTAATATCAAGATAAATTGAAGTCGAAACCGATTAAGCCAAATCTGCTTTTTTCTCAGATATCAGGCGGATCAACTGGACATATGTCTCTGCGGTATCCTCTCTCCATCTCCGACATGTTCGCTCGGCTACCTCTTCAGAAGGCGCGTGCCAGACGAGTGAGAAAGTGGTCGCGCCACGCTCAATGAGGCAGAGCTTCACTTCCCATGTTCCCTCATCGTTCGGGTAATAATCGGCAAAAACACTCTCTGATTCGGAGGATTCGTGTCGCCAGGTCTTCGACGCAGAACTAAGATATGCACGAATGCCGGCCGGGACAGACGGCAACAGACGTTGGAGGATCTCCGTGCCTGCTGGTGTAATATCGCATGACAGCAATGTTCTTCCAGAAGCATCTTTGCGCAGTTCGCTCTTGCGCTCACCCTCGGTCATGAGTCCTTGATCCAGCAATTCCTGTTTCGCCTGAGAGAACAGGAAATAATCCATATAGAGCGATTCCACCGCACAATCCATCAGCTGAGAAGTCGGAATACCATTTACTTTCGACAAGATAAACAAAATAATGATCTTCGCATTCGGCATATCAGTATTGGCCATCTGATTCGCTCCTTATAAAACATAGTTTCGATTATTATACCTTCTTCAGGGTCATATCTCAATTGAAAGTTCGCAGTTATCATGTTTTAATATGACATGAATGTATCTCGTAATAGATGAATACCATATTGTTTGAGGGAGAAAGTTCAGATGAGAGACAAGGTTTTGTATGTACTCAAGTTGATCGGTGTTTACTTGGCCATCTTTGTTGTATGTTCGGCAGTTTTCGTTGCTTTATTTCACACACCTATCCTCAATGGCATCGAAGTACTCATGTATCGAGGGCTCTTTTTTATCGTATTTACAGGTATCCTCGCCGCGGTCTGCATGGGTGTACTCAGACATTTCTGGAAGAAGATCGATATCAAGGACATCGTCATGATGTTCGTGATCTACTGCTGTGTGAACACCGTCTTCTTCGTCCTGGTTCCGGTAACAGTTGAGCGTTCAGTATCCGTTTTTATGCTGAGTTATATGGAAGAGAATCGAGACCATTCTTTCTCAGAAGAAGAGATAAAAGAAGCCTTCACCGACAAATATGTAGACGAATACGGTGCATTCGAAAAACGTTTCAAGGAGCAGATCGAGACCGGAACGATCATCGATATTGGTGATGGTACGTATCGCATCACTTCAACCGGAGAGACCACAGTAAAATTATTCCGATTCATTGCCAAGATGTTCGATACGGACGAAAGATTAGTATACCCAGATGAGGATTAAATGGACAGAAGCAGATTTCCTGATTTTTCAAACGAAAAACGATGTCAACAATACATTAAAGTAATCGTATGGTTTGCAGTTTTCCTACGATCCCTCTTTGCTTTGAAAGCTCACTTTTCAATCAACGCGCATGATGCCGGTATATTGGGTTTTTCTCCGTTCACGTTCAACGATACGGGACATCTTGCTTACATCGATCATCTGATCAAATACAAGTCTTTCCCAGTCATTGATATCACTAATGTTCTGGGTGAACCAAGTCAATTCTACCACCCGCCTGTTTTTCATATGATTGCGGCGTTCTTGAAAGTCATTGTCAATTCTCTTGGGCTGTCTGATTTTGTCGCCTACGAAGTCATTCAGCAAGTCAACATGACCTTCTCCTGCGTAAGTCTTTTCGTGTGCGTGAAAATATTCGACGAATTAGAGTTGTCTGGAAAGGGCAAGCTCATCGCAACAATGCTGTGTGCATTTAACCCTGGATTTATCACCATCGGTACGGAGATGAATAATGATTGCTTAATGACGCTTTTTTGCCTGCTTTCCATCCTCTATACATTAAAATGGATGAAGCGACAAACATGGAAGAATATCATACTGATCATGATTTTCCTTGTTCTGGGTATGTTAACGAAGACTTCCGCAGTATTAATTGCCCCAGCAATCGGAATGGCCTTCCTATATAAGTTGATCACAAGCAAAGATACACGCATCCACCTGATCAAGCAGTATGTCTTCTTTGCAACGACATCGATTCCGCTGGGTCTATCCTGGGTGTTGCGGAATTATATCCGTTTCTCTGTACCTTTTAACTATGTTCCAAGTCTTGAGAAGACTGATTTACAGTATGTTGGAAATGTATCCGCGCTGAAACGTCTTCTTCTACCGTCCATTGAACAGTTGACCAACAGTCATGTCGACTATTACCGTTATCCTTCCTCCAAGTTTTCCAACATATGGGGACAGATGTTTCAAACGATGAATTTTGACGAAGGTATCCTCTGGCATTCGAGCACTGCACTTTCGGTCCTCATGAATGTGTCCAGTATCATACTTTACATTGTCTTACTGGTGCTGTTTATCAAGTTCTTGATTCGCAAATACGATACAGAGAAGCGTCTGGTATTAGGCTTTACATATTTTACTTTGATGATTATGTTCGTCGCATTCGCCTTCCAATATCCGTGGGTCTGCTCAATGAATTTCAGATATATTGCGGTAACATGGGTCGCACTAGTTGCGGGCGGAATAAAATATGCAGAAGAAAAAACAATATCACTACGTACAGTTTCCGTCTGTTCCGTCGTGTATTCCTGTATCAGTGTCGCAGCATATATGTTTTTCTGATATCGATCAGGGAGAAGGGCCTGCGTTACACGCAGGCTCCTACTTTGCTTACTTCTCTTTCAGCCAGCCCAGCGCGACCGCACGGTCAAGATTCTTGCTGACCCACTCGTATACTTCCGGCATAAATTCCGAGATAATATGCATACGTTCTTCAATCTGCGGGCGAACTGCTCCGCCATTACGCCAGGTATGTCCTTCCGTAAGCGTATTGTGAAGAAGTGGTTGCAGACGGTCTAGGCAGGATGCGTATTTTGCATCCACCGTCTCCATCGCATCGAATTCTTCCCACAGCGCGCGAAGTTCCGCACCTTGTTCCGCAGGTAGCTGCGCATAGAGTTTATCGGCCGCAGCCGCCTCACGCTCTGCTTTATCTTCGTTACCCTTCACATCGTATGCGAAAGTGTCTCCTGCATAGATTTCTATCAGATCATGTACGACGCACATCTTCATTGCACGCTCAACATTCGGTTCTTCCACGCAGTATTCTTTTAGAAGCAGCGCCATGACAGCAATATGCCAGGAATGCTCCGCATCGTTCTCGTTACGGACACCGGAGATGAGAATCGTCCTTCTGTATACTTCGGTCATCCTATCGATCTCGGCCGTGAACTTCAGCTGTTGATCCAGCCTCAAATTGCCTGAACTTAAGAAATCTTCTATTCCCATAACTGTCTTCTGCTCCGTCGTAAAAGATATAGTACATCTCATTCTCATACGCTGAACCATTACTGTCAATACATTTAAGTCTTCGTGATGTTCATCTGATATGCGTATCATCCATTCATTGACAGTAATCACCCAATCAAATACGATATCTATAACTGATTGGGAAAAACCAGTACGTTTCAAATATAATCAAGCAAGGAGATTTTGAGTATGAAGACAACCATGAAGAGAATCGCAGCCATCGTTCTGGTAAGTGTGACGGCACTTTCCATTGCAGCATGTGGAAAGAAGAATAAATCCATCTCTGCTGAGGATTTCAAGTCCAAGCTGGAGAAAGAAGGCTACACAGTAACCGATTACGGTGAAGACGAAGAGGTTACAGCCAAGCTCACGGCTGTCAACAAAGACCATTCTGTAAGCATCGTATATGGTAAGTTCGCCAACAAAGACTATGCCGAGACAAATTTCCAAGCGCAGAAGGATGCAATCGATTCAGTCAAGAGTGAAGCGAAGGAACAGGGTTTCGACATTGCGATCTCCTCTTCTGAAGTAATCATGTCTGATGCCGAGCACTACTCCGCAACGATTCTGGCCGGTGATACGCTTGTTGTCATCACAGCTGAAGGTTCCGAGGATGCAGTAGCAAGCGCGAAGGATGCGAAGAAGGCACTCGGGCTCTGATTCACACAGTTTACGTCAAGTAAAGGAGGGGACACCATGAAGCGTCAAGTTTTTAATCCCTATCTTCCGAGTTACGAGTATATCCCAGACGGTGAACCGAGGGTATTCGGTGGAAGACTATATATCTACGGCAGTCACGACCGCTTCAATGGTGACGTCTACTGTCAGAATGACTATGTATGTTGGTCTGCACCGGAAGACGATCTATCCGACTGGCGGTACGAGGGAGTCATTTTCAAGAAGACACAGGATCCTCGTAATGCAGATGGTTCACATGCGCTCTGGGCACCGGATGTCTGTGAAGGCCTAGATGGGAAATATTACCTCTACTATTGTCTGGATTTTCTGAAGGAGATTGGTGTAGCTGTTGCAGATCGTCCGGAAGGCCCATATGAATTCCTCGATTTCGTCCGCTGGCCGGATGGACGCATTCTGGGAACAGGCGACGATACGCGTCAATTCGACCCAGGTATTTTCATCGATGACGACGAACGGATCTACCTCTTCTCCGGAAATAGTCCACGCTATATAGACGATCCCAACCGCGACAAGAACAGTCAGAAGATGGAACTCGAGCGCGACATGATCACCATCAAATCCGCGCCGGTGGAGAATCTTCCCATCGTGACCGCGGCACCCGGAACCGAGTATGCGGAGCACCCTTTCTTCGAGGCCAGTTCCGTGCGGAAGATCAACGGCAAATACTATTTCATCTATAGCTCCACTTGGATGCACGAGCTTTGCTGGGCTGTAGCCGAATCCCCGCTTGGGGACTATCACTTCGGCGGTGTACTGGTCAGCAACTCTGACATCGGTGCGAATGGCAACGAAGAAGCACTGAACTATCGTGGCAACACCCACGGCAGTGTGGCAAAGGTCAACGGCAAATGGTATGTATTCTATCACCGTCAGACCAATCGTCACTTCTTCTCACGCCAAGCCTGTGCAGAGGAGATCTACTTTGACGGGGAACGTTTCCATCAGGCTGAAGTCACTTCCTGTGGCATGAATGGTGGTCCGCTTCTGGACCTGGGTACCTACGAAGCCCGTATCGCCTGTCATCTATATAGTAAGAACGGCACCACAGAGAGTCTCTCCGAACAGCAGGACGAGCATCATCCGGCCTTCACACAAGAAGGCGAAGATCGCGAATGTGATCCGAATCAGTACATCCAGAATATGCGTGATGGCGCGACGGCCGGATACCGCTACTTCCAGTTCAATCAGGCTACCCAAATCTCTGTCACTACGCGTGGCACCGGTGATGGTTTCATGGTCATTCGTGATGCGCGCATCGATGGAAACATCGTAGGAAAGATCAAAGTTGAACCTTCCTCTTCTTGGGCCACATGGGCGGCTCCACTTCAGATCGAGCAAGGCAAGTATCCACTCTACTTCACCTACGAAGGAGATGGATATGTAGACTTCACAAGTTTCACACTCAGCTGATTCTTCGCAAGCAGTCACCTTTCTCGTGAAAACTTATCAAAATGCATAAAGAAGCCCCCCCAAAGCTTCCGGCTTTGAGGGGGAATATCTTTCGTCTTTCGACGGTACAAACTCAATTATGAAAGAGAAACTTTCGTGTTGTCACTCAAGCTCTTGGAGGATTCAGATGTTCCAGCAACTTGAGTGAAGATTTCCTGCTGCATTGGTCTGTCCTCCTTGTGTTTTTCTATGGCTTAATGATAAGAAAGAAAAGTGGAATCAGTTTGGCACATTTGTGAACAATCGAAGAACACGCGTACTGGATTATTAACGAATGGTGAAGCAGGTAATCCCTATGTAATCTATCGGTTCACCAAGAAGTGCGGCGTGAACAAAATAAAGAGTGATGCCAGTCCAATATTGATCACCCCACCAATGGCCAGCATCAGCGGCAAAATATGTAAGGTGACGCCAACCACAGCGAAGACCACAGACGGAGCAAGGCCAAAATACAAGAAAAAGAGCTGAACAATCGTTTTTATGCTTGAACCCGTGTTTCCCGGGACAGAGATATTCAGGAACGTACCGATAGAAGTACTGAAGAAATCTAGGCTCAGGATAAAGAACAGCCAGCCAATCATTTGGAAGAATGAAGCCTGGGTAATGACTCCAGCTACGATGATCGGAATCAGGATATCCATTCCCGTGACGCACATGCCGCCAAGGAGCGAACACCAGAGTTTCTCTATAGGTGAGGCAGGTACAAGCACAAAGAATTCTCTAGTAATATCTTCACGCAGCGGTGCGCCCAATGTTCGATAGAATACCATCACTGCAAGTGCACCCACAGGAATCAGAAAGAGATCCAGATCAGTCTGAAGTCTGTACTTCAGTAATGCTGAGATACCACCTGTCATAATCAGATAGACGATCATGGTCTTTGAGAATAACTTCAGGTAGGCCAGTCTGAATCGATTATAGATTGGCTTGAAGAAGAATACCGTTGCGCCGTATCCGTAGTGATATCCATCACGTGCGACCTTCTCGCTTCGATTCTTCTCACGGATCATGACTCCACCGGAAGAGGCATTTCTCGCTTCTTCCATTAGTCTGCTCTTGTCCTCCGTTGCCACCAGTGCATCCTCATAGAAATCCGCCTTCATGCTCCATATGAAGAGTACCAACAGTACAAAGGCAAATAGTGTCAGCACAAGGTAGAGAATAGACATACTGATCTCACCGATCTGGGCATAATGACAGACACCGCGCATCCATCCCCAGAAAGGCACAAAGTAGGTGTATTTGCTTGTAAAGAAAGCAAACAAAGCCGTAAATATATCCTTCCCACTCGCCACAGTATATACGGCAAAACCACCCATCAATGCAGCAAAGAAGACAATCAGAACACTCGTTAAGGGAATCCGCTTTGTCATGCGTGAGGTGATCGTATAGAACGTCACCTGAATCAACGTTCCGAAAATTAAGAAGAGACCATACACGACAATCAAGGATACTGCGCCCCATACGCTAAGCTTGAAATTAAGGACCAGGTTTGGGAGTTGAATCAGCATATAGATTGAGAAAAGGAATGACACGGCCAAGCTTCCGAGTAATCGGAAGAACATGACCGACTGTGGTTTCATCGGCGAGGCAAACATCATCGGGACATCCGCCGGCTGGAAGATCCTTCCTGCTTTGCTTGAACTACCTACACTAATCGCCAGTTGGATAAAGAACACAAGCGATACGACGAGATCGATGAGATCAACCTTACTCAACCCGCGATCATGAAGTGCTTTCTTCAAGCCATTCTCTTTCAGGACCACTTCCGTCTCATCTTGTTCTTCACTTGAAATTTCAGAAACACCACTCGTCGGTGTTTCTGTCTCTTTCTTGCTCTCACTCGGTGTAGCGAACTTGATCACCAGACCGATACACAAGCCTACCACCAAGCAGACGACTACTATCGCCAACCATGTCTTCATCACACGCTTGATGGCGTTCACCAGGGAATGAGAGAAATAATAAAGATACAGTCTCATTCAGCCTTAGTCTCCTCTTTGGAATCCGTTTGCTCGTCCACTTCGGACGTACGAACAGAAGAAGCTTCAATTCCCTCTGTCACTTCAAAGAATAACTCCTCCAAGGTCTTTCCCTGGCCTTCGATCTCAGCTCTTGCTACATTAGCCTTCACTTGACCATTCTGCATAATGATCGTACGATCCCAGAGCATATCTACACTATCGATGATATGCGTACTGATCAGCATCGTCTTGCCGGCCTGACGCATCTCTTCAATGTAGTTCTTCAATTCTTTAATTGCATGTGGATCCAGTCCCAACATCGGTTCATCCAGAAGAAGAATATCCGGATTCGGAAGAAGACCAATGCACAGGTTCAATTTCTGCTGCATACCCTTGGACAGTTCATCGCCGAATTTCTTCTTCTTATCGGCCATTTCGAAACGTTCCAGAAGCATATCGATCCGTTCTTTGTAGTTTGTCAGTTTATACGCACGAGCGATAAACTCCATGTGCTCGATAACGGTCAGGGTTGGATACAAAGAAGGCAGTTCAGGAATATAGCCTAGAATTCTTCTGGCTTCCGTCGTCTTATTCGGAATCCCATTTACTGTGATCTGTCCGCTATACTTCAGAAAACCAATGATAGACTTAATAATGGTGCTCTTACCTGCCCCGTTCGGTCCAAGAAGAACGGTCAGACTTCCCGGCTCCAAACAGAATGACACGTCATCGCAGGCCTTATTTTTACCATATTTCTTTGTTACATGATTAACTTCCAGCATGATGCGCTTCCTTCTCTTTCATTCGTAAAAAATCCAACAATTGGTTGTACTTACAATGTTTGTAACAGTGTTACTCGACAAAATCAAACTCCAGATCGTAGATTCTGACCGGATCGCCTTCCCGGATACCCGCTTTCTCCAGTGCGTCGATCACACCACCCTTACGAAGGGTTCTCTGGAAATATGCAAGTGATTCCGGATCGTCGAAATTGGTCGATTCCAGAACCACACGGATCCAATCACCCAGGACACAGTAGACACCGTCCTGGATTTCGATCTTGAATTTCTCTTCCGGCTTGAATTCGTAGAGTTTCTCTTCTTTGGCTTCCTCCACCAGAATCGTCGGAGGGAGTGTAGCAACCATAGAGGCCACGTGATTGACCAGTTCTTTCGTACCCTCCGCAATGGCTGCACTGGTCAGGAATATATCATACCCGCGCTTCTTCATCTCAGCTTCGAAAGCTTTGACCACATCCGGATCTGCTTGATCGACCTTATTTCCGACCACGACCTGCGGACGCGTCTCCAGAAGCGGGTTGAATTGTCTTAACTCTTCATTGATCTGATCGAAATCAGAGATTGGGTCACGGCCATCCTGTGCGGATACATCCACAACATGGATCAGCAGTCGTGTACGCTCAATATGACGAAGGAAATCATGACCCAAGCCATTTCCTTCATGCGCACCTTCAATCAGGCCTGGAATATCTGCGACGGCAAAAGACGTATCCCCTACACTCACGATACCGAGCATCGGCTCTAATGTGGTGAAAGGATAGTCAGCGATCTTCGGCTTGGCAGATGTAATGACAGAAAGGAGTGTGGACTTACCGGCATTCGGGAATCCAACCAGTCCAACATCTGCAATAAGCTTCAATTCAATCGAGACGTCACGTTCTTCACCGGGCACACCGGCTCTTGCAAACTTTGGTGCCTGACGGATCGCATTGGAGAAATGGATGTTTCCCTGACCGCCACGGCCACCCTTACAGATGATCTGTTCCTGTCCTTTTTCCGTAAAATCAGCAATGATCTCGCCGGTTTCAAGATCTTTCATCACGGTACCCACCGGGACCCCGATGCGAAGATCCTCGCCGCCTTTGCCGTACATCTTACGGTTCATTCCTTTGCCGCCATCTTCGGCAACAAACTTATGCTTGAAGCGAAAGTTCGAAAGTGTAGTCAACTCGTCGGTGGCATAGAAAATCACGTCGCCGCCTTTGCCGCCGTCGCCGCCATCCGGTCCACCGTTCGTGATGTATTTCTCTGTGTGAAAAGAAACCATTCCGTTTCCGCCGTCACCTGCTTTGATATGAATCTTCGCGTGATCGATAAACATCCTTCTTCTTCCTTCCCTTCTGCTTCTTTGCGGCACTTCGCCGCAAATGGAAAAGAAGGTCTGACAGGTTTTGTTCCGTGTCAGACCTTCCTCATTTGTGATTACTTTCGAAAGAAAGCTCAACAGAACACCCGATTCAGATTACTCTGCCGGATATACGCTGACCTTCTTCTTGTCACGGCCCATACGCTCATACTTCACATTGCCGTCGATACGAGCATAAAGTGTATCGTCAGAACCAATGCCTACGTTAGCACCTGGGTGGATCTTCGTTCCGCGCTGTCTTACGAGGATGTTGCCGGCAATAACCTTCTGGCCGTCGCCCTTCTTGGCACCAAGACGCTTGGACTCTGAATCACGACCGTTCTTGGTCGAACCCATACCCTTTTTATGAGCGAAGAGTTGTAAATTCATCTTCAACATGGTCATGTCCTCCATTATCTCAATTCTTCTTGTGTGACTACCCGTAAAAAATCCAGACCGTAATTTTCGTTCACTGACTCCTCTGCATCCAGGATACCCCGGACGATTGTACGAAGAATAATCTGAGCGACCATCTCGTCTGCTTTGGAGATTCCATCTGGAACCCAGAGTTCACAGAAATTGTCTTCTCCTTCTTCCACTATATAGAAGTCCTTCCAGCGGAGCTGTTCTTCCAGTGAATTGATCGCGGTCGTCATTAGCGTTGAGATCGATGCACAGATAATATCTTTGCCTTCTTCCTCATATCCCGCATGGCCTTCTGCTGAAAGCCTCATCACTTGTCCGGCTGTATTTCTTGATATAGTGACCGAAATCATTTTACAGGCACACTTCCTTCTACGGTTCGATCAAGCGTTGATCTCTGTGATGCGAACGCGTGTATAAGGCTGTCTGTGGCCATTTGTTCTTCTATAGCCCTTCTTTGCCTTCATCTTGAATACAACGATCTTCTTGTTCTTGCCCTGCTTAACGATCTCACCAGCAACTGTAGCCTTTACGTCTGCACCTGCCTTGATACCGTTATCATCAGCGACTGCGATAACCTGATCAAATGTGATCTTGTCACCAGCTTCGCCTTCGAGCTTCTCTACGAAAATCTCGTCGCCGCAAGCAACCTTGTACTGCTTGCCGCCTGTCAGAATAACTGCATACTGCATAAAAACGTTTCCCTCCTGTTCATCCAGTCTCGCTGCTTCTTCCTAGGCACTGTGCTTGACGTCTCGGTCACGAAGTAGTGAAAAAACGGCACAGATTTAGTAGCCCGGTACATGCGGTCACCGAGATAGAATAGCACGAGTAACCTGTAACGTCAAGCCTTTTTCCATGTAATTCTTATACGGATAAAGACGGTTGCATCAGATGATTTTCTTCACCGAAGCACCGAAGTCGATCACGGCTTTGAGGCGGATTCTTCTGGGTTCTCCGTCATACTCTCCGCGCATACGTTCCAGAAGCATTTTTACCGCTGTCTGACCGACTTTTCGTATCGGCTGGATGCCGATGGTCAATGTCGGATTATAGACATGCGCAATGACCTGATTCTCGAAGCCTACGAAGGAGATATCCTCTGGAATACGGACATGTTTCTCGTTCATATACATGACCGAACCGGCCGTCAGATCATTACCACTTGCGAATACCGCTGTCGGCGGATTCGGGCGCTTCATGAATCGGGTCATCGCCAGATATCCACTCTCTTCGGAGACACTCTCCAGATGAATGAGTGACTCATCCACCGGAAGTTTGCGATCACGAAGCGCTGCCTTATAACCCTTCACACGGTCATCCGTGGTATTGAAGCCTTCCTGCCCGCCAATGAAACCGATACGAGCATGGCCATTATCGATCAGATGCTTCGTGATGCGATAGGCAATATCCTCATTGTCGATGGTCACCGAATCACACGCAACATCCGGCTTCTCAATATCTACGAACACAATTGGCACGTTCGCCTTGGCCGCACGGTCAATGTCTTCCTGGGATACATTGATCGGCTGCATAATGATTCCGTCGATCTGTTTATTAATGAGAAAATTGATCTTATCGGAAGCGCCGGTGGGATTGGTCGGCGAATAATCACAGATGATCGTACTGTATCCCGCCGCATATAATTCCTGATCGATATAAGAAAGGATCGAAACACCATAATAATCTGCAAGGCTTGGGATCAGAACTCCGACCGACATGGTCTTACGGGTCTTCATGCCTCTTGCAAAAGTATTGACCTGATAATTCAATGTCTCAATCGCATACTCGATCTGCTGTCGGTTCTCCTCCAGCACATTGCCGCCATTGATAAACTTGGACACTGTCGAGATCGACACGCCAGCCATTTTTGCCACATCTTTAATCGTTGATGCCATAAAGCGCCCCCCTTCTCACGGGTCAGAACATCATCCAATACAGACAAGCGTACAGAATCACCGAGAAGAGCTCGCCCATTCCTCCTTTTCGAATCACGCGACGCAAGTAGGAGGCACCAATCAGTGCAAGCAGAAGCAGGATGGTTCGTAACGCATAAACTTCTTTTCCTATTATAACCGAGAAAACGAAAACAATCACCATTGGAACGAAACGTATCGCGGAAAACATGATCGAATCCATCACACTCTGTTTCGTTCCTTGATTCTTGCCATAGTATTCGTCTGTCAACTGAAGCATGGTCGTTGCAATGAAGACCATCACAGAAAGGAGAATGCCGACAAGAAGGAGAAGGTTCAGTCGTAAGAATCCATTTCCTTTCCAGAATAACTTGAGTACAAATATATCCAGGATCAGAAGGCTGGTAAAGGCCAGATGGATCTGCCACATCGAGCGGTTCTTCCGCACTTTCTGATCCTTGATCCTACGCAAGAAACGAAGGAGATAGAAGGCCGAGGAAAGAAGCGAGAAACAGATCCATACCAGGAATACCGTATGGAATGCCGCTTCACCCTTCGCAACGAAGATGCAAGCCACTATCCCCGCGGCGATTCCGATCACCCCTTGTAGTGCCATCAGATGATTCAGCGCACTCTGATATTTCTCCGAAAGTGGACGTCCCTTCGGCTTCCCCTTGGTCGGTCGAGCATATGTATCTTCACTTCCCGTACCCATATCGTTGGATTGATTCGATACCGAAAGTTTCTTATTCTGGGGCAAAGTCGCCGCATAGAGAAAGAAAGCAACGACCGTCAAGGTCGTACACACCGTCTTCAGCACCCAGTATCCAAGCGGCGCGCGTGACACACCATCTTTCTCTAACACATAGTTATGGAAATAGTTGGCAAGATAGGTCTGCATAACTGGGCTATTCAGAAGGCGTTCTTGTGACACAACTGAATTCGACCAGTGATTCATGCGAGCATAGTACTGGCGGGCATCCGAAGATAAGTATAGCTCCGGTGCCGACTCGTCTGCCTGTGTGCCGCTCGTATACTTCGTATCTTCGCCGGAAAGGCGTTCATAAAGCGTGTCCGAAATAGCCGTCTGTGCCGAGAAAATCGCGACGCGGCAAGCCGGTCTTTCGGCACCGAATTCATTCAGTTCCGATTGCTTGGAAACCTTTGGAGACAGTAGTACCAGGTCAGAGACACGGTTATCTTCCGATGCGATCTGAAGTCCTTCTACTGCGTAGTCCCCTTCACATAGCACAACAACTGACGTGGCATCATGTCGTTCCAACGCCTGATCTACTTGCTGACTCATCTCCTCGATATCAAGGTCGTTCTCGATTACAAATACGGCTTCTATGTCTTCACTGGAACAGAGGAGACGGAAGTCCGTCTGTGGAAACATTCTCTCATCGGACACGAAGAATACTGCCACCCGCCCCGAATCACCATCACCACTTCTCGAAATCAGAAGATCTAGGGAGACAGTAAGCAAGACAACGGCCATTATCGCCAACGCAATCAGTCGAAGTGTTCTGGTCCTTCTCATTTAGTTCTCCATTTTCGCCAAGCGATCGCCCAGACTACGAATATCCTCCGGTCCGAGAATCAGGATCATGTCATCCGGATTCACGCAGGAAGAAAGGCGATCCACGATTGCATCCTTGGACTCGAAGAATTCCGCGTGACCACCGCGACGGTTGATCTCTTCCGCAAT
Organism: Candidatus Scatonaster coprocaballi; assembly: GCA_018064475.1. Classification (GTDB taxonomy): domain Bacteria; phylum Bacillota; class Clostridia; order Saccharofermentanales; family Saccharofermentanaceae; genus Scatonaster; species Scatonaster coprocaballi. The sequence continues at coordinate 22,138 of JAGHVD010000023.1, forward strand.
ATCGCGTGAAGAAATATCTCCCGGATTAATCTCACGGTCAGAGAAGATCTCATCGAAGAATACATGCTCACAAGGAAGCAGTGACGTAACATAGTCTTCAAACAAGACTTTCGTACGGCTATAAGTCAGCGGTTGGAAAACCACCCAAGTCTTTCCATGCGGAACATGTGAAGCGGCATCCAGTGTTGCTCTGGCAGCACTTGGATGGTGCGCATAATCTGCAACGATCTTCGCGCCCTTGAACGTACCCTTAATGGTGAATCGTCCTTCTGCGCCTGTAAATCCGGCAAGGGCCTTCGTCGCTGCTTCTCCCGTACCGCCGGTAAGCGAAGCACATGCAATCGCTGTAAGTGTGTTGTATACGTTATGCATGCCTGGGATAGACAACTGAATGTGCGTATATTGTTCGCCCTGATAGAGAACGTCGAAGCGAGCACATCCGTCTACAAACTCGATATTCGTCGCACAGAAATCCGGTTCACGTCCAAAGAAATCGACACCTTCACCGACAAGACCCGTTGTCAGAATATTCGGGGTACCAAGTCCTAACTTCTCACGATAAGACGGCATTCTCTTCACAGCCTCTTGGACATTTCGGTCACCGGCCGGAATAACCAACGTACCATCTGCGGATAGTTTCTCCGTAAACTGTGCAAACACATCAATGACCTCATCAATGCTGCTATAGCAATCTACGTGATCGTAATCGATATTTGTGATGGCAGCTACCGTGGAATAGAATTCAAGGAATGAGCGGTGATACTCACAAGCTTCCGATACCAGCAACTGATCTTTCGAACCGAGCAGAACCGTACCATGGAATGCTTCAAGTTCAGCACCGAGATGAACGGTCGGATTCACACCGCTTTCCATCAGGATCAAAGATACCATCGAAGTGGTGGTCGTTTTGCCATGGGTACCGGAAATATTAATTACATTCTGGAAATTCTTGGTGATGAGACCGAGGAATACAGAACGTTCCATCACCGTTATGCCATTCTCCTTCGCATAAGCAAGTTCCGGATTTCCGGGGAGGATCGCTGCGGTGTGCACCACGATATCCGGCGCAAATTCCTTAAGATTCTCCGCGCTATGTGCACCGTAAACATGGATACCAATGGTCTCCAATTCCGCAGTACGTGCAGACGGATGCATATCCGAGCCCGCAACGATCAAGCCGTAGTTTTGCGCAATACGCGCCAGTCCACTCATGCTGATACCGCCGATTCCTACAAAAAACACTCTCTTGCCGGAAGGCAAGTCTCTCATTCCTTCAGTTGACATAATTTATTCTCCAAAGAATTATCTTTCTAACACAAATCAATATCGTGCTTCACTATTATACCCTTTTTGCCATGAAAAGATGAATATCCATACAAAATATGATATGCTAATAAAAATATATGGTATGGGTTATAGGGAGGGCATTATGGAAGTCACAGACATCACGATACGCAAACTATCTCTGGAAAACAAGATGAAAGCCATCGTTTCCATCACCTTCGACAACGAATTTGTTGTCCACGATGTCAAAGTGATCGACGGCAACAATGGACTATTCATTGCCATGCCTTCGCGTCGCACACCGGAAGGCGAGTTCAAAGATATCGTCCACCCGGTAAATGCCGAATTCCGTAACAAATTGTCCGCTGCAGTACTGGCTAAGTACAAGTCAACCATCGAGTCCCTATCCGAACAGGTTGCCGATATTCCACCGGTTCCGCCCTACACCGAATTGGGCGAATAATTCTTCTCGACGAAAGGATTCATTATGAAGAAACAAATAGCTGCCTTGCTTACATTTGCGATGGTGCTTACTTTGGCGAGTTGTTCAAAAAACGACAAGAAGACCAAATCACCGAGATTCTCCTTAGCAAACTTGGAAATCACAGAGACCACACCTGAGACCTCTGAGTCCTCTGAGACGACAATAGAAACCACTACAGAACCAACCTCCGAGACTTCTGAGACAGCGGTTACTACCATAGATCCGACCGTTGGTTCTTTTACCATTGATCATTCACTAGAGAAACTGGATATGGAGAATACACCCTTCTCCACTTGCTATGGTTATTGCAAGCAATTGGAAGACTTCGAGTTAATGTTCTTCGTACAGGAATATGGCGACTTGTACTTTGCAAAGTCCGAAGAATTTCCTGAGCTTGATTTGTCTGTGTTTGAAATCTACGATTCCATCTTCACCCCGCTAGACGAAGCGTACGAGCGGGAATTTAACAGATTTATAGAGGATCTCCACTCGACAGGAGACGCAGATCCTTCTATCTGTACAAGTGAAATCGAGGTATATCGTGCGGACTCTCAGATCTATTCTTTCGTCATCGATGAGTATATTACCGGAAAAGATTATAATCCGGAGAACCACTACGGATACTATGCCTACAATCTGCGCTCTTCGGATGGCTCTCTCATCGAATTAAGTGATGTCATTATTGATACAGAAGCTTTCTGCACATTTTTATCAGTGTATCTGGCATACACCCCGCAGAATCCAGTCTTTGGCAAAACAGAAGACATTAACATCGATGAGTTGACCGAAGAGATTCGAAGCGGCAAAGCTTTGTTTGCTCTCTCGTATGACAGCATCTATTTCTTCCAGGGATCGCGATTCTTCAAAGTACCGGTCTACCCACTTACATTTTCCGAATGCATCGACATGACTTACTTCGGTTCCACACCGGAATATTATGCATTGAAGTTCGACTACACAGGCGCACTTGATTGGGATATCGACAACGATGGAATAATGGACAGTTTATGCCTCTCATATGTGCCAAGCAGTGATGAAGGTTATGAGGGAACCTTCGAAAAGATTCTACTCTATCTAAATGGCACTGAATTAACGATTACTCCTAATGATTTGGATCCTTATGTCTTTGATGCCAGTGCCTATCTGATTCAGGCCGATGACGGTCTCTACCTCCTCATCAGCAACATCGGTATGGATTCTTATACTACCGACTACATATACCGAATCGAAAACAATCAGGTAACATATGTAACCGAAGTAAACGCGTCAATCGACAAGATCATCTACGATCCTGAATATATCGAGTGCCGTGATTACTATGATCTGATTGGTTCTACATCTCTTCATTACTATTTCACCATGCTCGGAACCCAAGGCAAACCCGCCCTGATTGATAATTTCTTCTACTCCTACGGTTATTTGGCCGCAACCAGTAAGGATCTTCAAGCAGACAAAGTCGATGCAGAAACCGGTGAATCTATTGGTCTGGCCACGATTCCGGCCAACACGCCGATTGAGACGGTTTTCTACGACAGCGATGCGGACGTCATTTACTTCCAGACACTTCACGAGAACAGCAGTGAGAATGAATTCTTTGTGATTCCCAATGACCATGACATGATCGTTGAGAACTTCAAGGGCATGGTCTTCGCAGGCTGATCGAGCACGTACTTTTCGCAAGAAATACAACCGTCGAAATGATTTCACGACATTTCGGCGGTTTATTCATATGTTGGATAGAAGAACCGCCAGCCGATTAATCGACTGGCGGTTCTTCGTGATTGATTCATGTGTGGGTTTGTGAAGTGAAGTGGATTACTCTTCCTTCTTCTCGTCAGACTTTACGACAGCATCCATGACTTCTTCAATCTCGGATTTTTTCTCTTCAACTGCTTCCGTCTCCACCTTTACTTCTTCCTCAACAGATGCTTCTTCAGCTTCGTTCTTCGTTTCTGTAGTAGGTGTCTCAGTTTCCACACTGACACCATTGTTTACATACAAACTCTCGAACTCCGGTCCTTCAATCTTCTCTTTCTCAAGAAGTCGATGGGCCACACCGTTCAGGATATCCATGCGGGTGTTCAAGATCTCCAGTACATCGTCGTAAGCCTTGGCGATAATTTTGCTGATCTCTGCGTCAATCAAAGCTGCGGACTGTTCGCTATACATACGAGTATGTCCATAACTCTTTCCAATGAAGACTTCATCGTCATCATCGAAGATTACGTTCGGGAACTGTTCGCTCATACCATAACGGGTAATCATCTCTCGGGCCACAGAATTGCAGTGCTGCAAGTCAGAGGAAGCACCTGTGCTGATCTCACCCAGAATGATCTGTTCTGCAGCACGACCGCCCAAAGAGATCATGATGCTATCGATCAACTGCTTCTTCGTGGTGTAGTAGATATCCTCATCCGGTTTGTGAGCGGTATAACCACCTGCGCCACCGGCTGGAATAATCGATACACGTTCCACATGCTCTGTCTCAGACACTGTACGAAGCACGATTGCATGTCCGGCTTCGTGGAATGCGGTCAGGCGCTTCTCCTTGTCGGTAATCACACGGCTCTTCTTCTCCGGACCGACCATAACCTTGAAGATTGCTTCCGAAACATCTGCTTTCGTAATCTTCTTCGCATTTCTTCTAGCTGCAAGCAGCGCCGCCTCATTCAGAAGGTTTGCCAGATCTGCGCCGGTATAACCAGGAGTGATCTTCGCCACTTCCTTCAGGTCTACATCATCATCAAGTGGCTTATCCTTCGCATGAACGGCCAGGATCTCCGCACGTCCCTTAATATCCGGGCGAGCAACTGCTACGCGACGGTCGAAACGACCTGGACGGAGCAAAGCTGGGTCAAGGATATCCACACGGTTGGTTGCCGCAATAACGATTACGCCTTCGTTCGGGCCAAAACCGTCCATCTCAACGAGCAACTGGTTCAATGTCTGCTCACGTTCATCGTGTCCACCGCCCATACCGGCACCACGGTGACGACCAACAGCATCGATTTCATCGATAAATACGATACAAGGTGAATTCTTCTTCGCGCTGTCGAAGAGGTCACGCACACGGCTTGCACCTACACCGACAAACATCTCTACGAAGTCAGAACCGGAGATGGAGAAGAACGGAACACCCGCTTCACCCGCAACTGCCTTCGCAAGCAATGTCTTACCGGTACCCGGTGCACCATGAAGGAGAATACCCTTCGGGATCTTCGCACCAAGAGACGAATACTTCTTCGGGTTTTTCAAGAAATCTACGACTTCTGTCAACTCTTCCTTCTCTTCGTCTGCGCCGGCTACATCGCCGAATGTAACCTTATTCTTGGATGGGTCATGAAGCTTTGCCTTACTACGGCCGAAGTTCATGGCGCTCTTTCCTTCACTCTGGTTTCTACTGAAACTGATCCAGACAAAGAAAACCATGGCTGCAATCATCAGTACGATCATTACGCCCGACATGATCGAACCCACGTCGATCGGCTCTTTGTACTCGAATGATTCAATCGCACCTTTGTTCTGTGCCTCAATCAATATTGTCAATACATGGTCTTCAGAATCGTATGGAATGTGATTGCTCACTTCATATTTCTTTCCATCTTCTGGATCCGTATATTTAAACTTCAGGGTATTGCCCGAAAGTACAACATCTTCCTTCGAAATGGTTGAATCCTCGATCAGATTCAAAGCTTCAGACAATGACTTATCCTTCTCCGAACCACTATTCAGGAAGAAATAGCAAGCAATGATCAGGATCACCACCAGAACCAGATAGAACGGCAATCCCGAGAAAGACTTCTTCGGTTTCTTGTCAGTTTGACTCATTGGTCACCTCCTATTAATTCAAGAACACAGACATCTGGAAGATGTCTGTACTTTCCTGCATAGTCCAGCCCATATCCGACGATAAACTCGTCCGGAACCTCAAGGCCGATATAATCCGCGGTATAATCCACTTTGCGACGGGAAGGCTTATCAAATGCCGCACACACTTTGATGCTCTTCGGGTTACGAGCAAGGAGCACTCTGGTCAGGCTCTGCATCGTAATGCCGGAGTCAATAATGTCTTCTACGATCAAGACGTTCTTGCCCGAAATATCGTGATCAAGGTCTTTACGAATGCGAACATTGCCGGAAGACTCGGTTCCGTTGCAATAACTGGAAACCTGCATGAAGTCCAGTATTACAGGGCAATCGATCTTTCGAATCAGGTCTGCCAAGAATACGGCCGCACCCTTGAGGATGCCGATCACGACGATTTCTTCGCCCTGATAGTCCGCAGTGATCTGCTTACCGAGTCGTTCTACAAAAGATGCAATCTCATCTCTTGAAACAAGGACTTTGTCAATCTTCTCCATGTTTTCCTCTCCCCGTTCATCAAGTAATGTCTTCATCCGTGCCGAGTATTCCTTCCGATAAGGAGAGTTCATACCAGCACTCCTCCTGGGACTCGCACTTGTTTCGCGAGTGCTCATCGGTGTAACCGACTGCATGAGCAAATCCAGGAATCCAGAGGACTTCATTTCCTACTGCCACCAGAAGTATTCGATCCCGTAATCTTGCCGGAATATGAAGTTCGCTCATATACCGTCTCAATTCCTTACTGCAGGAAGAACCTGCCCGTCTGAATCGATCTCCTTCTCTTCGGGTGCGTAGGACCGCCCCTTCCAGACATAATTGTGGAAAAAACCACGTTGAACCATTATAAACCACGTGGCAATCTTTCTCAATGGAACGAAGTCGGATTTGCAGAAATCTTTGAGAAAAATTAACAGTTTCGCCGATTGGAAGCGTCGCAAGTTCAATTATCCGTGTTTGCTCCGATTCTGGGACCAGCCAGCCACATGTCGGTTGGAAGCCACAGGCGTTCACGTCGAAAGCCTCCTCACTCGTGCTAAATGAGAATTGTCCCTGTTCTCGTCTTGCAATTCTCCCGCCGGGCAGGCATAGATACCCTTCTCGTGTTTCTTCCTGAACAAGGGCAAGGATCTGCCCCCAATGCGTCGACGTGATATCCACCACATCACCGAAAGTCCGAACGGCCAGCAATCGCAAGCATCTACGAAGCATCGGTCGCGGAATATCCTTCAATTTCAGTACCGAAACCTCTCCTGCTTCATTGACGATATCGGCTAACTGGCTCTCGGCTAGTGTATCCAAATACTGATTCTCTTCTTCAATTCGAGACGCCAACTGTGTCAGCGCACTGATTGGATCACGATCCGTTCCATTCTGAATCGATGGAAAAAGCACCTGCCTCCAGTAGTTGCGGTCATACGTTGCGTCCTCGTTCGTACGATCCTGGCAGTAGGGAATGTTATGTCTTTCACAGAACGCGAGGATCTCTGCTTTGTGAAGGCCGAGAAACGGACGAATGATCGCGCCGTTTTGTCGTTGCATCCCCACTAGGCCTTCCATTCCGCAGCCTCGGAAGATATGCATCGCCACGCTCTCCGCCTGATCTTCCATGTGATGGGCCACCGCGATTCGGTCACCCTCCTGGCAGAGCGAAGCGAAGAACGCATATCTTGCTTCACGTCCCGCACTTTCCAAGCTCTTTTTCTCCTTCTTAGCAAGTTCCGGCACATCCACATGCGTACAGGTGTAAGCGATTTCCAATTTCTCACAGAAGTCACGTACGGTTTTCTCGTCTTGATTAGCTTCTGCGCGGATTCCGTGGTGGACATGGGCTGCCAGAAGTTCCGTATCTGGATACTCTTTACGAACAATTTCGTGTAAAACAAATAGAAGCGCCATAGAATCGGCGCCTCCAGAGCAACCGACCACGACACGCGCGGCCGGAAGCAACTCGTATTGGGCAATATCTTGCTTAACTTTGCAAATCAGATCGTCCACTTAGAAATTCTCTTCTCCGAAAGCATCACCTGGGTCGTGATAGGTATCTTCATCCATTCCTTCTGCCTCCCACGGCATAGCATCCAGCGATTCAAACTCCATACCATTTCCGCGGAAAAGCGCCGGATCATCTTGAGGAATCGGTGCATCCTGTTCAGATGGCATCGGTACAGCAGCAACCGGTGGTTCATTAGCCGGAGTACTCGGTAGATCCGGTGCAGCAGGTGCAGGAGCAGGATTCTCGGGAATCGCATAGGATGGTTCAGCGAAAAGATTATCTGGAATATCTATGCCCTGCGAAGCAAACTCCGGCGGTGCATCCAGATCCGAAGGTCCCTGTGGACGATCCGGGTCATTGTGCTCACTTTCGAAGAATACAGTACGGGAACCATTCCAAGAAAGGTAGATCGTTCTTGTCGGACCTTGACGGTTCTTCGCCACGATGATCTCCGCCTTCTCGATCTTCTCCTCATCTACCGGAACCGGCTTCTTACTCTCGCTATCCTCTTCAGTCGTCAGTTACGCCTTATTCTTTTAGTAATCCGGTCGATGGACGAACATAACAATATCGGCATCCTGCTCGATTGCACCGGAGTCACGGAGGTCAGAAAGGATCGGTCGGTGCGTATCACGTTTCTCCGATTCACGCGACAACTGAGAAAGTGCAATAATCGGAACTTTCAATTCTTTGGCCATCAACTTCAAAGAACGGGAGATCTCGGAGATTTCCTGTTGACGGCTCGGATTTGGGCGAACTGCACTCATGAGCTGGAGGTAGTCGATACAGATCAGCCCCAGCTTACGTCCAAGTTTATTCTGTAGTTCACGGCAACGAGTCAGCATCTCTGCCGGGCTGGTTCCGGAGTGTTCGTCAATGAACAGTGGCGCTTTGCCGAGGAAGGGCAAAGAGCCGTTGATTCGACCAAGTTCATCGTGAGACAGGTTCTTACCGGATTGCAACGATGATGTAGAAATATCGCACCGTGACGAAAGAATACGGTTCGCAATCTCCTCGCCGCTCATTTCCAAACTGAAGAATGCAACCGGCAGACCACTCTTGATTGCAACATTTGCGGCGATATTAATGACAAATGCTGATTTACCCATGGAAGGACGTGCAGCAATGATCGTAAGCGTACCCGGACGGAAACCATTCGTTACCCAGTCAAGCAGAGAGAAATGGCTCATGACCGCCTTCTCTTTCTGCGGAGTAATGAGGTTTTTCACCGTCTGTTCCAACACCTGTTTCAACGGCGTGAACGTCTCATCGTCTACACCGTGATCTCTCAACTCGGCCAGACGGGCAATTGCAAGTTCAATCAGATTGTGCGGATCGGTATCGCCCTCGTAGGACATCTGGACGATCTCGTTGATCGACGTGATCAACTTACGATTCATGGATTTCTGGCGGACGATTCGAATATAATCCGTATAGTTGGAGATCAATGCATGGGCATCCACGATCTCGCTAAGATAAGCCATACCACCGGCTTTCTCCAGATCGCCGTGCTTCTTCAGCGCTTCACCGACCGTGATCATGTCGACGTTCTTACTCTCTGCATAGAGATCCTTCATCACCTGGAAGATCAGTTTATGTGCCGGAGAGTAGAAATCATCCGCTTCCAAGACGACCGCACTGCCGCCCAAAGCTTCTTTGGAATCCATGCAACACGAAAGCACAGCTACCTCCGCATCGTTATTCTGCGGCGGAACTCGATTCTTTAATAGATTCTCATCTGACTGTGCCATGCTTACCCCCTCATTTCCGAATCTTCTTATTCGGAAAAATCACCCGAAGCGAACTTCTTGTTCGTCTTATGCTTCTTCTGCAACGACCTCAACGTTCACTTTCACGCTTACCTTCGTATGAAGCTTTGCGGTTACCTCGTAGGTACCGACCGACTTAATGGGGTTCTTGATCACAATATTCTTCTTATCTACCTGGAAGCCAGCCTTCTTAATGGCTTCAGAAACATCCATCGCGGTCACTGCGCCGTAGAGTCTTCCACCTTCACCTGTCTTCACAGATAACTTCACGGTCTTGCCATCAAGGAGCTTACCGTTGGCTCTGGCCTCTTCCAGTTCACGGCGCGCATGCTCAGCTTCCGCGCCCTTCTTCAGCTTATTCTCATTCATGTTATTGGCGGTTGCCTCACATGCTAATTTCTTCTTCAGGAGAAAGTTTCTTGCGTATCCATCCTGTACTTCGACGATATCATCTTTCTTTCCAAGGCCCTTCACATCTGCTAATAAGATACACTTCATATTCTTCTTCCTCCAATAGAAATTGAGCACCCGTATTCGCATACGGATGCTCAATATTATAAACTCTATTAGAGATTATCGCAAATACAATCAGTCTGCTACGAACGGCAGCAGTGCAACATGTCTTGCACGCTTGATTGCGATCGTCAGCTCTCTCTGATGCTTCGCGCATGTACCTGTCATACGCTTCGGCAGGATCTTGCCACGCTCAGATACGAACTTGCGAAGACGAGCAGCATCCTTGTAATCGATTGCCTCGATCTTATCTGCGCAGAAAGCACAAACCTTTCTTCTGGAACGTCTCTGCTTCATGCCGCCACGCTCACCGCCGAAATCACGGCCAGCAGCCTTAGGTGCTCTATTTTCAGCCATTGTTGTAGTCTCCTTTCAAAGAAGTCATGGATTTTCGAAAAATCCATTAGAAATTAAAAGTACTGTTTACGTCGAAAGGAAGGTTCGTCGTATCATCCGAATCAATGGATGCTTCGAAGCCTGGATCGATCTGCTGAGCCGGAGGCGGAGTCTGTGTTACCACAGAAGCCGTAGATGGCGCCTGCTGAACCGGAGCACTGTAAGAAGCACCGTTGCCGGCTTCACTTCTTGTGTCGACGAATTCGATCTCGTCTACCACTACTTCCGTCACATAACGCTTCTGTCCGTTCTGATCGTCATAACTTCTGGACTGTAAAGATCCAACTACTGCAATACGGGAACCCTTGTGGAAATAGTTTCCGAGAAGGGTGGCCTGCTGACGCCATGCTACGCAGTTGATAAAATCAGACTGACGCTCACCATTCTGGCTCTTGAAACGTCTGTCGCATGCAATCGTGAAAGAACATACCGGAATACTGCTTCCTGTCTGCTTCACTTCAGGATCTTTGGTCAATCTACCCATTAGAATAACTTTGTTCATACTCGTAACTTCCTTTACGTTTATTACTCCTCAGTACGGATAACGAGGAAACGCAGTACACCTTCTGTGATCTTCAGCACACGCTCGATCTCCTTCGGGAAATCAGCATCAGATGTGAAGTTGAACAGAAGATAGAATCCGTCTTTCTGATCCTCGATCTCGTAAGCGAGACGCTTCATGCCCTGAGACTCCATCGAATCGATTGTTGCACCAGACTCGAGCTTAGCCTTGATTGCCTCTGTGGTAGAAGTAATACCTTCATCACCGAGTACAGGACTCAGAACGACCATTAATTCATACTTGTTCGCCATGATTTTTCACCTCCTCCTGGACTAGAACGGCCCTCATACCTTCATCGATGAGAGCGAGGATAATTCTTTACATATTTACTATGTATTCTGCATCCTTCGCAGCAGGAGATAGAATATCACAAGATGGAAAGACGGTCAAGCCTTATTTCCTAAGTTCTCGGCACTTCGTGCCACTGCGTCTGTCTTCCATCCGAGGGCAGTAACGGAAGACAATCTCATTATAGACAATTCGGCATCGTGAATCTATATGATATATCAGTAGTACTGAACTTTTTTCATTCTGATTCTGTGGTATCATGTTGTCATCAGCATTTCTAAATATGGAAGGAGAGTTTTCCATGAAGAAGTTTGAAATTAGTGCAGTATTGAACGAAGCATGCAAGCAGGGTCTTCACTGTCGGATGTTCCTGAAGGCAGACCCGAACTGTTACAGTTGTTTTCCCGTACGAACCGGCGAAGACCTATTCATATATATGGAAGAACAGGATTTCCGTCTGGACGGATATGTCATCCGACGTGTGAAGGATATCGTGGAGATCTCCTCTAAAGTCGATCTGACCGATGAGATCCTAAAGAGCGAAGGCTTGATCAACGAAGTCAAAGACGTCGACATTGACGTATCCACCTGGGAAGGCATCCTATCTTATCTTTCTTCCCACAAGCTCAACGCCATCTTCGAGTCCGAGAGCCGGGACAGCGGCATGATGGACTACGCCATCGGACGCATCGAGAAGAAAGATGACCGTTATCTCTATGTCCGTGCTTTCGACGCGGACGGCAACTGGGAAGAGAAGCCGACCCGTATCGCCTTCTCTGAATTAAGTTCCATCTCTTGGGGTACCCGGTATGTAGATATTTTCTCCAAGTATCTGCCACCATGTCCCATCGAGCACGACATCTCACTTCTTTCGAAGAACTAAGGAGTTTACTTATGCATTATACATATCGAACACGCGGCACTTGCTCCAGCAAGATCGATTTTGAGATCAACAACGGCATCATCACGGATGTTGTTTTTACAGGTGGATGTAATGGCAACCACAAGGCCATCGGAAAACTGGTCGATGGCTGGAAAGCGGAAGATATCGCCGCCAAGCTCTCCGGTAATACTTGTGGGTTCAAGGACACTTCCTGTGCAGATCAGCTGGCTCGCGCCGTCATGGAAGCGCAAGTTGCCGAGAAGGACGCTTAATTTCCGCCACGCATGGAGAAGTAGGCCTTGCCCTTCTCCATTTCAATCTGCTTATACTCTGCAAGTTCGCTAATCGTCACAAGCGTATAACCCTCTTCTTCCAGGGCCGGCACGATGACCTCTACCGCGTCTGCCGTGGTTTCATATAGGTCGTGCATCAGGACAATATCACCGTCTTTGGCATAGTTGAGTACTTCGTTGATGACATGCTGACTGTCTTTATATTTCCAGTCGTTCGTATCGATGGACCAGAGGATCATGGGCATACCCACATTCGCAGACACCGTGCTGTTATAAGAACCTCCACAAGGACGCATAACGGTCGGACGGATCCCGGTCAGTTCATAGACCGCATCTGCACACTGGTTGATAGCGGAACTTACCCCTTCTCCGTTCAGTCTCGTTAGGGTCTGGTGGCTCCATGTATGGTCACCCACCTCGCATCCCAAATTGACCTCACGGATGATACACTCGGAATAATTATGAATACGGTTTCCGACCACGAAGAAAGTTGCATGCGCACCATATGGTTCCAATGCATCGAGGATCCGCATGGTGACAGGCGTATATGGTCCATCGTCAAAAGTCAACGCAATGACCTTCTCTGGGATCTTCGGTGTAACCTTCGAATCGATCCCATACTCCGCCATCTTCTCATCGAAGGCCGGATCTTTCAGAATCTCAGCCAAAACACGTTCACGGGTAATACCATGAGACATACCGATCAGATAGGACTCGATCTCACGTTCTTCCGGCACGCGTTCGTAGAACACTTCATACACTTTCTGTAGGAACGCTTCATCCGATTCAATCAGCGCCTGACATTCCGTCGAAGTCAGCATTTCTACGACAACCGTGCGAAGTTGTCCTGGGTCGTCCGAGAGTTGCTGAACGTATCCGTTCAATTCTTCTCCCGTCGGTTTCTGTCCGGCAAAAGCACCGTAGAGGCGGTTCATGAGGCCGGTCATCTCGTAGTTGGCGTCGCGTGGTTCCGTAAGTTTCACTTCACCTGGCACCAAGCCCAACTCTTCCACATGATGAATATACGCATAGGTCTCACAGATCATGGCCAGGACATAACTGTCGGACATGCCGTTTCCCAGGGCATCCTGGCAGACCTGCATCTGGTCCGCAGAAATTTCCTGTCCGGTCAATACGCGATACAGTAATGTCAGTTGTGCTTCATCGAGGATCACATCGCCTTTATCTTGCGCTTCCGCACGTTGTTTCACTGCTTCGGCCACGACCGGAGCGATACCCTCGCCATTCACAAAACGAGTACACCATTCATTGCACTCCTCTGCCGTCGCCGGATGATCGTTGATAACCTCTGTCAGAAGATCGTACACATACATCGTCACCTGCGGATCTTGGTCACGCATTTCCAGTTTATCCAGTCCATAGGGAGACATCTGATATCGATAACACACGTCGAAGAATGCATCCGTCTTACTAAGATCTGAGATGACTCTCCGAATCGAAACTCCTCGGTTCAAATAGGTCTGATAGGTATCCTTCTGAGATTCCGGCAACGGCTGATCTGTCATCACCATGCTGACAGCATCCAGAAGTTTCGTAAGGTTCACTTCTTCGTCCGTACCAAGTACCTTCTGCACCTCGGCATCAACCATACCCGAAGGCGTGACTTGTCCATCCTTCAAATCACGATACCACCCTTGGAATTCTTCCAGTGTCGCTTCTCGTCCATAGAGTGTCGTATACACACGTTCAATATACTCGGATATCAGATTGGGTTCCTCCACCCGGGAAGAAGGAAGCACACAGGTTGCAAGAAGAACTGCCCCAATGACAAGAACAGCAATGATTCGAGCCGCAATTCTTCCCGGTCGAATTGTCTTCTCACGCATGGTGCCACCTCCCCTATTTTCTAGTCTATGTCCATTATAGCATCGAATTCTTACCGCAATATAACAGTACCTGTTCGGTATGATTGCGAAATATTGTTATAGTTTTGAGAAAAATTCTGGTTTGTACTCCCCGCCCAAACGTAATATAGTGATAACAGATTAGGTATGGGTAAATGGAAAAGAGAAGAGAGGGTGGTTTATGTGTTTCCCACCCTCTCTTTTCTATTTACTTCAAAGTATCGATTGATTTGCTTCTCTTCACGTTCTCGTGAAAGAAATGATTAGATCATCTTCTCGGAAAGCTTCACACCGCCCAATATATGGAAGTGAACATGCTTCACTGTCTGTCCGCCGAATTCGCGGCAGTTGTTGATGATGCGGAATCCCTCGTCGATGCCCGTTGCCTTTACAACTTCCGGTACTGCATCAAGCACGTCTCCCAGCGCAGCCTTGCCTTCTTCAGAAGAAGACATATCAAGAATATCGTCGAAGTGCTTCTTCGGCACGATCAGCACGTGAACCGGTGTAGCAGGATTGATATCCTTGAAGCACAATACCTTGTCATTCTCATATACTTTGGTAGACGGGATCTTGCCGTCAACAATATCACAGAATAAGCACATATTATCTCCTCCTTCTACGAATCAGAGCATCTTCTCTAATTCAGTCTTGACTGCAGCCAATGCATCGTCGATGCCGGCCGGATTCTTACCACCGGCCTGAGCCATGTTCGGACGTCCGCCGCCGCCACCACCTACGATCGGTGCGATAGACTTAATGAGGTTACCTGCATGTGCGCCGGCCTTCACTGCGCTATCCGAAGCCATGATGACAATGTTCACTTTACCATCGATGGATGAGAGCAGTGCAACCACACCATCCTGGATCTTATCCTTCATGGAGTCGCCCAGGTCACGAAGTGCACCCATCTCCACATTATCCACACGAGCTGCCAAGAGCTTGATGCCCTTCACTTCCTGCGTCTGGCTGGTCAAATCACCCAGCGCATCCTTGGCCGCCTGAGACTTCAAAGACTCGATCTCGGCATTGGCCGCTTTCAAGCTGCTCTGCAGATGTGCAATCTTCGAAACGATTTCAGAATTGCTGGACTTCAACATCTTCGCAATCTCCGCAACCATATCTTCCATTTCCTTGTAGTAGTTCATGACACCTTCACCGGTCAGCGCTTCAATACGACGGATACCTGCCGCAACACCAGATTCAGAAAGGATCTTGATGCGGGAGATCTGTGCGGTATTGCTAACATGTGTACCACCGCAAAGCTCAACGGAGAAAGCTTTCTTGAAGTCTTCCTTGTTGTCGCCGCTGGTACCCTTGCCCATGCTGACTACACGAACAACATCTTTGTATTTCTCGCCGAACAGTGCCATTGCACCGGTCTCGGCAACATCCTTCAGGTTCATCTCATCGGTGTGAACAACAAGGCCGGCTTCGATCTGTGCATTGACGATGCGCTCCACTTCAGCGATCTGTTCAGCCGTCATGGCCTGATCGTGAGAGAAGTCGAAACGCAGACGATCCGGTGTAACCAGAGAACCCTTCTGCTCAACGTGATCACCCAGAACGGTCTTCAGTGCTTTCTGAAGAAGATGTGTCGCAGAGTGATTCTTGCAGGTATTCTGTCGATTTGCAGTATCCACAGCGAGGTTGGCATCTTCGTTCACACGGATGGTACCTCTGGAGCAATAACCGGTATGGCCGATTCTTGTCTCAGAAAGGTGGACTGCCTCCGTCACGATAAATTCACCTTCAGCGGTGACGATGATACCCTTATCGCCGACCTGACCACCCATGGTGCCATACATGCAGGATACGTTGGTAATGATGGTTCCGTTCTCGCCTTCGCGAAGTGCTTCGGTAAGTTTCTTCTCATCCGCAATGGCCAGGATGCGACCACGGCAGGACAACTCATCGTAGCCCACGAACTTTGTCACGATACTATCGTCCAATTCGGCAAAAACACCTTCCGAGGAGCCAAGCTTGGCAGAGAAGTTCTGATTGTCACGAGCCTTCTGCTTCTGCTCTTCCATTGCGACCTTGAAGCCTTCTTCATCAACGGCCAATCCCTCTTCTTCTGCAAGTTCAACCGTAAGTTCGATTGGGAAACCGAATGTATCGTAAAGATAGAATGCATCCTTACCTTCAATGCTCTTCTTTCCGGAAGAAGCCGCACCATCCAAGATCTTCTTGAATTCCTTCATACCATTCTCGAGTGTGCTCTCGAAACGGTCGATCTCCTTGGTCAACTCATTCAAGATGAACGCTCTGCTCTTGATCAGAAGCGGATAGCTGTTGCAGTAGATCTCATCAATGTAGATCGTAGCGATCTTCAGGATATCGTCTTTCTTCATGTTGAGTGCACGAGCGTGACGTACCGCACGACGGATCAGTCGACGAAGTACATAGCCAGCGCCTGCATTAGCCGGAACCAACTTCGCTGCATCACCGATCAACATGACGGATGTACGGGTGTGGTCAGCAAGAATACGCATGGAACGGGTCATCTTCTCGTCCTCGTTATACTTCTGGCCGGAGACCTTCTCGATATATGCAATGACCGGTGCAAACAGATCGATCTGGTAGACATCCTTGGAACCATTCAGGAAAGCGAGAATACGCTCAAGACCCCAACCGGTATCTACGTTCTTCTGCTTCAATGGTGTCAGTGAACCATCCTTATGCTTCTCATACTGCATGAATACGTCGTTACCAAGTTCGGTATACTTGCCGCAGCTGCAGCCAGGACCGCAATCCGGGCCACAATCCGGCTTGTCTGCGATATAGAACATCTCACTGTCCGGACCACATGGGCCATACTCCAGACCCCACCAGTTGTCCTCGGCTGGAAGATAGTAAATATTCTCTTTCTTGAAACCGGAAGCGATACGATATTCGGCGCCTTCTTCATCACGAGGTGCATTCTCGTCACCGGCAAAAACAGTTGCAGCGAGGTGATCGGCATCGAATCCGAAGACCTGTGTCAGAAGATCGAAGCTCCACTGGCAACGCTCTTTCTTGAAGTAATCACCGAGGCTCCAGGAACCCATCATCTCGAAGAAGGTAACGTGGCTCTTATCACCAACGGAATCAATATCATTGGTACGAACACAACCCTGAACATTGCAAAGACGTGTGCCCAGAGGATGCTTCTGGCCAAGAAGATAAGGCATCAGTGGCTGCATGCCGGCCACGTTAAAAAGTACGCCGGTCGATCCGTCAGACACCAGTGATACGGCGCCGACATCTACATGACCACGATCGATATAGAACTGCTTCCATGTATTTCTCAATTCATCTGAGGTAAACTGTCTCATTCTCAAGTCTCCTTCTTCCCACAAGGCCTGTATTTCCGATTTACAGAAAACAAGGCACGCCTTCGATTTCGCGTGCCTTGTAATTTTACATGATTTCCATAAGAAAATCTATATATAGATTGACGAATGTAAGGTCGATTCTTGATGCTTTCCTCTTCCTTACGCTTCCAATGCTTTGCGTAGATGTTCGTGGTACTGTTTACGAATCTTCTGAGGACCTTCGATCGTGAACTCACCCGCATACTGGCTCACCCAACTAAAGAAGGTAGGGCTGACATGAATATTCACATTCGCGATGAGAAAATCCGGATCTTTCGAGTCACGCATCACATTTACCGACTGGTCGAACTTATCGAAGAACTGATTCAGTAGTTTCTTATGGAAGCGAAGCTGAACCGTCTCCTCTTTGTCCGAACCATACATACTGAATGTACTGTCAATATACTTGGCAACGTTGAAGCCCTCCGGTGGACTGATCAGTTCTTTGTCATCAGCCACCTGCACATTCTTCATGCGGTCCACACGGAAGTGGTAGAGTTTCGTCTCTTCACCCTGCGCACTTTGTTCCGGTCTTGTCCCGACACAGTAGTAGAACCCGTTATCCCACACAAGTGTGTAGGGATGAAGAATATACTTCATTCCGCCACGCTTCGGCACAGCCCCTGCGCCCAGCACATACTCGTAGTACTGGAAGGTCACCGGATGTTTCTCATTGATTGCAGTACGAATGGCAGAAGTTGAATAAAGCACATCGTTATTCTTGGACGAATGGCGGCCAAGATAGTGGATCTGGGCATTCAGTTCCTGGGCCTTATAGAAAGATGTAAGATCCTTCAGTTTATGGATCAGATTGGACTTCTTCTTCTCCGTCATGAAACTTGCAGACTCCACCGCATCGATGAGGATCATGATTTCTTCCAACTCGAAATCGCGATGTTCCACGTAGTAACGAGGCGGTTTGCCCGCATTCTCCACGTTGATCATATCACGCAGGATCTCGATGTCTCGAGACAGCGCCTTACGCTCTACCGGATACCCCATTTTCTCCAGTCTGCCTTCGAGTTCAACGCGTGTCAGGCCATGTTTCTCGTCCGTTTCTTTCAGAAGGATCCCCGCCAATTGGAGTAATCTCTGTTTACCATTCTCTGTATTCGCCATTACGCAACTCCTTCCCGTTTACAAACATTTGCACCCATTTTTTCCATATACCAATAATGGTACTTCTTATGTTTCTCATTATGCCATATTCAATTGTTAAACACCAGAAAAATGTGCCTGCTCTTGTGCTCAATATCCGCATTTGACCGATTTCATCACCTAAACTGTCACATAGATGGGGATTTATTTTGTCATGCGCGCGTACGCGTGATATAATAGTTGGGCATTTTTACAAAATTATCTAACATGGGAGGATCACCATGAATTCTATTTATGCTGATATTGCCGTAGCGGCACCGAAGATCCTGCTTCCGAAGCAGGGTACTGATTTGAGTAAATGGGCTGTTATTGCCTGTGACCAGTTCACTTCTGAACCGAAGTACTGGGAAGATGTTGAGAACACCGTTGGTGAAGCGCCGTCTACGCTTCGCATGTTCTTGCCGGAAGTATATCTGGAGAAAGAATCCGCAGCGCAGATCGATGCTCGTCTTTCTTCCATCTCTTCCTCCATCACCCGATACATTGACGAAGGCATACTGACCGAGTTGGATCCAGGCTTCATTCTGCTGGACCGCAAGACCAAGATCAATGATTCTCGCAAAGGTCTGATGCTGGCACTGGATCTGGAACAGTACGATTTCACACCAGGTAACAAGAGTCGCATCCGTGCGACAGAAGGAACGGTACTCTCCCGTATTCCACCTCGCGTTCGCATTCGTGAGCGTGCACCGATCGAGATGCCACACATCATGGTCCTGATCGACGACCCGAAGCGCACTGTCATTGAGCCTGCCTTCGCTGCACTTTCCGAAGATAAGGCAAACCTCGTTTACGATACCGCCCTCATGATGGAAGGCGGCCACATCAAGGGCTATTACACACCGGCTACTTCCTCTGTTGCGTCTTCCATTATTGACGCGTTGCGCAATATTCTCGCAGTTTCTGAAGATGGTTTCCTCTTCGCAGTCGGCGACGGCAACCATTCTCTGGCAACAGCCAAGAAGCATTGGGAGAACATCCGTGAGAAGCTTTCTGACGAAGAGAAAGAATCTCATCCGGCTCGATATTGCTTGGTTGAGATCGTCAACATTCACGATGAGGGACTTCAGTTCGAGCCGATCCACCGTGTAACCTTCGGTCTTACCAAGGAAACACTTCTTGCGAAGGCTTCGGCATATTTCGCAGACTGTGATCTCAAGACCGCCGAGGCAGGTGCTTTTGCCAAGGAAGGTAAGCAGGACGGTTCTCAGACGATTCTCGTCACGGACGGTAAGGAAGATTTCACCTTGGTGATCGGTCGTCCTTCCCATACATTGGCTGTTGGTTCTCTCCAAGGTTTCCTCGATTCCATCGAGTCCGAGAGCATTCATACCGACTATATCCACGGCGAAGATTCTGTCCGCTCCCTCGCAGCCACAGACAAACTCGGTTTCCTCCTGCCGGATGTTTCGAAGAATTCCTTCTTTGAGACCATCAGCAAAGAAGGCGTATTCCCGAGAAAGACTTTCTCGATGGGTGAAGCCGTCGAGAAGCGTTACTACTTAGAAGCCAAGAAGATCTAATGTTGAAGGAGACACTCAGAAGAGATGAGTAAACAACCCTCCATCTGTGTAATCGGTGCCGGACTTTCCGGACTGGTCTGTGCCTATAAGTTAGCACAGGCCGGCTTTCGCGTACAGGTCGTGGAACAGCAGTCCACGCCTGGCGGTATGCTGGCCTGCTCACGACTAGGTTCTGAATACATCGAACTACTTCCGCACCACATCCGCAAATCCGACCGTGCCCTTCTCTCCCTCTTCAAAGACCTCGGTCTTTCAGACGAGTTGCAGTGGTACGATTCTCTGTGGTATGGTCGGGCCGGTCGTAAGAAGCTTGGCTATCCGAACAACGGTTTCCACTCGCTTCTATCGGCACTGGTCCAGGAAATCACAGACCACGAGGGCATCATTCAATACGGTTATACCGTCACAGAAATCGCCAAGAGTGAAGATCCGACACGTCCGAAATATCGTGTTCGCTGTATTCTTTCTGACTCATCCTCAATTATCTTAGAGTGTGATACCATTCTGTACACCGGTTCCTGTCGAAATCTCGTACATATCACCCATGCGTTAGATATGCCGACGGATTTCCGCGACTCCCTGATGGACGTTACCTATCAGGCCAACATGTGTCTCATGCTTCTTCTCAAGGCACCTTTTACCGAGTGTTATTCGCGTCAGAATCCTCAAGATGAGCCTTTCCAACGCATCATTCAGCACACGTCCATGGTCGGCGAGCGTCGTTATGGCGGACATGTACTCTACCTTTCCGGAAGTTTTCTGACTTCCTCACCGCTCTGGACAGCCACCGATGCTGAAGTATTCAAGACATTCTTCAAGCGTCTGCAGTATATGAATCCAAGCGTAACAAGAAGCGCTGTCCGCACGTGGCGTCTGACACGCACTCGTTATTCCAAGCCGATCAATCGTCCACTTGATGAATTCATACAACCCATCGACGGGCTGTATGTATGTAGTCTTGCCATGTCTCCGGCACCTACCGAAGATGCCAAATATCGGATGGACGCTTGCGTGTCGCAGGCCAATGCCACCGTAGCTAAGATTAAGGAGGATTTCTCTCGTGAAAAAGAACTCGACGTCCAACCGTAATCGTTCCGGTTCATCTCGTGTTGCCAATACATCTCGTTCGCACGCATCTGCAAAAACGTTCTCGTTAGACCAGATCGATGTTCGAGCGGTCTCCATCCGTTTTGCACTACTACTGCTTCCGGCGCTGGTCGCACTCGTTGCTTCCACCTTCCTCAAGCAGGACAAAGCGGATTTCTTCAGTTGGTGGGTGATGTTCTACCTTTATGGTTTAGCTGCCTTCCCACTGGTTGCTTATTTTTTCCGTGGTTTCGTCTCGGCCGGTTACGGTTTCTCCCGTTCACTCGGTATTCTATTAACGACCGGTCCGGTATGGCTGATCTCCTATTTAGGGATATGGAAATCCTTCAACCGCCCGATGACACTTGTGATGTTCATTCTCCTTCCAATTGTCTGCTGGGGAATTCCAAAGACCCGCCATGCAGCCCTGACCGCGTTATCTGACATGTCCAATGTCTACCACATCGTCTTCGAGGAAGCAATCTTCATCGTCATCATGGCGTTCTTCTGTTTCTGTAAGGGTATGTATCCAATGATCAATGGTGAAGAGAAATTCATGAACTATGCCTTCATGAACTCCATGGTTCGTTACGACGGTCTACCGGCCAAGGATCCATGGCTCGCCGGCCACTCCATCAACTACTACTACTTTGGCCAGTATGTCTTCTCCTACCTGACCAAGATGATCGGCACCTCACCTGCGATTGCGTATAACCTCTCGATGTGTGCCGCCATCGCGCTGCCTTTTGCTTCGGCTTTCTCGCTCGGTCAGTTATTTATCGATGCAGTTCGTCAGAAGCGAGACTGCCAAGTCTCCAAGTGGTACCTACCTTTTGCAGGTCTTCTTTCCGGTGCATGTGTCATCCTCTTCGGTAACTCTCACTCCTTCTTCTACGATGAGCAGAGTTTCGGTAACGGTATGCTTACCTGGGGACTTTGGAAGAAACTCGGCATTAACGTCGGAAATATTGGTAATTTCTTCTATCCGAATTCAACCCGATTTATCGGTCATAACCCTGATTTGAAAGCATTGGGCGAGGCCGCCGTCGGCGACTATACTATTCACGAGTTCCCGTTCTATTCTTATCTCATCGGTGACCTTCACGCCCACGTCGTCAGCATGACCATCGTGTTACTCATTATTGCGTTCATCTTTGTAGCGGTCTATCGCGCCGAATTCCCGAAGAAGCAATCACTCGAGATGCATCGTTTCAAGAACTTCTCCACTCATGTTGTGGAAGAGATGAACTACATTTTCCGTCCGGAATTCTTCATCTGTGCATTCTTACTCGGTTTGACACAGATGTGCAACTACTGGGATTTCCTGATCTACTTCGTCTTCTGCGCCATGGGTATTCTCATCTATCAGACCAGACGTTCCACTTACATGATGACATTCAGTAGTTTCCTGGTATTCATTTTCGAGCTGGGTGGCATTCTGGGTGTATATCTGAAGACAAGTAGCAATGTTTTTGCCCACCTGTGTTTACAGATTCTCGTCTTTGTATTGGCTTACGTGCTGACGACATTCTTCCCGTCTGCTTTGTCAAGGACCGGTCTTACGATGTCCATGCTATTCTGTGTCGCAAGCACCGTTGCGCTCTCTTTCAATTACCACTTTGAAATGATTTCGAATTTTATCGCGCTGACCGACCGACACTCCTCGCTCTTCCAGTTTTTGATCGTATGGTGCATCCACATTCTGATTCCACTTGCTTTGATCGTTCTGGTCGTCGCGACGCGCCGCCGCGGATTAAGCCGTGAACTGGCCACCGTCCTTCCGGCGTCCCTGCCACTAGTCAAGCCACAACCTAAGTCTCAACCCAAGACTCCATCCGAGTCTCAGACTAAACCGACGCCAGCGTTTGAGCAACCCTCACTCGAGATTCAGAAGCTCGAAGAAGAGGTTGATAGTATGGACGACGATGACGCAGAGGGCATAGATCCTGACTTGGATGACGGAAATGATTCTCCAGTCGTCAAGCTTGTCAATGTTTCTGAACAAGATAGCATCAAAGAGAAGCCACGTCTTCTGGTCATGCTGACCTTATTCTTCCCGATGATGGATTATCTCTTTGCGAAACTTGGCGATACCATGCTCTGCAAATTCTTCAGGAAAAGATCCATTATCGATATCTTCATGGTCGGTATGTCTTTCGTAGGATTCATGCTCCTTCTGGCGCCGGAGATCATGTATGTCCGTGATATCTATGGTGATGACAACCAGCGTTCAAATACCATGTTTAAGTTCACGTTTGCCGGCTTCATCATCTTGTCGCTTGTAGTGGCCTACACTGTCTTCCGTTTTATGGCTCATATGACGAAGAACGGCAATCTGTCCTACTGGGGCTTAACCGTCTCCATCGTAATGTTGATTCTCATTATCACCATCCCAGGACACTATACTCTCCGTTCTCTTGATCAGCGTTCCGGAGAGATCAAGTCCGAGAACTATAGAGGGCTTGATGGTACCGCATACTTACCTGAATGTGTTCCAAGTAGTTACTCGTTCTATTCTGTCGACAAGCAAAAAGCCGGTGCAATGGTACCTTATGAAGAAGCAATCGATTGGTTCAATGAGAATGTCGAGGGTTCTGTGAACATCTGTGAAGCATACGGCAACAGTTATACTGAACGTTGCATCGTCTCTGCCTATACCGGTCTTCCGACGGTTGTCGGCTGGCAGACACACGAATGGCTCTGGCACTTCCAAGGCTGGATCAATCCAGAAAACAACAAATTCGAGAGTGACCCAAAGAAAGATGTCTGGTCATTGTATCTTTCCCCACGTCACACCGATGTCTCCACTATTTACACAAGTACCAATCTCGCAGAGGTCTCTTCCTTACTTTCGAAGTATGACATCACCTATGTCGTATGTGGACCAATGGAACTCGACGAATTCGGTCTCATCTACTATCCATGTATTGAGACCATCGGTCAACTGGTCTTCACTTCCAGTGATGGCAGTCTGAACGTTTACAAAGTCCAGAACTGATTCGAAGACTCAACTTTAGCGCACAAAGAAATACCGTTCACCCACTTTATTCTCATGTGGTGTGAACGGTATTTCTTTAACTAAATCAAGTTTAACATTCGAAACAAGGAAACAGTTTACCTGCCCTTGTTTGATGCTTACTGGATGTAACCGATCTCCTGAGCGAGTTTCTTCTCGATGACAACTGTTGCATCACGGTGCATTCTCATGAATGTTGCCGGGCACATTGGATCGATCTTATCGTCCATAAGAAGTTTCTTCGCAGCATCCTGCTTGTTGCCGTTGATGATCATCAGAAGTGCCTTGGCACGCATGATGTTACCCATACCCATCGTTACTGCATAACGCGGAACTTCGTCACGGGATGTGAAGAAACGTGTATTGGCATCGATGGTAGACTCATCAAGTACTTCCTTGTGTGCGCCATCGTAGAGTACGTGCTGTGGCTCGTTGAAACCAAGGTGACCATCCGGACCTACACCCAGAACCTGGATCTCAATATCAGCCTTGTCCAGAACTTCATTGAACTCCTTGAGGTTTGCATCTACATCACCGATACCCTTGGCCACATATGTGTTAGCCTTATCGATATTGATGTGATCGAAAAGATTGCTATCCATGAAATAGCGGTAGCTCTGATTGTGTGTCGGCTCAAGACCTACATACTCATCAAGGTTTACGGTGTGGATCTTCGAGAAGTCCAGACCCTCTTCCTTGCAACGACGGGACAGTTCCTGATACATGCCAACCGGGCTGCTGCCTGTTGCCAATCCCAATGTGCAAGTCGGATTCTCACGGACGATCTTCTCCATGATATCTGCCGCTTTCTTGCTGGCTTCCTGATAATTCTCTGCAATAATGACTTTCATAAATACCTCCTTGTTGGACATGAAATCATTTATTTCTTCTTGATAACGATATTGCCTTGATCTTTATAAATGCTGTTCGCAGGAATCACGCCACGTACGCAGGATGTCGGATAGACATTACTGTCTCTTCCGATTACCGTACCTGGATTGAGAACACTGTTACAACCAACTTCTACGCGGTCACCGAGCATTGCACCGACCTTCTTACGTCCGGTCTCGATCTGTTCGTCACCGTTCTTAATGACAACAGGGAGTTTATCGCTCTTCACGTTACTGGTGATAGAACCTGCTCCCATGTGGGACTTATAACCCAGAATGGAGTCGCCTACGTAATTATAGTGAGGAACCTGTACGTTGTTAAAGAGTACCACGTTCTTCAATTCTGTGGAATTACCCACGACACAATTCTCGCCGACCAATGCGCTACCGCGAACGAAAGCACACTGACGAACCTCTGTATTGTGACCGATGATGCAAGGGCCACCGATATAAGCTGTGGCAAATACCTTTGCATCTTTGGCGATCCATACATCTTCAGATGGATGATCGAATTCATCTTCCGGGAGGGACTTACCAATTTCAAGAATCAGATCAGAAATACCGGCAAGCGCTTCCCATGGATATGTAAATTTCCCAAGATACTCCGCAACCTGCGGATAAGTCTGTGTCAAATCATAAAGGTCATTAATTGTATACATGATTACTTTTTCACCTCAACCAAGTGACCACTCTTATCCATTGCATCGATAATTGCATTCACCTGTTTCTCACACTCTTCAATTGAACCAGCCTCTGACATTACGCGGAGCAACGGTTCTGTACCGCTCTTACGGAGAAGAACACGTCCATTGTCGCCAAGTTCCTTGGTGCAAGCCTCAACCTGAGCCTGTACAGCCGGATCGTTCAGTGTTCCGTCTTTATCGTCAACAATAACATTCTTCAGTACCTGCGGATACTTGGTCATACCAGATGCCAGTACAGAAAGTGGGAGGTTGGTCGCAAGGACAACTTCCATCAGCATAACTGCAGTGATCAGACCATCACCGGTGTGTGCAAACTTACGGAAAATAACATGTCCAGACTGTTCACCGCCAATCATGTGACCATTCTCTTTCATGTTCTCATATACGAAACGGTCACCGACTGCCGTCTTCTCGTAGTTAATGCCAGCCTCATCCAGAGCCTTATAAAGGCCGAAGTTGGACATGACGGTCGTTACTACTGTATTATTGTTCAACTGATCTTTGGACTTCCAATACTTTGCGCAGATGTACATGATCATGTCACCGTCGATTACGTTACCCAGTTCATCGACAGCCAAACAACGGTCTGCATCACCGTCAAATGCAAAGCCCAAGTCAAGTTTATTCTCTACTACGAATTTCTGAAGTCCCTCAATATGAGTGGAGCCACAACCGGTGTTGATATTTACACCATCCGGTGCATCGTTGATGACATAAGTCTTCGCACCAAGTGCATCAAATACGGAACGACCGATCATCCAAGAACTGCCGTTTGCACAGTCCAGACCAATCTTATGTTTCTCATAGGATTTCGTGGCCAAGCCAATAATGTAGCCAATGTAACGGTTTCTTCCAGAGTAGTAATCAATGGTCTTACCGATCTTATCTTCACATGCGAAAGGAATCTCTTCCATCTCTCCGTCGATATACTTCTCAATCTCGTCCTGAAGTGCATCATCCATCTTCTCGCCGACTTCATTCATCAGCTTGATACCGTTATCGTAATAGGGGTTGTGGCTTGCAGAGATCATTACACCACAATCGAAATCCTCTGTACGTGTGATGTAGCTCACACAAGGAGTGGTTGTAACATGCAGTAAGTACGCATCTGCACCAGAAGCTGCAATACCGGAAGCCAGTGCATTCTCAAACATATAAGAAGAACGGCGCGTGTCTTTACCGATTACAATTTTTGCTGCGGTCTTACCGCCTTCTTCGAGATGCTTCTTGGAATAATACCAGCCGAGAAAACGACCTGTCTTAAAAGCGTGTTCTGCAGTCAGGACTACGCCGGCCTTACCACGGAAACCATCCGTGCCAAAATACTTGCCCATAAAAAAATCTCCCCATGGTTCAGTTTCACTTTTATGCGTAAATTTTACACTTTGTGCTACATGATGAAAATACTATTTCTTGCTTTTTTCTTTGCGATTTTGTATTTTCTTGCAGGTGCACTAGCAAATTGCCTAAACCTGAAGTGATTTTCATTTGTTTTAATGTGCAATACGAGGCGTCGTAGGACGATGATGTGTTACACCGCAGTTTACTTTGACACCACGTTGCAGGTCGCGTTCATATGCTTTGATCTCTTTTCCACAAGAACACTTGCACAACCACTGAAGGTTTTTTCCACTCTTAATGCCGGTCATCTTGACGGCCGTCAGTTCGCCGAATACCTGTCCGGTGATGTCCGCCATTGCCGTCGCACACTGACGCGATTCGCCGGAGAAATCCTCTTCCTTGAGCACACGTCTGGTCACGTCACGATATGGACATTTCTCATCGAAGCAGTTGCTGATTTCCGTATGCAACAAACGATGTGAAGTAATCTTGATTGTATTTCCGCAGTCGCAACGGCAGATCCAGATGACCTTGCCATTGAAACGTTCTGCAGTCTCTTCGATCGCCACCAAGTGGCCAAATCTTTCGTCTTTGATATCTTTAACTTTACGTCCGCGGCTCTCCGCTTTTTTTGTTTTGACATTTGAGGGCATGCGTATATTTGCCTTCCTTGTGGTAATATTCGGGCATAAAAGTCCGTAGGAATACATTTATTCTACCAAAATAATCGTCAACCTCAAGATAAAGATTCTTGATTATTCGAGTTCGAAAGCGCCGGTATAGAGTTGGTAATATTTACCCTTTTCAGCAATGAGAGAATCGTGGTCACCACGTTCGATAATGTGGCCGTTCTCCAATACCATAATTGCCTGGCTGTTCTTAACGGTAGAGAGTCTGTGCGCAATTACAAACACAGTACGTCCCTCCATCAGAGCATCCATACCACGCTGTACGATAGACTCCGTACGGGTATCGATGGAACTTGTCGCCTCATCAAGGATCATGACCGGTGGATCTGCAACCGCGGCACGGGCAATCGCAATCAACTGGCGCTGGCCCTGAGACAGTTCTGAACCGTTTGCGGTCAACTCTGTGTCGTAGCCATTCGGCAACTTGCTGATAAAGTCGTGTGCATTGGCAAGCTTTGCAGCTGCAATACACTCTTCATCGGTTGCACCGAGATTACCGTAGCGGATATTTTCCATAACCGAACCTGTAAAGAGGTTGGTATCCTGAAGAACAATACCTAATGAGTGACGCAGATCAGCTTTCTTGATCTTATTGATGTTGATATCGTCGTAACGGATCTTGCCATCTGCAATATCGTAGAAGCGGTTGATCAGATTGGTGATGGTGGTCTTTCCGGCACCGGTTGCACCAACGAAAGCGATCTTCTGACCAGGCTTCGCATAGAGGGAGATATCGTAGAGTACCTGTTTCTCACCATCGTAGCTAAAGTCTACTTCAGCCATACGTACGTCTCCACACACTTCCTTGTATGTAAGTGTTCCATCTCCGTGCGGATGCTTCCACGCCCATACGTAAGAAGTCTTCCCATCCGACATCTTTCCGCCGTGTGCACGTTTGAAAGAGATTGCCTCTTCATCCGGCACCTCGATCAACTGACCACCTTCTGCGCGGCAGTAAACCAGTGTGACATAACCATTATCATCTTCCGGCTTCTCATCCATGAGCTTGAAGATACGGCCTGCACCAGCCATCGCCATAATGATGGCATTCATCTGCTGGGACACCTGGGAAACAGGCATAACAAATGCTTTGGTCAGTTGCAGGAAGGATGCGATCGCACCGATCGTGATGGCATTGACGCCACACTCAATGGCCAAGAAACCACCTACAAATGCAACCAATACATAGAGAACATTACCGATGTTGCCCATGATCGGCATCAGAATATTCGCGAAAATATTCGCTGATGTCGCATTTGCGCAGAGTTCTTCATTCTTCTTGTCGAATGTATCTTTGGCACGCGACTCGTATGTAAATACTTTAACGACTTTCTGTCCATCGACCATCTCTTCGATGTAGCCGTTTACATCACCAAGTGAAGCCTGCTGCTTCACGAAGTACTTCGCACTCTTGCCGCCGATCGTACCCATTACAGCAATCATGCTCACCGTACCGATCAGTACAAGAATCGTCAGTTGCCAACTGGTGACGATCATACCGACTAGTGTTGCAACAATGGAAATAGCAGAAGAAACCATGGACGGGATACTCTGTGAGATCATCTGACGGAGCGTATCGACATCGTTGGTGTAGTGGCTCATGATATCGCCATGCGCATGTGTGTCGAAGTAGGAGATTGGCAATGTCTGCATGTGTTTGAACATATCATCACGAACATTTTGCAGTACATTATTGGAGATGATCACCATAATCTGTCCTTGGAGCAGGTTCGCCAGAACGCCGCAGAAGAACAGACAAGCAACCATTCGGATCCAGGACAAAAGTCCTGAGAAATCCTTGTCGCCGGAAACCAGAAGCGGTTCGATATAGTCGTCGATCAGGTTACGGATAAACATATTACCCAGCACAGAGGTTACAGATGCGACCACGATGCAGATAAATACGAGGCCCAGCATTGCCTTATTCTTACCGGTCAGGTATGAGAGCAGTCTTTTAATCAAATCTTTGGAAATCGGGCTTTTCTTTAAGTCCTCCCGATTCATCGGACGTCCTCCTCTTGGTGGCATTACTGATCGCCTCCCTTCTTCTGTGATTCATATACTTCTCGATAGATTGCGTTGTCGCGGAGAAGTTCCTCGTGGGTACCTACGGCATTGATCTCACCGTTATCAATTACGATGATCTTGTCTGCATGTTCAACAGAAGATACACGCTGCGCAATGATCAATTTCGTCGTACCAGGAATATACTCGGCAAAGCCCTTCTGGATCATCGCATCGGTAGCGGTATCTACTGCACTGGTCGAGTCATCCAGAATAAGGATCTTCGGGTTCTTCAGCAATGCACGTGCAATACAGAGTCGCTGTTTCTGTCCACCGGATACATTGGCACCGCCTTGTTCAATGTACGTATCGTATCCATCTGGGAAAGCACTGATAAAGCTGTCGGCCTGTGCAATCTCGCACACATGCTTCATCTCTTCATCTGTTGCATCGGGCTTACCCCAACGCAGGTTCTCCTTGATTGTACCGGAGAAGAGAACGTTCTTCTGGAGTACCATCGCAACGGTGTCACGCAGTGTACCCAGATCGTAATCACGAACATCGACGCCACCGACCTTTACCTGGCCGTCCGTTACGTCGTATAGACGTGGAATCAACTGAACGAAAGAAGACTTACCGGAACCGGTACCACCAATGATACCAACGGTCTCACCCGATTCAATATGAAGGTTGAAATCAGACAGGCAGCTCTTCTCTTTTTTCTTCGAGTAGCTGAAGTACACATGATCAAAATCAATCGAACCATCTGCGACTTCCGTAACCGGAGAACTCGGGTTCGTGATATCAGGCTCTTCCGTCAGAAGTTCAGAAATACGCTCTGCAGAAGTCTTGGAAATAACAATCATAACAATGATCATGGATACCATCATGAGGCTGCTCAGGATCTGCATGATATAAGAGAACATACTGGTCAGCTCACCGGTCGTCATTTCACCATTCACGATCAGACGTGCGCCGATCCAGGAGACCAGAAGCATCGCTGAATATACACAGGTCATCATAATCGGCGAGTTGAAGTTGATGGCGCGCTCGGCCTTCACTGCATCGTTACGAATATCACCGGATACAGAACTGAACTTATCGATCTCATGGTCTTCTCTTACGAAAGACTTCACAACACGAATACCACGTACATTCTCCTGAACAACATTGTTCATCAAGTCGAATCGCTTGAACATACGAACGAAGATCGGGTGTGCATAACGGAAGATGATGACCAGGAAGAGCATCAGGATCGGTGCAATGATCAACAGAATCAAAGCAATCTTCTTATTAATAAAGAAACACATGATCATTGCGAAGATCAACATGAACGGTGCACGAACCGCAATACGAATGACCATCTGGTAAGCATTCTGAACGTTCGTGACGTCAGTCGTCAGTCGGGTAATGATACTGGATGTCTTGAATTTATCAATATTGGAGAAGGAGAATCTTTGCAGGTTATGGAACATATCCTGACGCAGATTCTTCGCAAAACCGGAGCAAGCTTTCGCCGCTTCTCGACCGGAGAGAGCACCAAAAGCCATGGAAGCGAACATACACACCAGAAGCAGGATACCCATCTTCCATACATAATTCATGTTGGACTGGTCGATACCTTTATCGATCAGCTTCGACATCAGAAATGGCATCAATACTTCCATAACCACCTCACAGGCAACCAGGATCGGCGCCAGAAGTGATGGTTTCTTGTACTCACGTACAGATTTCAATAACCGTCTAATCATTCTTCAACATTCCTTCTCATTTTTTCTGTCAGTTCAATATAAGTACGAATCTCTTCGTCTGAGAAACCGTTTACCAGTTTCTTCTCTACCTTGTCGATCGTGGAGTCAACAAGATTCTTCGTCTGTAATGCCCGTTCGGTTACTGTGATCCGCTTCAGCCTCGCATCATGTTGCTCGCTCTCACGCAGAATCAGATTCCGCTGTTCCAGGAGTTTCAGGATTTCCGTCGCCGTGCTTCGCTGTACGTGAAAGGCCTGCTCAATATCTCTTTGATAGACCACGTTCCCCAGTTCTCGCTGCTCATAGAGGAAACCCATCACGTGTGCCTGTACCGAAGTCAGCCGCGTCTCGCCCACAGAGGAGAACGCTCGATCAAGTTCATCATCGATGGCACTTCGGATTGATTTGGACAAGTGACGGGCATAAGGACTAATTCGTAAATCCCGCTCGTCGCACTCTTCAAAATCTCTCTTCTCACAAGACATAGTATACATCACCTGGCATCCCAACATTGGGACAAAACAAACGAATTTTGCCTATTAATTGTTAGGGCGCTAACATTCTATCGATTTTGTCACGTGAAGTCAACCACCTTTTTATATGGTAAAATCACGATATGACAACGCTACTTCTGATGATAATTTATCTTGCCTTCATAAGTCTCGGCTTACCGGATTCACTGATCGGAGCCGGCTGGCCCGTTATGCATCAGGCCTTGTCCGTTCCCGTATCCTACATGGGGATCCTCACCATGACGATCTCCTTCTGCACCATCGTCTCAAGCTTATGTTCCGCCCGACTGACTCACAAACTGGGTACACGCAACATCACCACGATCAGTGTCTTCTTGACTGCCGCTGCACTTCTTGGATTCTCCTACTCGACGCACTTCTGGATGCTGATGCTCCTTGCCATACCCTATGGTCTTGGCGCCGGTTCC
Organism: Candidatus Scatonaster coprocaballi; assembly: GCA_018064475.1. Lineage (GTDB taxonomy): Bacteria > Bacillota > Clostridia > Saccharofermentanales > Saccharofermentanaceae > Scatonaster > Scatonaster coprocaballi. The sequence continues at coordinate 54,790 of JAGHVD010000023.1, forward strand.
ATTGATGCCGCACTGAATAACTTTGTCGCACTCCATTACTCTTCCCGTCACATGAGCTGGCTTCACTGTTTCTGGGGAGTCGGAACGATCATCAGTCCATTCGCGATGCGTTACGCACTTTCTTCCTCCACTTGGAATGTAGGATTCCGGATCGCGGCCGTCATCCAGTTTGGTATCGCACTAATTCTACTCGCAACCCGATCACTCTGGCGAGCCAAGGCCGACCAAGCCGAGAAAAGCTCCGCGCCAATCAGTCTGAAGCAAGCCATAAAGATCAAGGGGGTCCCCACGCTTCTCATCGGATTCTTCGCATACTGCGCCGCCGAGGCCACGACCATGGGATGGGCCAGTACCTATCTGGTCCGACACAAAGATGTAACGCCAGAAAGCGCCGCCGGTCTCGCCTCTCTTTTCTTCATTGGCATGACCGTTGGACGTTTCTTATCTGGATTCATTATGAATAGACTGGGGGATCGAAGAATGATCCTTACAGGAACCGGGATCCTCTCCTTCGGTATCCTGCTTCTGATTCTGCCCGGTACTCCTTCTATTGTTTCTTACATCGGTTTCATCACCATCGGACTTGGCTGTGCACCGATCTATCCCTGCATCATCCACGCCACACCGCAGAACTTCGGTGCGAAGAACTCCGGTGCCATCATCGGCATTCAGATGGCGAGCGCCTATGTCGGCTCGACCTTCATGCCACCGCTGTTCGGTGTACTGGGAAGCCACCTCGGTTTTGGGATCATGCCGTTCTACCTTTTACTTTTTACCACGCTCATGCTCGTCATGATCGAGAGTACCTTCCGTCGTACCCAAGACCACAACACTTCGCAGGATTAAGATCCGGTAAAATCATACTTCTTCACGCCCAGCATCCAGAACTTATAGCTGAGGTAGAAGAACAGTAGCCCCAGGGCCGGTGCACACCATGTGAGGACCGGAATGTTGTCAGATTCAAGGATCGCCAGGCTCGGATAGTACGCGACAAACGCAATCGGAATCACGAATGTAAACAGGATCCGGAACACGCCATGGAAGATGTTGGAAGGATATTTTGCAAAATCCTTGAAGCGGAACATGATGACCATGACGTAACCGGAACCGATGATCCAGAAGCAGGTCGCAGCTGCGGCATTCATGATGGCAATCATGAAGAGGGATGCCGTCAGGAGGAACAGCACCAACTTCACAATTACCCAAGGGGTCACCGGAATGCCGATATTGACCCACGCATAGACCAGGGTACCGATACCAAACGCTAACTGGCCCAGGCCCTTCACGTCGAAGACTTCCGACATGAAGTAGAAGAACACGTTGATCGGACGGAAGCAGTACTTGATGAAGTCGCCGCTCTGTACCTGGAAACGCAGGTTCCAGTTGTTATCGAAGAAGCACTGCACCGGCGTCAGTGCAATCAGGGAGAATCCATAAAGGAACAGCATATGGTGATAATCCCATCCATTGATGCTGGGGAAGTTCTTGAAGAGGATCAAGAACGTCACGAATCCCGATAGGTTCGTCATAATCATACCGATGGTCGAGATTACAAAATCCGCTCGGTAGCTCATCTTACTTTTCAAGTCCTGCACAAGGATCTTCCGATAGATACTTGCGTAGAACCGCAGCCCTCTTCTCGGGCGCTTGCTCTCATTTATCGTTGTACATTCACTCATGTTGTCACTCTCTTTCTCAAGTCGACGCTCGTATGGAAGTGTTTTTCCACGGGAAAAGCACCCACACCATCAGCCACCGTTCACCGTGATCTTCCGAACCGCATGTTTCCAGAAGAGCGTGCCGCAGATGGTCAGAATCACGATCCAGGCTAACTGAAGTCCATACATCGGCAGTACCCCCTTGATCGTATCCGTGCCGTCCTTCTGAAGAAGGATCGTCAACGGGATATCATATACGGCGCGGAAGGGTAAGTAATCCACGATTTTGCGCATAGCTTCCGGAAAGAACGCCAACGGGATGGAAGCGCCCGAAAGTAGCAGTACGACGGTCTCTTTAACAATGTTAATTCCCCAAGTTGACTCCGTGTAGAGACAGATGGTGGCCACGATCATCTCCATGTTGAAGTTCACGATCAGCGCGAAGATAGTCGCTACGATAAAATATAGAAGATTGACACCCATATTGATCGCACCATGGGTCACGATCATGACCACAATAAATGTCGGGATGAATGTCAGGACAAATTGAATCACATGGCCTCCGCTATAAGACCAGAACGTATACTCACGGAATTTCATCGGTTTCAGTAGGTCGAGGATGATCTTACCGGACTGGATCGAACGGCTCATGTCCCAGACCACAAACATCTCGAGGAAATTGAAGAGCGCCGTGGCCAGGATCAAGTAGATCATGGTATCGGTAAATGTCATGCCGTTGACCACGTCTGTTCCCGCTGAATCATAGATGGCTTTCCAGAGGAAATACACCAACACAAGATAGATCAGGTTGGCAAAGAGTGTGACCGCTGTGCTGAGACGGTACTGGAGCGACTCCATAATTCCCGCACGCGTCAACGCAAGATGTCGTCTCATATTCATGAACGGTTGCCTCCTTCATAGATCTTCTTGATGACCTCTTCTGTTGAGATCTCCTGAAGCTGGATGTCCTTGATCTTCTGCTCTTTCTGCTTCTTCATGATGACATCCATGACATCCTCGCGGCTTTCGTCGATCAGACGCTCTTCCCAAGTGTCATCTGCCAGACGCATACGCAGAGTACGATAGGAACCGAAGTAAGACTTCAGGTGTTCGATATCGTTGTCGTAGATCTTCTTTCCTTCGTCGATGATCACGATTCGCTTACAGAGTGCATCAACATCGCCCATATCATGCGTGGTCAGAATTACAGTTGTGTTCTTCTGCTCATTCAATCCCGCGATCAGCGAACGGATCTTATCCTTCATGGAGACATCCAACCCAATGGTCGGCTCGTCGAGGAATACGATCGGTGGATTGTGAAGGAACGCCGCGAGAATATCGCTCAACGTTCTCTGGCCCAGAGACATCTGACGTACCGGTTTGTGAAGGATCGGCTCGATATCTACGAGCGAACGGTACAGTTCCAACATCTCTTCATAATCTTTCTGCGGCACCATGTAGATATCCCGCAGAAGTTTGAAGGATTCAATCAGTGGCAAAGACCACCACAGCTGACTTCTCTGGCCGAACACGACACCAATATGTTCTGAATTTTTCTTTCTTTCCTTGTACGGCACCAACCCGTTGACCAGGATCTCACCGGAAGTCGGCTCGAGGACACCCGTCATCATCTTGATGGTCGTAGATTTTCCTGCGCCATTCGGTCCAAGATAACCAATGATCTCGCCACGAGCAATCTCTAAGGATACATCCTTCACGGCCTCAATCGTCTTATAATCACGGGAAAACAGGTCGCGAATACTTCCCTTCAGACCTTCATGTCGGTTCAGGATCTTAAACTCCTTGCAGACATTCTTCATCACAATTGCGTTTTCCATTGTTACTACCCTCTTTCTCAACTTCTGTTGAATGTGCGTCTTCGCACTTCTTTCTCACACTTGATTTCCCTACTTATTGCAAGTATATTGTAGACGTAAGTGCTTTTCCACATGAAATATAGGCCAATTTTATAACTATCTTCTCACCAGTTACAATATAGTTATAGTATAATGGAATATATTTGAAGTATAGAGGTACCGACATGAATCGAGATGTAATGGGGCTGATCATCAAGCGTGATGACGGCTCGGAAATCGTCAATTACGATAACCCGCAATTTCCTTCTTATGTATACGAAGGTTGGGTCAAGCCCAATGTCACTTGGGAACGTGTCCCCCATTTCCATGAGGATGTAGAGATCTGCACCGTGATTGCCGGCAAGATGGCTTACTCAGTGAACGGCAACACGGTCATGCTCCATGAGGGAGACACGATCTTCATTAATGCCAATCAGATTCACTACAGCATGTGCATCGATAATCAAGGCGCGCGATACATCATCTTCATCGCCCACCCAAACATTCTGAATGCATCAGTGGCCGTAGAGATGTCCGCCATCCGTCCAATCACAGACAACAAGGAACTTCCTTACATTCGTTTTCAAGACATCGACGAGACAACAGAACGGTTATATGCGCTCATGCTTACCCTGCCGCCCATCCGTCAGAACGCTTTTGAAATGACCAAGCAATTCTTCCAGATCTGGGATTTGATCTTACAACGTTCGAGAGTCATCGGTTCTTTCCATTCGGAAGAAACACTGGACGCAAGGATGCACACCTTCAAGAATATGATGCATTTCGTCGCAGACAACTACCAACGCGCCATCACCCTAGAGGAGATCGCAGGAGCAGTCAACATCAGCAAATCGCTCTGCAACCAGCTTTTCAAGCGGTATGTCAACGAATCTCCAATTAACTACCTGATGCATCTTCGTGCAAGAAAAGTGGCGGAGTATCTGCGTTCGTCTTCTCTCAGCATGACCGAGATCGCTTCGCTGACCGGTTTCTCCGGTGTCAGCTACATGAGTGAGACCTTCCGCAAATTCTTCAACATGACCCCCCGTGACTATCGCAAACAAAATGGTAATGCTAACCCTGAGGCAGAGATTGATTTCAACAAGAAGGAATAGATCGCCGTATTTCTTCAAACAGGAACGTGTATCCTTCGTAAAGTGACTTATAATTGAGATAATATTTATTAGCAACCATTAGGGGGCGCAAACATGGCAACATTATGCAAAAACTGTGCAACACCACTTCTCTTCGACCCGACCAAGCAGAAAGTCGTCTGCCCGGCCTGCGGCAGCGCTTGGCTTGCGGAAGAAGTAGAATCTACAGAGAAATCTTTCCGCGAGGATCTTCAGGCCGTCGATGCCTCAGAAGTCTACGGTATCGACGAGGAATCGAAGAATGAATTCTTCAATTGTTATGTGTATACCTGTGGCTCTTGTGGCGGTGAGATCTCTATCAATGGCACCGAGGCATCAACCAAGTGCATCTACTGCGGCAGTAGTAGCGTAGTCTTCAGTCGTATTTCTAAGGAAAAAGCACCTGAATTCATCATTCCGTTTCAGATCAGCCGTGAGCAGGCACTAGACCTTATTAAGAAAGAATTTGAGCGTGCACCGTTCGTGCCAAAGGAAGTCAAGAGTTTCTCCGAGGTGGATATCCGTGGTATCTACGTTCCCTACTGGCTAGCCAACGCGTATCATGTAGAATCAGACGTTTTTGCAAGTGAAGTCAGCACTGGCAAGACAACGGTTACCAAATACTGGGCGCGTGCGGGGCAGATGTCCATCACCAATCTTCTGGTAGATGGATCTCAGATGCTCTCCGATGAAAGTTCCCAACGTCTTGAGCCCTTTGATTTTTCCGCGGTGAAGGAATTCGATGAGGATTATCTTCTCGGTTTCTATTCCAATGTTTCGGATATCTCTAATGCCGACCTGGAGACAGCAGTACGGACACGTGCACGAGAGTCCTTCCGTGAGCAGACCGCAAAGAAAATTCGTGGTAATTCGAAGCGTGTGACGACTGAACGTTCGTCAACGGTGGTGGATCGAGATGTTCGCTATATCATGCTGCCTGTCTGGTTCGTGTGTTATGAATTTCAAGGCAAGCACAACACGATTATGGTAAATGGTCAAACCGGTAAGGTGGTCTGCGGTATCCCATGGAACCAGAAGAAGTTTGCAACACTCGTCATTGCACTCTCCGTCATTCTCACCGCCCTACTATTTTTCGTCATTAAAGATTGTCTTTTTTCTTCACTTCTACATACCTACGGAAGAGGAGCTTATCGTAGCAGTCAAAATGGGAACTCCGGAGGCATCATTTCCTCTGTGATGGTCACCGGTCTCGTGATATTCGTGCTTGGCATTTCTTTCTACAAGAAGGTCAAGAAGCAGCTTCAGCTTTCTCAGTCCAAATCAATCTTTAACTTCGTAAAGAAGAGACAGGGGTGACCGCTATGAATACGTTTATTGTTTTGTTAGCACTCATCATGGCGGGATTGATTGGTTCAGGATTAGCCTTTCTCATCTGTGCCTTCATCCTGAATAAGTCGAACAGCAAAGGTGACAGTCGCTCCAAATATGAGGATTTCAGTTCACCCATCTCATACTATCAGAGCGAGGATAACTTGAAGCACAATACTCAGGCGTTCATCCATCTAACTGAATTGAACATCGAAGTGATGTGCCGTAGCAATGAGTATCGTTCACATCTAAAGAAGAGTCTTCCGTTTGCTTCGAAAGATCCTGTCTCCCGATACATACCGAATAGTAATGAAGATGCGACTTCTGATCATTCTCGTGATCCCGTAATCTTTGCCGCCGATTCCATCAATTCCTTCGGAACGAAGAAACTTTATCATGTCAATGGCTTTGAGACGACAGTTGCTGCCAGTCCCGTCGGCACATTCCGAACACTCTCCGGTGAGAATGTAACCTCAACTGCGTATAATACCACCCAAGTCGGTCTTGGCACCACTGAAGCGCCAAGTTCAGAGCCTGTCCTCTCCGACTGGGCCCAAGCAAGAGCCCAAGCGCAGGCACAAGCCCAAGCATCAGCAGCCCAGATCAATGCCGCATCGGTGGATGAAATCGGTGATGAGATCGACGCTTTCTTCGACACGCACGAAGAATCATCTTCTCCATTTTCGTCGTCTAAATCTGGCGACCAGAGATGGCACTGAATACAAAAAACCTGCAAGATGAGATGTGAAGCGCACACACATTTTGCAGGCTTTTTCGATTACTCTATTAAGCGATCAATAGTCTTTCTGATAGTTCGGATTCGGTGAGCCGTCTGGCATAAATTCGTTCTTGACATTATACTGCCAAGCCTCTTCCTGCGTGACTTCTTCGCCGGTTTCAAAGTCCATCAACTTCGTAACCAGATCATCGAAATCTTCATCCTTCAAGAAGTTACCTTGGAGCGTATAGGTCACTTTATAGTACATGAGGGGCGCGCCGCTATACATGTACGCCGATTCAACATAGTCGTCAAACATCTCTTTACGTTTCTCTGCATCCAAGTTTCTCACAAACTCATCTGGATCAGAGATATGTTCAACCGAGGTATCTCTTGCGGCTTCCACCATCATTTTCGATTTAATGCATGCAGCGCCGCTTTCTGGCGTAAATGTTCTTTGCACACTATAGTAGATTGTAACCTGATCACCTTCCTGATGGAGTGAGACCAGTCTGCCAATCGGTTCGACATAGTACTGATACTGCGAATCGTTGAGCATCTCCTCATCCGAGGCCCAGAACTCACTCGCATCCATTTTCAAATAAGTCGGTACCAGTTTGTCCAATTTCAGGATATTCTCTGTATTGTCGTATTCGAAACGGAAGTTTGTCTTCTCACTCAGACGCTTATATTCAAATTGATCTTTCTGTAAATAACACGTTACCACAGCATTCAGTTTTCTCTCTAGACTTACGCTGTCGTCATCCGCAATCAGATAGGAGACAGGCTCGACCGTTGCACCGCTTTCCATAGAAGCAGCGGACTGTTCTCCTCCATTTCCAGTGGATTCAGAGCTCTGATTCTCTTTGCTCTCCAGCTGCTGTTCCTCATTCAAGGTCGTAATTTCTACGTTCTTCTCCTCTTTCTTGTCATGGATAATCTTCGTGGTGATCACACCTGCCGTGCCTACGGCTACTACTGCGGCTGCAGCGATAATTGCTTTCTTACTGATCATTTTCATTCCTTCCTTGCCGGCAGTCTTGGCCATTCCCTTTGCGGCCTGCTTGAATGCCAAATCTGATTTAGGTGAAGGAATTTGTTTGATGAATGCCGATGGCATCGGCGGGATAGTTGGTATTTCGGCCATTGCCTGCTTCTGAAGCAGAAGACTTAGGAACGGTACAGCCGCATAAATCTTGTCATTCTTTTTCTCATACATTTCGACTCCTTCCTTGATTTTCCTACGGGAAGTATTGAGTCGAGATTTGATCGTACCCTCCGGAACGCCCATGGCTTTCGCGATATCGCTGATGCTCATCTCATCAAAGTAGAACATGATCACCGTCAGATACTGCTCTTGTGTCAGACTCTTCCGAACGATATCCATGACGATCTTTCGTTTCTCCTCGTCAATGGCATACTCATCCGGAAGGAAGTTCTCATCCACAGGTTCTGAAAATTCGCCCATTTCCTCGTCTTCCATCCGCTCATCTAGCGAGACTGTACGACGAAGTTTGAGCACGTCCAGACACTTATGTGCCGCCACGGTCCGAAGCCAGGAAGAAGCCTTGGCTTCATCTTCAAAGTCATTCAGTTTCTCGAAGGCCGTGATGAACACATTCTGTGTAATATCTTCCGCATCATCCTTGTTCTTCATGAAAGACAGGCATGTCCAATATACCGCACGGTAATTGTCCTTATAGAGCTTTTCCCAATCAAATTCTCTCATTACTTACCTCTCATTTGTACTTAGGTTTTCCTTCACCTGTTCATATAACGAATCAGGTATGCGGAAGGTTCACGATTTTTAGAAAAAAGTTGCAAAAATTTTTGCACGAAGTTTCTGATCAAGAAAAAACCTCAGAAGAAGACGCCTTTGACGAAGATCTCGATGCCGATACCTATGAGGATCAAACCGCCGAGAATATTGGCTTTGCCGGAAAGTTTCGTGCCAACTTTCTTACCAATCTTCAGGCCCACCATGCAGATGATGAATGTGACCACCGCAATCAGCAGTGCACAGACGACGGCCATCAGCACGCCGTAGTCAGCAATCGTAAAACCAACCGAAAGCGCGTCGATGGAAGTCGCCACACCTTGCACCATCAGCGCCCCCAGGCTCAAAGACTTGACCTCTTCCTCCTCTTCCTCGCCCCGGATGCCCTCGAGGAGCATTTTCCCGCCGATCAGAAGAAGCAGGAGTAAAGCGATCCACGGGATCATCTTCTCAAATGCACTGAAATACTGCGCAATCGTATGAATGCAGATCCAGCCGATCATTGGCATGGCTGCCTGAAATACGGCAAAAGTACCCGCAATCAGCGTCATGCGACTGATCTTCATCTTGGTATCATGAAGTCCGTTGGCCAGTGACACGGAAAATGCATCCATCGCTAGGCCCACGCCCAACAGGATGCTGTTTAAGAAGAACGATAGACTAAAATTCATAGTTCTCTACTATTCTTTCGTTTCACCAAAATCAGCATTCGTAATCGAAGCAACTTCTGATCTTACTATACGGGCGAACGATATTGGTCGCTACATCCACGTGTGCTGGATGTACAGCATAGCCTGCGAGGGCAGCTGCGTCTTCAAATGTTGAGTCCAGCATCAGATCGGTGTTGGAACTGGAAAGCCCGTCAATGTTGACCTTGATCTCAATCAGTCCCGGGATCTTTCCCTGAAGGCCTTCGAGACCGGCCTTGATGTTCTGCTTGGCCTGTGCTTTCTCCTCATCAGAAATGTCGTCCTTCAATGTCCAGATGATAATATGCTTCACCATGGGTAGAATCTCCTTAATCGCTATGCGCTTGATTTGAAAGTTCCCCCATATATTACCACAGATCGTCCGCTTCTCGTATAGCATCTAAG
>JAGHVD010000089.1 GCA_018064475.1 Candidatus Scatonaster coprocaballi
ACACCTACACCAACTCCAACAGAGACACCTACACCAACTCCAACAGAGACACCTACACCGACTCCAACAGAGACACCTACACCGACTCCAACGGAGACACCTACACCGACTCCAACGGAGACACCTACACCAACTCCGACAGAAACACCTACACCTTCACCGACGCCTTATGGACCGCAGAAGTATTGGACGATTTCTCAAGGTGATGCGACATACGGTTACAAAGATCCTTTCCAGGAAGAAGACTGGAACTATGGAAATGATGCGTCTTTTGATCCGAGTGTGATTGAGGTGTGCCCAGATATCACTTGGAAGAATGGTTATGCATTCTTTATGACTTCTCGTTCGTTTGACGAGGATCTTTCATTTGATGCGAGATATACGGTTCAGATTGACTATGCATCTGGTACTTCAGGTGCAGATGGTATTGCATTTGTAATGAGCCCGAATACTGTGAATAACAATACGAACGGCGGGAGTATCGGTTACGGCAGTATCACTCCGTCATTGATTGTTGAACTTGATAACTATGCGAATGTTGGTCGCCATAGAAATGAGTTAGGTAGTAGCGATTGGTTCAATGGAGAAAATGGAAATCACGTAGCAGTCACGCTGAATGGTGATGCGACGACTCACTATGCTTATATAGATTGGCCAGAGCTTTCGAAATCTGGTTTGAAAGCTGACATTTGGGTTTCCTATAATGGAAAGGAAAAGAATCTCTACGTTTATGTTGCAAATTACGATGAGAACGGCGTAGTAGAGAAGCCAATTGCCCCCACATTAGTATGCCCAATTGACTTGGAAGCACATTTCGCTGGAGTATCTGAGCTTTATATGGGCTTCACATCTTCAACAGGTTCTGCTCGAGCTAGTCATAAACTTCTTGGCTTTGAACTTGATCCAATGCCGAACATGCATAATGAGAATCCTTTGTTACAAGAGGAAAGATACTTCATTTTCTCACAGGGCGATGCGAAGTACGGTTATCAGACAAACTTCGTGAAAGAGGACTGGGATTTTGGTTCCTATACTTCATACAGCCCTGAATTACTTACCGTCTGCGACCATAAGAGTAACATTATCACTACGATTACGAGCACAGCAAGCAGAGAGTTTAGTCCTGACTACTCATTTAATGGCCGATTTACAGTTGGAATGGATTATTCTGGTTCTTCTCCTTCCAATACCTTAGAACTTCATTTTGTATCTGATAGTGGCAAATCTATCATTATAGAGATGGATTTTACTAGAGATAATGGTCGCAAATGGCGTGATAACACCGGCGAATGGCATTCAGGATCTACACCATACCAGTGCGCACTGACTGTGGACATTAATGGAGATTACTCCGTTAACTATGGCATAATGGATTTTGCTCAATTCCTAGACAACGGAAGTGTGAATGAAGTTTGGTATGAGTACGATGGAGCTGAGGAAATCTTCTATCTTTATACGGCACAGTATGATGAGAATGGAAACATTGACAGGAATGTAGCACCAGCGATTATCTGCCCAATTAATTTCAATGATGTATTTAACGGTGCTCATGATCTTCACTTCAAATGGGTAGGAGAGACATATTCGAACGCACCAATATTCAATGTATACGGAATCGAATTAGATCCATATCCAGCGATTCACCAGGCTCACAATCGTACGATAGAGATTGTTCGCCCTGAGAATGATAGTAGAGTTGTATTGAATTCTACATTTGATGTGTTCGGAAGAATCAAAGGCGAATCTGAGAATGTCTATCTCTCTGTCTTTAATGCGGATAATGAGGAGGTATACTCAAATGTTGTGCCTTCCTCTTCAACGTATACATCTTTTGATGAGATTTCGACGAAGGGATGGAAGGAAGGCTCTTATACGTTGAAAGTAGCCATTGACGATGGTACGGAAGAGACGATCTCGCTTGAGGTAGCAGAGTATCCTTTCTTAAATCTTGATCTTTCCTCAATCATTCTTTCGAGTGAGGGAATGGATATTGTAGGTACAGTAGAATGTACGAAGAATTCAACCTACGATCTATATTACAGCGCAGCTAGTCCGACTGACTGGCAGTATATTGGAAGTGGAACAGGGAACAAGATAGAAGAAATTCTTGGAAATATCCCGCTTGATCAGGTTCCGGACGATTATATTCAGATTCAACTTACGGTAAAGGCAGAAAGTGGCGAAACTGAAACCATCATCCGCCAATTCGAGTATAATTTGGATCCATTCATCAATCCTACGCCTACACCTTCTACAACCGGTGAGCCAACGCCAACACCAATTCCTGGTTCAGGTGAATTTACTACGGATGAACTGTTTGTTGATGTAGATGATAAGCAGGATGGAATGGAAGTTACCTACATTACGGATATCCTCGGAACGGTTTCTGGATCGCTCTTAAGTAACTACGTGTTTGAGGTATACGCGGTAGAGTCTGGTGAATTAGTCTACACTTGTGGTGGTAGCAGTGAAATTCTTAACGGAGCGGTTGGTACTCTGGATCCAACGCTACTTATGAATGGTTACTATCAGATTAAGTTAACCGCATACACGTCAGAAGGAACTGGTCTCTATGACGAGATTACTGTTCTTGTATGTGGAAATGCCAAAATTGGTAATTTCTCTATGTCATTCAATGACATGACAACAGGACTGAACAATTTTCCGATTACGATCGCTAGGACGTATGATTCAAGGAACTTGTATGAAATAGGTGATTTCGGATACGGATGGAATATGAGCATTGCAGGACCATCTATCAGTGTCTCTGGTGAATTGAACAAGGGTTGGAGTCAGGCGAATACATCAGGATTAGTTGGGATGCAGAAGTACTATTGGGTCGAAAAATCGTTGCATGAGGTGACGATTGATTGGGGCAATGGAAAGAAAGATACATTCCAGTTGAAACTCGATCCTGCTGAACAGTATTTAAAGTTGAGAGACAACATTTCTGCGTCATTCGTGGCGAAGGGTAGCTGTACCTCTACGCTTGAGATTTTGGATGAACATACGGGACTTATGTATGATGGAAGTGAACTGTATGATTTAGACATGAGAGCGTTTTCACCAAAGAATTTCATGCTTACGACCATAGATGGTGTGAAGTATTACTTCAATATCGATACGGGTCTTTATAAGATAGAAGACACGTATGGCAGAACGATTGGAATTACAAATGATGGCATTTTCTATTCAGATGGTTCAGGGATTGAGATCATTCGTGATGAAGAGGGCAAGATAACTTCTATTTCTGACGGCGTGCAAAGCGTTCATTACTCTTATGATGCAAATGGTGATCTGAAAGAGGTTGAGAATCATGCCGGTGCAACTACATCTTTTGCGTACACGAATCACTATCTTGAAGAAATAGTAGATCCGCGTGGCGTGCGTGTCGCCAGAAATGAATACGATGAAAATGGTCGACTTGTTGCTACTGTCGATGCAGACGGAAACAGAAATGTTTTTGAATACGATATAGATGGCAAGTGCGAGGTTGTTACGAATCGTCTGGGATTCTCGACAGTTTATACTTACGACGATTATGGCAATGTCTTGTCTACAACCGATGCCCTCGGTAGAACGACAACGAATACTTTTGATGAGAATCATCACATGAGTTCGTCTACTGATGCGATGGGCAACACTACCTATTACAGTTATTCTGCGGATGGAGATTTGTTGTCGATAACTGATGCAGATGGCATGACCAGATCTTGGCAGTACTCTTCAGAGGGAAGAGTCACGTCAATCGTGAATGACGGCGATACCGCGCTTTCAATTATCTATGACAAGCCGGGTAATATGACGAGCGTGTCAGATGCTGACGGAAATGTAACGAGTTTTACATACGCGAACAATGGTGATTTGACTTCTATGTCTGACAGCATTGGCACGATTATGACATTAACGTATGATACAGATGGAAACATTGTTTCTACGACAGATGCGGATGGCTCCACGACATACTTTACCTACGATGAATTCGGAAACGTTATTTCCAGAAGTGCGACATGTGATGGAAAGACGGTTACCGACTACTTCTCATACGATATGTATGGAAACCTGACGACAATTACGTATTCTGACGGAACATCTGAGCATTTCTCCTATGATCAAGTAGGTAACTGCGTGAGTAAACTTGATGTTCTCGGTTACATGACCGAATACAGTTTTGACATTCAAGGTAACTTAATTTATGTTTCGTACCCAGATGGAACATCTGAGTCTTTCTCATACGATGCAGAAGGCCAGATGCTGAGGTCGACTGATCGACTTGGCATCGATACGACATACGTATATGATGCAGTCGGCAATTTGAAGAAGAAAGAATCTTCAAATGGTCTTAGCATCTCTTACACCTACGATGATTGCAACAGAGTGATCACAGAATCGAACGGATTCGGTGGAACCACTCACTATACATATGATGCAATCGGAAATACGATCAAGGTAACCGATGATCTGGGGAATGCTACATCGTATGATTACAACGATCTTGGACTCGTTTCTTGTGTGACTGATGCAAATGGTCACAGTACTTCATTTACATACGATGCTAATGGAAACCAGACTTCTATTACATACGCAGACGGTAGTAGATATAGTGCAGCGTATGATGCGCGTTCAAGAATGACCTTAGCGTGTGATGCAGAGGGTAATAGTACAGTATATGACTACGATGAAATGGATCACCTAGTGTCTGCTACGGATCCGTCTGGTTCTACTTGGAAGTACGATTATGATGGATTTGGAAACAATACTTGTGTGACCGATCCAAACGGAAACAAGACATACTATTCATACGATAAGAGCGGAAGACTTGTAAGTGTTACAAACGCAGCAGGAAAATCAGCAACAGTTACGTATAATCAGTATGGCCAGACGATCAAGTCTACTGATTTCGGTGGTAACGAGACGGTTTACGGATATGATTCACTTGGCCGTATTGCATCTGTTACTACAGCAGATGACGCGATTTTGTTCGATTATAATGCGGCCGGAAGTATTGAAAAAGTTCAGGATGCCAGCGGAAGTATTTCATATTCTTTCACATCAGATGGTAATCTTGCTTCGAAGAAAGATGAGAATGGAAAGACTGTAACTTACTCATACAACAGTATGGGTTGTGTTTCTACCATGACTTTCGAAGATAAAACAGTAAGTTATACATATGATACGCTGGGAAGACTCTTAAGCGTAGAGGATGAGAATGGAAACACGACAGACTACACATACGATAAGGTTGGAAACCTGATTGAAACGGCATATTCCAACGGTGTAACGACTACGTACACCTATGATGAAGTCAATCGTTTGGTTTATCAGGAGACGACAGATGCTTCCGGAAATGTAATTGCAAGCTATCGATATACCCTTGGTGACAATGGTGAGCGGATTAAAGTTGAGGAGCAAAGCCGTACGATCGATTACACCTATGACTCATGCGAGAGACTGATTTCTGAGAAAATCACGAATAAGAATGGAGACACAACGGAAACAGTCTATGCCTATGATGCGAATTCTAATCGAATCAGCAAAACGGTAGATGGAACATCGACCAGTTATACGTACAATGAGTTGAACCAGCTCGTATCGGTTGGCGAATCAGACTATACTTACGATGATGCGGGCAATCTTGTCACGATAGATGTTAACGGACAATTGGTTGGCGTTTACAAGTACAACAGTAGAAATCAGCTGGTAGAAAGTCAGAATTTTACTGCTACCGGCACTGTGACCACGACATACACCTACAACTACTTGGGTGATCGAACATCGAAGACTGTGAATGGTGTAGAAACAGCGTATACTCTTGACTACTCGACGGGGCTTTCTCAAGTCATTGCCGAGGAAACGGCGGGAGAGGTCACATGCTACGTAAGAGGTTTGGAACTGATCTCACGTGAAGAGAAGAGCGAAACATCATTCTATGTATACGATGGAACAGGCAGTGTTTGCGCACTGACTGATGAAGATGGTAATCTCACGGACAAGTATGTCTTTGATGTATTTGGATCGGAGATCAGTCATACAGGTGATTCGGATAATGTGTACGGATTCCAGGGCGAGATGCTTGACGACGAAACAGGCTTCTACTACCTGCGCGCGAGATATATGAATCCAACTAATGGTACATTTATCTCCATGGATACCTACGCCGGAGAATTGTCTGACCCAGTCAGCCTCAACCATTATCTATTTGCAAACAGCAATCCTATCAAGTATTGCGATCCTACCGGACATGTTTCATTAGAAGAAGAAGAGTTGGTCGTGTCTATTATCAGCAAGCTTTGCGAAGCAGAAATAGATTTTGCGCGAAAACTCATTGACCTTGAGCTTAAGGCGGTGAGTGGCCAGCTTACTATGAGTGGTTACATCCAGAATCTGACAGTCGATATTGCAGAGGAAAAAGCCTGCAATTTCCTGAAGTCAGCTATAATGGGTCTGCTCAAGATGATTTGCCCGCAGCTTTGGGCGCTCGCTTCTGCTCTTCAGGCGGTAAAGTCGATCTGGGATAGTGCAAGCGGTTTGGCAGCAACAGCGTTCGCGGATGGAGAGGGCAATAGTTCAGTAGATAATTTCTTGGCTGTTATGGACATGGTAAATGGAACAAAGGCAGTAATTTCTTCGGTTCGCGGTGCTGCTTCTGGGGCGCAGGATATCAGAGATGCAGTGAATGATAAAGGATTAATTGAAGTTCATGTGGAAACGAGCCTTGGAAGAGTTTCTTTCAATGTGGCTGAGTACGATATGTGGAAATGGGAACAAAAACATCCTGGATGTGGCTCTCTAGCATATAGCAATAAGTAAAAATGAAGATTTTTCATATTAACTTGCTTTCTTGGTATGCCTCCAAAGGATAATCGGGATGGCTATAGCTTACCAGGTATTTCGCAGTGACTGGCCAGTATGTTTGAAGCATACTGGCCAGTGTGCTTAGAAACGTGTTGGCTTTATACCTATAACATATATGTTCAATCTATTGATGATCAGTATTTAATTCATTGAGATACCATTAATCCATCTTGCAAAACCTCCTTCTCGCGGATAAAATGAAGCCAAATCATGATATATGATTTGTTCCGATTGCGAAGCAATCTTTCTTTTATTCTATTTCCCTCTAGGAGGTTTCATATATGAACAAGATTAAAGTGGCATTGTTTGATGCCAAAGATTACGATATTTCATCTTTCCAGACCGCAAATCAGAGTATAGATACGGTAAAAGCACCCTCGACCGAGGGTGCCGGTAGAGTCGAGATCAGTTTCTTCGAGACCCGACTTACAGAAGAGACGGCAAAACTTGCGGAAGGTTTTGACGTGGTATGTGTTTTTGTAAACGACATCCTGAGCCGTCAGGTCATCGATGCTCTGCTTCAGGGTGGAGTGAAGCTGGTGGCGCTTCGTTGTGCCGGGTACAACAATGTGGATATTGAGTATGCCTACGGGAAAATCCATATCGTGCGGGTGCCGGCCTATTCGCCCTATGCGGTGGCGGAACATGCCATGGCGATGCTGCTGACGTCCATCCGACGGATCCATAAGGCGTATCAGCGAACCAGAGATTTCAATTTCAGTTTGAGTGGTTTGACCGGATTTGATCTTCACGGAAAGACCGTGGGCGTTGTAGGCACCGGTAAAATCGGTCGCATCTTCATCGATATTTGCCGTGGTTTTGGGATGAAGATTCTGGCCTACGACAAATACCCTGCCGATGACCTCTATGTGGAGTATGTGGCGTTGGAGGATATCTGGAGAAGAAGCGACATCATCTCATTTCACTGCCCGCTGACCAACGAGAATCATCATATGGTTGACGAGCATTCCATCGCCCTCATGAAGAAAGGCGTGGTGCTCATCAATACCTCCCGCGGCGCCCTGATCGACTCGGAAGCCCTCCTACAAGGCATCAAGGACAGAAAGATTGGCGCGGCATGCCTTGACGTCTATGAGGAAGAAAGCGACGTCTTCTTCCATGATTTTTCCGGTCACATCGTAGAGGACGACACCCTGGCCCGCCTGATCTCCATGCCCAATGTACTCGTCACCTCGCACCAGGCATTCCTAACCCGCGAGGCCCTCTCCAATATCGCAGACACCACCCTGAACAACATGGAAGATTTCTTCACAAAAGGATTCTCCACCAACGAGATCTGCTACAAATGCGCAAATGTAGGAAAATGCACCCGGACACATAAGGAGAAGTGTTTCTGAGAGGGGAGATTGGGAGGATATATAAAGTTTTGCTACTTGCCAAAAGGTGCGTCGCAATGTTAACAATCGATGAATAATACAGCCTCTAGTTCCACCGACGATAAGAGAACGAAAAAATGTAATATAATGTATCTATTAACAACTAATCATTTTGTGCGAACTACCGCTTGCTCAAAAGGACATTACACATGCTGCCTAACGGACTATACGAACAAGTAATAAACAAAGCTATTGAAGAAGAACTGGCAAAGGGAGAGAAGATCTCTAAAACAGAAGAGATTGATTCGGCTGAGTCATCTAAGATTCTTTCTGCTTATGTAGCTGATATTGTCGCGCAAAGTCTTGAGTACTTGAAAGATAGCGGGTTTGATACAAAACAGCAAGTAGCTTTTGTAAACAAGATCATAGAATCAGCGATCAGTAACTCAAACGGACTGACAAGTCAGTACTCTGTTTCTGATCGTGCTGAGCAGCTTTTAGCCATTATCGATAAGCAGAACAATATCAACGCAATCGATCCCAAAGCAGAGATCGTGCGACCAGTAACCTCGATTGCGAGATCTAGTATCTTTACAGGGGCTAAAAATGAGCCTCAGATGTATTCTGAGCTGAAAAAGGAAATCGTATCCTGCAACAGGATAGAAATGATTGTTTCATTCATCAAGTGGAGCGGCTTGCGACTTTTGATAGATGAACTGAGACAGTTTGCCGCAAATGGCGGAGAACTGCGGATCATCACCACATCCTATATGGGCGCGACAGACATTAAGGCCATAGAGGAGCTTTATAAACTTCCCAATACCAAGATCAAGGTCAGTTATGATACTAAGATAACGAGACTTCATGCCAAGGCGTATATCTTCTATAGAGATACAGGATTTACTACTGCTTATGTTGGATCTTCTAATATGTCTAATGCAGCGCTTACAAGTGGTTTGGAATGGAATCTGAAGATTACGCAGAAAGATTCGCCAGACACGTTGAAGAAGATTGCTGCCACATTTGAAAGCAATTGGAACTCGAGCGAGTTCGAATACTATGATGAAGGACAGAATGAAAGATTAGCAAGAGCCCTAAAGTCGGAACGTTACCACAAGAATGACAATGCAAATCAATATACTGTAGATGTTATTCCATACTCATACCAGCAGGAGATTTTGGATAAACTGGAAGCTGAACGAGAAATCAGAGGATATAAGAAGAATCTTGTAGTAGCAGCAACTGGAACCGGTAAGACAGTGATTTCAGCCTTGGATTACAAGAGATATGTAAAACAGCACCCGGGTCAGCCCAACAGACTTCTCTTTGTAGCTCACAGAGAAGAAATCTTGGACCAGGCACTATTTACATTCCGAGCTGTACTGAAAGATCCGAACTTTGGCGATAAATTGGTTGGAAACAGTCGAGTGGATAGCATCGAACATCTATTTATATCGATTCAGTCCTTTAATTCTAAAGACTTCTCGAGTATCACATCAGAGGATTTCTATCAGTTTGTGATCGTCGATGAGTTCCATCATTCTGCAGCACCATCGTACCAGAAACTCCTTGGATACTACACACCGGAAATCTTAGTCGGATTAACGGCAACACCTGAGCGAATGGATGGAAAAAGCATACTCGAGTATTTCGATAACCGAATCGCTGCTGAGATTCGGCTACCGGAAGCAATCAATCGAAAACTGCTGTGTCCATTTCAGTATTTTGGAGTTACAGATACGATCGATCTTGCAAACCTTAAATGGTCCAGAGGCGGATACGATAAAGGAGAGCTTACAAAAGTTTATACACTTAGCGGAGCCGCTGCTAATAGACGTGCGGATATGGTGGTTCAATCCTTGCTTAAGTATGTTGCCGATATAGAAGAAGTTAAAGCACTGGGTTTCTGTGTTTCGATTGAACATGCCAGATTCATGAGCGAATACTTCAACTCACATGGGATCGATGCAATGTATTTGACAGGTGATTCGCCTGATGAGGAACGCAGATCGGCCAAAGATAATCTTGTGCAGGGCAAAACTAAGATCATATTCGTTGTAGATCTTTATAACGAAGGTGTCGATATTCCTGAAGTGAATACAGTCCTTTTCCTTCGCCCGACAGAGTCATTAACTATTTTCCTTCAGCAACTTGGCCGTGGCCTTCGTTTGGCAGAGGGGAAGGAATGCTTGACTGTCCTTGATTTTATCGGTCAAGCTAACAAGAAGTATAACTTTGAAAGCAAATTTGCAGCTCTGCTTAATGATTCTTCGAGAAGCGTGACAAAAGAGATCAAAGAAGGCTTTGTTGGAGTGCCAAAAGGTTGCTATATTCAGCTTGAGAAGAAGGCCTCGAAGATAATTCTCGATAATATCCGTGAAGCATACGGAAACACCGCTGGGCTTGTTAAAAAGATAGAATCGTTTACTGAAGATACAGGACTCGATCTGTCACTGTCCTCTTTCTTGGATTACTATCACTTGGATCCCAAGAGTATCTACAAGTATTCTTCATTCTCAAGACTCTGTGCTATGGCGGATGTTGCTGATGACTTCCAGGAACCGCTGGAAGAGAAACTTCGCAAGTCCTTTGGTAAGTTTTCTTCTGCTGATTCCAGACGATGGATCCGATATATGAGATATCTCATCAGCTTAAAGGGAAACATAAATCCTTCTGCGATGACTTCTTCTGAGAAGAGAATGTTTGAAATGTTCTACGTGACCGTATTTAATCAATCTTTAAATGACTGGGACGATAGCTCTGTGAAAGAGAATATTGCCGATTTGTTTAAATCTGAAGTCATGGTTAAAGAACTCGATGAGCTCCTCCAATATCGGTATGATGAAATCGACTTTGTTGATGAGCAGGTTGATCTTGGATTTGATTGCCCGCTTGATTTACACTGTTCCTATACCCGAGACCAAATACTTGTGGCAATGGGATTTAAGAACCCATCAACAGTGCGAGAAGGTGTCAAATGGTTACCAGACAAAAACACGGATATTTTCTTCATTACACTCAACAAATCGGATAAGGATTATTCGCCGACTACTCTTTATGATGACTATTCCATCAATGAAGAACTATTCCATTGGCAGAGTCAAAGTACAACATCTTCTAGCTCTCCCACCGGTCAGCGTTATATCAATCATGCAAAGCTTGGAAGCAATATTCTCCTCTTTGTCAGAGAATATAAGTCTGATCGTATCACAGGTGGAGCAGGAATATACACGTTCTTGGGTAAAGCAGATTATGTTCGACATACTGGTGACCGCCCAATGAGTATCACTTGGAAGCTAGAAAGACCAATTCCGGCGAAGTTCTTGAAAAAAACGAATAAGTTAATGATAGGTTGAAGGCTATGCAAAGTTATGCTGCGGTGATTGAAAACTTAGAATGTGATTGGGAAAAGAAAAGGAAATAGATTATGGATTTCGAAAATAAGGTATACATCGTAACAGGAAGTTGCTCCGGCATGGGAAGAAGTTGCTGCATGAAGCTTCTCGAGGCGCATGCATGTGTAGTCGGTATCGATCTGAATGAGGGGACGATCGAGAATGATTGTTACACACACTTCATCGCTGATGTGCTTGATGAGAAGAAGATTGAAGAATGTGTAGAGGCCACAGTCGCTCGATACGGCCACATTGACGGCCTGGTCAACGCCGCGGGCGTCTTCGGAAATAACAAGCCTTTCTACGAACTGAGCACGGAAGAATGGAACCGCGTACTCTCGATCAATACGACGGGTACTTTTACCGTAGCGAAGGCGGTAGCGAAGGAAATGATCGCTAACAAGAAGGGCAAGATCGTCAACATCAGCTGTATCCGCTCCACGATCTTCAAGCAGAACATGGCTGACTATGCTGCTTCTAAGGGCGCAGTGACCTCGATGACGTCTGCGATGGCGCTCGACCTGGCCCCTTACAACATTCAGGTCAATTCGGTCGCGCCGGGATTCATCTATACGGGCATGACCAAAGCCTCGTTCGATAATCCGGAAGTGCGTGCACAATCGGAGGCCCTGATTCCGAACGGAAGACTCGGGATGCCTGAAGATATCTCATCGGTGGTGCTTTTCCTACTGTCGGATCTGTCCGACTATGTGACGGGCAGTATGCTCTTTGCGGACGGCGGATATCATCTGCAGAAGTGAGATCGAAGAGAATTCACATATGGCACACGAATTGTTCATAAATAGGTGGCGATTCGCGTGCCATGTTCGTTTAAAATAGAAGAGATATGAAATGAATCTGTGGAGGAGGAATATATAATGGAATTCACTAAAGAACAACTTGCTCAAGCAAAAGCAGCTAAGAGCGTTGAGGAGCTTCTCGCACTGGCGAGAGAGAACGGGATCGAGTTGACCGAAGAAGCGGCGAAAGAGAAGTTTGAGATGTTTCATGCTCAGGGTGAACTGGCTGACGATGAACTGGATAACGTTTCTGGTGGAAGTTCCTGTGTCAATGGTCGTCACTACAGCGACGATCCGCCGCACTATCTGATCACAACTTGTGCAAACTGGTGCAATAGTTTCAAAGCAATCGACCTCGACAGTTGGGAGGGACGTGCATGTGAAAACTGTCAATATCATATGGGAGGGATTCCTATGTATTGCAAGGCGAGAACCAAAGATAATGATCCGTATAACGATTGATACAGCTAACAGACTCTACAATTGATCAGTTTGCAAGATGAGTGGAGTCTGTGGAGGAGGAGTAATAAATGGAATTTACTAAAGAACAACTCGCTCAAGCAAAAGCAGCTAAGAGCGTTGAGGAGCTTCTCGCGCTGGCGAGAGAGAACGGTATCGAGTTGACCGAAGAAGAGGCGAAAGAGAAGTTTGAGATGTTTCATGCTCAGGGTGAACTGGCTGACGATGAACTGGATAACGTTTCCGGTGGCAGCTCCTGTGTCAATGGACGTCACTACAGCGACGATCCGCCGCACTATCTGATTACAACTGCTGGAAACTGGTGTGATTATTTCGAAGAACGCGAGGCCAGTAGTTGGCGCGGCAGTGCTTGTGAGCGTTGTATCTATCGTATCGGTACGGTTCCTATGTATTGTAAGCGTAGAACCAAAGATAATGATCCGTGTAACGATTGATACAGCTAACAGACTCTACGATTGATCAGTTTGCAAGATGAGATACATTCTATCGGATAATGTTGCGCTACGCTCGTGGCGGCTCGTGCCTTATGCCTACTATATCAAAGGCTTGCGTAATGCGAAGGGCCTTAGGTCAGACGAGTACGAGATTCTCTCCCGGTGTGACGGTCAGCAGGAGATTGAGGACTCTGCGTGCTTGCAGAGTCTGGTTTCGCGCGGTTTCTGCCGTCCTTCTCAGGACGGCGAGACGCTCTCGAATTGGCAGAAGGAGCGGATCTGCGACAACCGTTATTTTCCTGCAATGAACTGGATGATCACCGGCCGATGCAACTATAACTGCCTGCATTGCTTCAATGCCGCCGACAATCAAAGATTGCAAAGTGAGTTTACCCTTGAAGAAGCGCGAAGACTCATCGAAGATGCGGAAGAATGTGGCATCAATGCCATTACCATCACTGGTGGTGAGCCGATGCTCCATCCGCATTTCTTGGATATCATCCGCAGCATATACGAACACGGAATGTATGTGGAGGAACTGAACACCAACGGTTTCTTCATCACACAGGAGATCCTTGATGAGATGAAGGAAATCGGCTGCCGTCCGCTGATAAAGATCTCTTTCGACGGTGTCGGGCATCACGATTGGCTCCGTAATCGCCAAGGGGCGGAAGAAGACACACTACGCGCGATCCGCTTGTGCGTTGAGAATGGTTTTCTTGTCAAAGCACAGACAAATGTTCACCGATTGAACGTTCATTCAATGCTTCCAACTGCCCAGTTACTCAACGATATGGGTGTTTGTGAGATGCGCATCATCCGAACGACAGAAGCACCACGCTGGGTGCAGAATGCAGGGGATGCGTGTCTTACGATGGAAGAATACTTCGATACGATGCTGGACTTCCTGCGCGAGTATGTGAAGACGGATTGCAAGATGGAGATCGATGTTTGGAACTTTGTTCGTCTTGCACCGCAAAGAAAGACTTACCGCCCCAGTTCCATAGAATGTGGTGAGGGAGAATACCGTGATTCGCTTCCGGTCTGCCGAGGCAATCGTGGCATGGTGGCCGTCGGCGCGAACGGTAATCTGTATCCTTGTCACCAGATGTCAGGTTACTACGAACAGCACCACTGGTTCCTCGGAAACGTAAAGACAGATGGACTGAAGAAGTATCTGAAAGAAAGTTCCTATTTACAAAATGTCTGCGCGACGGTCAAAGATTTGGCTGAACATAATGAGAAGTGTGCGAAATGCCGCTGGTTCAAATACTGTTGCGGCGGTTGCCGTGCGCTCGGATTGGCGCTGACCGAAGACGTATTTGGCCCGGATCTGTCTAAATGCCTGTTCTTCGAAGGAGAATATTGGCACAAACTTGATTCCGCTATGCCAGGCTATACCAGCGCGTATAGAAATATCCTATTCGGGTAGATCTCTTACATCATTTGAGAACCGTCGTTCTCTTCACTACAACATAGGAGACTTCAAAAAAGTGCCGGAGAAGGAGTATTGAATGGCAGTAGACTTGGTAAGAATAGGGTTAGATGAAGCAGAGAGCCTGTGGAAGATGCAGGTCAGATCATTTGCGGAACTCTATGCGAAGTATCAGGATACGGATACGAGCCCTGCGACAGAAAAAGTCGAGAAGATCATAGCAAGGTTAAATCAACCATTCACTTATTATTACTACATACAAGACGATGGTGTTACCGTAGGCGCTATACGAGTTGTCGATCCACAATCGGAAGACGTGCCCAAAAGGATCTCGCCGTTATTTATTCTCCCTGAATATCGTAATCGAAAGTATGCCCAGAAGGCGATCATGAAGGCAGAAGAAATCCACGGTAAAAGCAACTGGGAACTTGATACTATTTTGCAGGAAACAGGGAATTGCTATTTATACGAGAAAATGGGTTACTATCAAACAGGGAAAACAGAAGTGATCAATGAGAAGCTGACGTTGGTTTTCTATAAGAAGGATTGAAACTAAGAGAATATAATGCAACCAAAGGATTTTCTAGAGATATTACATGACTATAAGGCGATGCCCCAACGGCATCGCTTTTTAAATGCAAATAAGTAAGTGATTTCTGATGGCGCTACGAAAGCATTGTTCTTCGATGCGGTTGGCTCTCAAGCTCTTCCCAAAGATGTGTTTGGCGTTGTGGAGAGATCCAGCACATATAGTTCAGTCATCTTTACGGCAATGTTGGGGATCTACGGATTTTGTGATACTATGAAAAAAGAAGAGAGTGTAACTGCATGAGTGAAGTTTTGTTAATTGTGTGTTGACACATCTGTAAGAGCGGCCGTGGTTTAAGGTTGTTCTGTGAAATTGGTCGCAGATGCATGTGCAACTATGGATCTCGAAATAAAAGGGAAAACTATTCCTGCAGAAATGGTTCAATAATCATTTGTTGCAGCACTTCAAGGTGTTTCTGCAACAATCATATAGGGGGAGAATCGTATGATCGTATCGATGAATATTCTAGTTCTGTTTGTTATCACATTGGTGATTTGCCTGATCGGCTTCAAACGTTATATCTGGTTTATTTCCATCGGCTACGGTCTTTCAATTTCCGGTATCGCTATCGGTGAAATCGTGCTCTATCACTCGAACATGTCCGCGTTGCTGTTAATATACGGCCTTATCATGACAGTGTACGGTTTCCGCCTGGGCGGTTATCTTCTTTACCGTGAGATCCGTACCTCCTACAATTCAAGAATGAAAGGTGAGATCAGCGATGGTAGCGGCATGAACATCGGCGTGAAGGTTGCGCTCTGGCTGAGTTGCGCACTTCTCTATCTCATGATGATGGCACCGATGATCTATCGTTGCGAGAATGACTCAGAAGATAACGTTCTGCTGATCGTTGGTATGTGTGTCAGTGTACTGGGTATCCTGCTGGAAAGCATTGCGGATGCGCAGAAGAATCACGCTAAGAAACTTAACCCTAAGCAGTTCTGCAGTAGTGGGCTATTTAGAATCGTACGCTGCCCGAATTACTTCGGTGAACTTGTGATCTGGACCGGTATTTTTATCAGCGGATTTGGTGCTCTATCCGGCGTTGGTCAGTGGATCATCTCCATCATCGGCTACCTCGGCATCGTCTACATCATGTTCAGCGGTGCCCGACGTCTGGAGATCCGTCAGGATAAGAACTACGGCGCAGACCCTGCTTACCAACAGTACAAGAAGTCCACACCGATCATCCTCCCACTGATTCCGCTTTACAGCGTCAAGAAACATAAGTGGCTGGTGGGATGATCCATACGTTGATGAATATATCATAGAAACAGACGATGAATTCATCATGTTTCTATGGGCCACAACGGCGTGATATGATGTCTCCAATGAAGATCGGCTGCCCATCTGCATCGCTTATAGAAGTCTGCAGAATTCACATGTGCAATACTGATTGTTCATAAATGAGTAGCATTCTGCGTTTTTGGTTCGTATAAAGTAATAACAGAATAAGGAAAGGAGTAATGCCTTATGAAAAACAAAGACGAACTGAACGCACTCCGGAAAGAGGTCAAGGACTTGAATGCAAAACTCGTCGAATTGAACGAGGATGAGTTGAAAGAGGTAACTGGTGGTGGCGACAGTCTTCATAATATGCCGCAGAAAAAAGATGATGAGAAATATGTGCTGTTCATGCAAGCAGATAACAATGAGCGTGATACTGGCAAGGACCATTACGAAAACATCATCTTAGGATAGCGTGCACTATATCGACAATCTGGCTTTCGATAGCTGCAGAAATGTCATGATTCACGCTGAAACAGGTTCCTATATTGAACAGTATGCGAACGAGAAGAAGATTTCATATAAGCCGATTGGATAGTCTAACTTTGCCTGAGTCTATAACAAGCATTGGTGATAATGCTTGTTGTCTTTGTATACAACTTACGGATATCAATATTCCTGCCAGTGTGACATATATTGGCTCATCTGCTTTATATGATACGAGACTGACGAGTGTTACAATTCCTGATGGCATTACAAGCATAGATTCAAATACTTTTGCATTTTGCTATACTCCACATGTATGCAGGCACACTTACTGTAGTAATCAAGCGAAAGCCGGGATGAATCCTAAAACACTTCAGTACCTTATGGGCCATTCTGATATAAGTGTTACGATGAATGTGTACACTCATATCGGATTTGACGATGCAGAGGAAGAACTGAAGAGAATGGAAGAGTTTAGAAAGGCACAGGCAGAGGTTGAAAATATGAATGAGAAACCGATGTCGCAGAAAATGTTTAAGGCAATATAATATAGAAGATTTATGACGCTCTGGCCTATGGTTGGGGCGTTATTTTTGATGGGAAAAAGAGCGTTCTGAAAGTATAATATAGGTATGTTGGAAAAAACTGGAGGCGGGTAAGAAATGCAAATTCATATTGAGAATTGTAATAATATTTCATTGGCAGATATTTGTATTGAAGATAATAAGATGAATATTTTCTTTGGAAGAAATGGAAGTGGAAAATCGACAATTGCTAAAGCAATTGCATACTATTCTGAAGGCAGAAGTTTAGAAGAACTACGTCCATATGGTGTAAAAAAGAAAGATAATCAACCATTGATTACTGGTGTTTCTGGCGA
Source organism: Candidatus Scatonaster coprocaballi (assembly GCA_018064475.1). Lineage (GTDB taxonomy): Bacteria > Bacillota > Clostridia > Saccharofermentanales > Saccharofermentanaceae > Scatonaster > Scatonaster coprocaballi. Next base: position 17,919 of record JAGHVD010000089.1, read on the forward strand.
AAATGTGATGGTGTTTAATGATGAATATGTTAAGAAGTATGTTTATCAAAAAAACTCAGTGTTGGATAATGCTTTTGACATTCTGGTAAGAACGCCAGAATATGATGCTGCTAAGGAAGCTGTTGATACCGAGTTATATAACTTGAAGACTGTAATATTTGAGGATGAGAGTGTTTTAAAACTGATTAGTCAATTACAAGTTTTGTTGAGTAAAATTAAAGTTGGAGCTAATCAGCAAATAGATAAGCGAAGTGCAAAGGGAATACTTGACGGAAAAGGAGCATATTTTAATCCGCCTAAGGAACTTGAAAGTATGAAACCATTTTTCGAAGATGAGGGTGTTACCAAATGGGCTGCATGGAGAATACAAGGATACGAACAATTTGGGAAAAAAGGCATGTGTCCATATTGCACAACAAATGATGATGAAAAGACTGAAGAAAGAAATAGAATATTTACAGAGAGTTTTGATAAAAGCAGCGTTGAAATATCAAACCTGATATTTACTTTTTTAGATGAATTGAGTGAATATATAGATGCAGAAAAAATATCTCAATTAAAATCTTTTTTTGGACCAAACGGTAATACTTCATCTTTAGAAACCCATTTAGTCAGGTTAAATGCAGAGTCGACTCATTTGCTTGTTCAGCTTAGTAAGATAAGAGACTTTAATGGTTCTAAAGTGAATAAGGACGATTTAAAAGAACTAGAAAAATTGCTTTCTGAGATGAAAATTGATTTTTCAGCAATAGATTCATATTTTACTACTGAGTATTCAAAAGAACATTTAGGTGGAGTTAATAGAAAGATAGATGAACTTATAAGTAGTGTTGGAAATTTGAAAGGGGAAATCGCAAAATATAATAA
>JAGHVD010000039.1 GCA_018064475.1 Candidatus Scatonaster coprocaballi
AGGCTTATTTCAGTTTAGTGGTTGACGCTCGAACAGATGTTCTGTATAATGGAGTCAAGTATTTCACATGGAGTCGGGTTATGTCAGAACTGAAGGACGTAATAACTGCATATCGTAAGCTTCCGTTTGGAGACCGTGTCGTGTTCTATTCCAAGGTATCGAACGATGTCGATGTGCGGGAAGAAACCGTCCAGGACTTCCTTATCGAAACAAGGATGGGCGAAAGCCTCTCCTGCCTCTATTGCAAAGGCGACCATGTAGTCAGGAACGGGAAACGGAAAGACGGCACCCAGCGCTTCCTGTGCCGGGATTGCGGGAAATCCTTCATCCCCGGTTCCAATACGATCACTTCCGGAACCAGAAAGAGAATGAGTACATGGGTCAAATACCTGAAGTGCATGCTGGACAAGAAGACGTTGAAAGAGTCTTCGGAAGAGTGCGGTATCTCCATGCAGACTGCATTCTCATGGAGACACAAGATCCTCGATGCATTGCGTGAAGTTACAGACAAAGTATATCTGGATGGTACAGTCGAGGCTGACGAGACCTTCTTTAATGTATCCTACAAAGGGAATCACAAGAACAGCAAGACTTTCACCATGCCGAGAAAGGCACATAAGAGAGGAAACGACACCCATGCTAAGGGGCTTTCTTCCGAGAAAGTCTGTGTGCCGTGTGCAGTAGATGCATCCGGTATTTCCTATGCCAGACCTGCTAAACTGGGGAAGCCGAGTTCTTCCTGCATTTCTACTGTATTCGATGGCATCATCGCGCCTGATTCGACACTGTGTACTGACAATGAAGAGGCATACAGGGCCTTCTCGAGGAGCAAGTCTATCCATCTTATCCAGATGGATACAGATAGCCATATCTCTGTTCGGGATGGTATCTCCTATGGAATACAGCGTATCAATGCCTATCACAGAACCCTGAAGGAATTCATAGGAAGGTTCCATGGAGTTTCGACCAAACATCTTGGGAACTATATCGTGTGGAATAACCTTATAGCCAATAACAGAAGAAAAAGTGAAGAGACACTGGGGCAGCTGTTCGCCCGGATGTTAAGTGCCGGCATCTCTGTCCGGAATAAGGATATCTCTTCACGGTCCCCGTTACCCTCCCTGGAGGTGTGAACATGATACTTTCAGAAGAACACAGGATCAAGGTCAGGAAGAATAAAGACCTTGGTTCTGAGATCGATATCTATTGCTATCTGGTGAAGAACCTTTCCAACGCTGTCAATTACCTGATCAGGCAGTGCTACCGTATCCATACCAAACTGAAGTCAGGTAACGAGTTAGAAGAGTGGGAACAGGATATGCTTGATACTGTCAACGATGGTATTAGAAGATATAACTGTAGCCGTCCGGGAAAGAAGGAACTCCGATATGTAGATGCAGAGAACAGTTTCATTGCAGATGCATACTTCCTCAGCTGGTATCTTAAAGGCACTTCCGAGTACAAGGCTGTCCCCTATGCTACCTGCAGCCAGATCTGTATCCAGGAGAAATGCAGGGAGTGGAAGTCTTTCTACATGTCCGTTTCAGAGTATGCCCGTTCCCCAGGCAAGTTCCTGGGCCGTCCCCATGCACCCGGATATCTGGATTCCAAAGATGGGAGAGGTGCGCTTGTTATCACGAGCCAGAACTTCCATGTGGATGAACAAGGCAATATACGGATGCCGAAGTTCTTAAGTGGTATTCATATCCGTGCCAGGCACGGAAACATCCGGCAGATCCGAATAACGATCTGCAAGGATGTCATTCTTGTTTCTCTTCTGTATGAGAAACAGGAAGCGGAAAAGGCTGGCTCGGATACCGTTATGGGCATCGATCTGGGAGTGAACAATCTCATCGCAGCGGTATGGGATTCGGAGATGACACCCGTGATCGTGAACGGACGTCCAATTAAATCAATAAACCAGTATTTCAACAAAGCAAGAGCACGCTTACAGAAGGAGGCCAAGACAAGTAACAAGCGTGACATAACGAGAAGGATAGAGAGACTGACGGAAAAGAGAAACAGGAAGATCAAGGACTATCTGCACAAGGCAAGCAGGAAGATCGTGGATCTGGCAGAAGCCTCAGGTGTGGGAGTCATAGTCGTCGGCAATAACCATGGATGGAAACAAAATAGCGATATGGGAAACAAAACAAACCAGAACTTCGTATCCATCCCTTACAAGATGCTTGTCGACATGATTTCCTACAAGGCAAGACTGGTAGGGATCGAAGTCAGGATCGTCTCTGAGAGCTACACCAGCGGAACGAGTTATCTTGATGGAGAGATCCCGGATGCGGCATACTATGACAGGAATCGGAGGATCCGGAGAGGTCTGTTCAGAAGCAACACCGGCATCTGCATTAACGCGGATGTAAATGCGGCGTACCAGATAATCAAGCTGGGATGCATTCGTGAGGTCCGGATAAAGGAAAGAGAACAGATCACCAAACTGAAAGTAGCCTGAATTAGATCAGGTAGAGGCATCAGGCTAGTGCCATTAAAGTGCTGGTATGGTATTCTTTTATCAGCGGTTTATAAATCTCAACTACAGAGTTGAAAATAGCCAATTGGCATACGCATATATGTTTACTATAAAGAGAAGAGACTTCCTCAAAGTGAATCGTCACTTTTGAGAAAGTCTCCTCTATTGTAATTCACACTATTCCATATGTGATTGAAAGTACGAACGTGATAACTTGACTAAGAAATAGACATCCTCTCGAATCATCGTCTCAGATAGATGAAGGTCTACTTCAGTAACTCTGCCTTCTTCTGATCGAATTCTTCCTGAGACAAGACACCGCTATCCAGAAGATCCTTATACTCTTTCAGAAGGCGGACGGTCTCCTGTTCTTTCTTTATGGCATCTCTTCTAGTTGGAGTCTGATTGACTGCCTGATCGTTTTCAAGTTTACCCATATTCTGCGGTTTTTCCGTGACCACCTCAGACTTCCTTTTACCACATTTGCATATTGGCGCAAAACCTGCATTAAATGTTCCACAAGTACACATCCAGCCTCTTGGTGCAGCGTTCTTTGCTGAAGCGTTCGTCGCGGAAGAAAGAGGATGGCTATTTTGGGGGACACGCGGAGTATATGCCAAACAATCATTTGCGGATGATTTGAGCAGAACAAATTGGATGATACCAAGAACAATTATGCCAATAGCTGCCAAGATCAAGACAAGTGCCGCGAGTCCTAACCAAGATAGGACATAAAAAACAATTGCGGCGAAGAATGCAACATATATCGCAACGAAGAACTTCAGATACAAACGCCAACTGTCGCCACGATAACTTCCTGCGATATCCAGCCAATCTGCTAAATTGTTGACAAACCGGAAGATATAAACAAGAGAGCAGACGAGGGCCACAAGAAGAACAAGGAGGAGCGCCCCCACGGATGAAGTGTAGTCACCTAGAAAACTGAGGATTTCTGCGAAGATATAGCAAACGCCAGGGACCACAAACGAATCATCAATAGAATTCAGTGTGCAAATCAAGATGCCATATGCTAGAGCCAATACAATCTGGATAATACCTGCAATTGTTCCTGCGCTGGGATTCCCTGTACGTGAGAGTATTTGCCCGATCACACCAACAATCAGCGAAATAATGGAACAGTAGAACATTAGATTCAGCCGACTGCCAAGATAATTAAAATGTACTTTCTTTGAATCTAGAATCGTGGCAGCACTTGAAGTGTCCTGATTATTCATTTCCATAATATCCCTCCCAAACAACCTTATTTCAGTCAATATTGTTAACCATACGCTCATCTTATACAAAAATAGTAAAGATGTATAGAGAATATAAGGAAAAATAACTCGGCTTTTCTCTGCCGTCACTGGCTGATTCGATTATTCGTTATCACATATGAAAAGTACACACCTTCATATCTTTGACTATGAAAATCTGCTACAATGAACGAAAGCTTAGAAGATGAGGGAAAACACATGATTATCTATAATGCAGAAGTCTATACGATGGAACAGGAACAGCCGATTCATAACGGCTATGTGGTTCTGGATCGTGAGAAGATCATAGAAGTTGGTGAAGGTTTTGGCTGGAAGAAAGACGGCGGTCAGTCAGCGATCCGTAAGGGAGAAGAGAAAGACTATATCGATGCCAATGGTGCAAGACTGTATCCTGGGTTCATCGATGCACACTCCCATCTCGGACTTTTCGACGATGGCCTTTCGGATGAGGGGTGTGACGGTAACGAGATCGTGTCACCGATCTCACCGGATCTTCGTGCCATCGATGGCATTCATAACGCAGATCCATGCTTCCAGGAAGCTTACGAAGCGGGCGTGACATTGGTTGCGACCGGCCCCGGTAGCGCGAATATTATCGGGGGGCAGTTCGCACTGCTGCGAACCTATGAGCGGACAGTGGACCGTGCGATCGTTGATCCCTACATTGCCATGAAGGCGGCGCTGGGGGAGAATCCGAAGATGTGCTATGCCAAGGAGAATAAGTCGCCCCAGACCCGTATGGGCAACGCGGCGCTTCTGCGTGGGGTACTGACGGAGACCATCGAATACTATGAGAAGAAGCAACAGTCCGAAGAGAAGTGGGCGGAGTACCACCGGGCTTTCCTAGAGAATGCGGAGGACAAGCCGGACCGGCCGGATATTTTCGAGAAGGATATGGAGCTCGAGGCGATGATTCCGGTCATCTTGGGCGAGAAACCGCTGAAGATCCATGCACACCGACAGGACGATATTCTGACGGCGATCCGCGTGGCCAATGAATTCAATCTGAAATATACGTTGGACCATTGCACGGAGGGTCACTTGATTGCTGATGTGCTTCGTGAAGAGTATGACGCAGGCCAAGCGGAGAACCGTGGTAAAGGTATCCATGCCCTTGCTGGAGTCCCGGCCGGCGGCAAGATGATGGGTATCATTGTGGGGCCGGTGATCGGCGAACGTTGTAAGCCGGAACTTCGGAATATGACGCTAGCGACAGCGGGTATTCTGGCCAAAGCAGGGCTTCCGGTATCCATCATGACGGACCATCCGGAGGTGCCGGAGCAGTATTTGCCACTGTCTGCAGCGCTGGCCAAGAAAGGCGGTATGCCCTCGCAGATGGCCATCGAGGCAATCACGAAGACGGCTGCGGAGATCCTCGGCGTGAGTGACCGATATGGTACGATCTCTTCGGGAAAAGCACCCGATCTTGTGCTGGTGGATGGGGATCCGCTGACGCTGGAGAGCCGTGTGAAACTGGTGATTGGAAATGGAAGGATCGTATTCGACCATCGTGCAGAACGTCTGTGAGGTGTGGTTACTTCAATTCTTAACGGAAACGTGTATAATGTGACGGACACGAATATTGGCGCACGTACTGAAAGTGCGCATAGGAAGGATAGAGAAAGACGTGGAATGGCGGACACATAGTTCATCAGTGGAGATGACCGAACGACTGGGTGAGGTGCTGGGCGCGAAGGTGCAAAGCGGCGACGTGATCACCTTGGACGGCGACCTTGGTGCAGGCAAGACAGCTTTTACACGAGGCGTAGCGCGTGGTATGCAATTGCGCTCCCGCGTGACGAGTCCGACGTTCACCATCGTCAATGAATACAACGACACGCAGGGCGTGCCGAGACTCTTCCACTTCGACACGTATCGTCTGACCGGTAGCGATGATTTCTACGATGCGGGATTAGACGAGTACTTCCAGCGAGATGGGGTCTGCATGATCGAGTGGAGCAAGGTGATCGAGGATGCTTTGCCGAAGGATCGAATCGAGTTCGAGATCTCGGGCTTCGGAAGCGAAAGAGAGATCCTGATTCGTTTCGCAGAACAGGACGTATCGCGGATGGATGAAGTAAGAGCAGTGATGGAACAGGAGGGCATGAAGTTTGAAGATACTGGCTTGTGATACATCGAACAAAGCTTCTTCGAGCTGTCTGTGGGAAGACGGCAAACTGGTGGATGCGCGCTTCCGTAATGATGGATTGACACATTCTCAGACATTCATGCCTCAGGTTCACGAACTGATGGAAGCAAACCATATGGACTACGCAACACTCGATGCCGTAGCCAGCACCGTCGGACCGGGTTCTTTTACCGGTATCCGAATCGGCGTGAGTGCGGTGAAGACGATGGCACTGGTGGCTGAGAAAGCGGCGATTCCGGTATCTTCTCTGCGGGCACTGGCGTGGCCGTGCCGGAAGGAAGAGGCATTGGTGCTGGCCATGATCGACTGCCGTAATCAGCGCGCGTGGGCGGCGGGCTTCCTTCACGATAAGGAAGTGCTTCGTGAGCGGGCAGATGATGTGACGGAGATTGCGAAAGCAACGGAAGCCTGGCGTGCGGAATATGCAGCGCAGAACGGTCTTCAGCCGGAAGACGTGCGCATCTTGACGGTGGGCAATGGCGGACGCATGCTGGCGGACGTGATGCGCGGCGTGGAAGTGCGGGAAGATGCGGATGAGATCCGTGCAGAGTCTGTGGCAGAAATCGCGGAGCATACGGCACGGGCAAGACTTGCTGACGCACATCTGGAGGCAGATTGTGAGCAGGCGGCTGCGACACTCTATGAGATGTTCCCGCCGGCGGCGTTGATGCCGGTATATCGTGCGAAGACACAGGCCGAGCGCACCGCCAAGGAACAGGGGAAGGATACCCAGAATATCCCAATCAAGTACTATAGTACGACGGATCCGGAGAAGTGAACGAGCAGAGCGTCTGCCAGAAGGAATGCCTTGAGGAGTGAGTATGGAGATTTGTTATCGGCCGGCTACATTTGAAGATATCGCTTCGATTCATGAGATTGAGGCGGCTTCTTTTCCCGACCCGTGGAGCGAGAATTCTCTGTGGGCATTTGCTTCGGATGAGCAGGTGCGGACGCTCGTCGTGGCTAGAGATCAGGAGACAAAGGATATCGTCGGGTATTTCGCCCTACAATATGTGCTGGATGAGGCGGAGATCGCTATCGTCGCGGTGAAGCAGCAGTATCGAAGACAAGGCATCGGACGAGAAATTCTCCAAGAGATCAAGTGCTTCTGCCAAGGAAAAAGCATCGCGACGATCCATCTGGAGGTGCGGTCGGAGAACGAGGCGGCGATTCATCTTTACCGTGCTTTCGGGTTCGAGGAAGTGGGCCGGCGGAAGAATTACTACGCCTCACCCAAGGACGATGCCATCCTGTTCAGGCTTTCTGTTTGACAAATTGACAATAAAACTGACATGAAGCAGAGCTTCTTAATACAGAAAAACGAAAATTATCCCGACTCCTCGCAAATCATTGACATTAATATGAAGTGTTCATATACTTTTTCTATAAGTTGAATACTAGGGCTTGTGGCACTCATAGGCCTTGAATATATGAACCTCGAGGAGGAGATAACATGGTTTCTCAGACAGTTACTTTCCAGTGTGACGAAGCAATCCAGATGAAGGCAGTGGCCATCTTAATTCAGAAGGCTTCTGCGTTTAAGAGCAGCATCTATCTGACCAGAAACGGAAGAAGAGCCAATGCAAAGAGTCTTCTTGGTGTCATGTCTCTGGGTATCGAGAATGCAGCGGAGATTGAGGTTTCTGCGGATGGCGAAGATCAGGACGATGCACTTGAGACATTGATCGGATATCTGAAAGATCCGAAGATCTGATGATTGGGGACGGCACACCAACATTTGACGCCAGATTAGACATAGTACCTACGGATCCGGGAGTGTACCTGATGAAGGACGCCTCGGATTCTGTCATTTATGTGGGAAAAGCGAAGAATCTGCGCAACCGACTACGTAGCTATTTCGGCAAGCACCCGAAGGGCAATGCCAAAGTTATGGCCATGATCTCTCATGTGGCGGATTTCGAATATGTGGTCGTGGCAAGCGAACTAGAGGCCCTGCTTCTCGAGTGTAACCTGATTAAGCGCTACCAGCCTCACTACAACATTCTTCTTCGTGACGATAAAGGGTTCCCATATGTCTGCATTACCATGCAGGAAGAATATCCACGTATCATGAAGGTCTTCCGACCGGACAAGAATCTCCAGGGCGCGCGATACTACGGGCCGTTCTTGAGCGGAGACCTATTTCGCGCGCTACAGGCTTTGCGAGACATTTTCCCAACGAAGACCTGTCGGAAAGTCTTGCCCCGAGATATTGGAAAAGAACGCGCATGCTTGAATTACCACATCGGCCGTTGTGTTGGGCCGTGTCAGGGTGGGGTGTCTGCGGCCGAGTACCGGAAGGTCATGGAGAATATCTGTATGTTCTTCGAGGGAAAGTACGATGGTATCCTTCGCGATCTGCAGGCGCAGATGGATGAGGCTTCCGAGAATCTGGACTTCGAGCGTGCAGCAGTGTACCGTGACCGACTTCAGGCCTTGAAGGCAGTCATGGCCGAGCAGAATGTGTCTTTCGCCAGAGAGTCGGACCGCGATGCGGTGGGATTCTTCCGCGATGCAGGGGAGATCTGCTTCCGTAAACTGGAGCTTCGTGAAGGCCGTATCATTGGCTCTTCTACCTATTTTCTTAAAGACGATGAGGAGACGGAAGAGAGCCTTCTGGAGGCATTCCTCATGCAGTACTATCCTACGGCTTCGAATATTCCGAAGGAGATTCTGGTTGCAATCGACCTCGAGGACCACGATACAGTGGAGGCGGCAATCTCCGAGATGGCCGGCCACAAAGTAAGTGTCCATGTCCCACAGCGTGGCGATGGTGCGCGACTTCTGGAACTGGCGGATGCCAATGCCAAAGAAGCGTTGCGAAGAAGAATTCTACGTGTCGGTGTCTCGAATCAGAGCATCGAGACGGCGTTGAAATTGTTGAAAGAGAAACTGTCGCTTCGTGATGTACCGACTCGTATCGAGTCATACGATATCAGTAACCTAGGAAATGATGACCGTTGCGGCGGCATGATCGTCTTTACGGACGGGCGTCCGGACAAATCCGCGTACCGTCTCTTCCAGATCAAGACGGTGGAGGGGCAGGATGATTATGCTTCCATGCGGGAGATCCTGACGCGCCGCTTCACGCATACTGGTGATGATAAGTTCGCCAAGATGCCGGACCTGATTCTGGCCGATGGTGGTATGGGACAGGTGAATGCCATCTACGAAGTGCTGCAGGAATTGCACTTGGAAGATCAGGTGCAATTGGCAGGTATGGTGAAGGATCGCCGACACCAGACACATGGACTGGTGAATCGTGACGGGGTGTCCATCAACCTTGCAGAAGAGGCGCGCGACGATGAAGAGATGTTGGCGCTGTATCGAATGGTGACGGCGGTGCAGAATGAGGTACACCGATTCGCCATTAGCTACCAGCGTAAGTTAAGTAAGAAGCGTAACCTCACGTATTCACTAGAGACGATCCCTGGGATCGGTCAGGCCAAGCGCAAGAACCTGATGAAGGCGTTCGGTTCCATCAAGGCTATCTCCGAAGCGTCCATCGAGGAAATTCAGAAGGTGGAACGGATTACGGCCAAGGACGCGGAAGCCATCTACCAACATTTCCATCAAGAGCGGTAAAAGCACTTGCTCCCAGGGTGTGGTATGATGAAAGAAGATGTAAGTAAAGGAGAACGACCGTTGTGAGTGTTTTTGCCATCGCTGATCTTCATTTATCGTTGACCACGAATAAGCCCATGGACGTATTTGGCGCGGGCTGGCAGGACTATGTGGCGAGACTGGAAGAAGCATGGCGGGATGCGATTGGCCCGGAGGACACTGTGCTGATTCCGGGGGATATCTCCTGGGGCATCTCGATGGAGGAGGCACTGGCAGACCTCACATTCTTAGACCAACTCCCCGGCATGAAGATCCTCAGTAAAGGCAATCACGACTACTGGTGGGGCACCAATAAGAAAGTGGAAGATTTCATGGCGGAACACGGGCTTCACACAATGAAGGTCCTGAAGAACAATGGATTTGTGGTGGAGAACGTGCTGGTGGCCGGGACACGCGGCTGGCTCCTTCCGGAGAATCCGGAAAGCAAAGAAGCCGACCAGAAGATCTATGTGCGGGAAGTCGGACGATTAGAGCGCTCACTTGCGGATGCTGCGGCGAAGTGCGAGGACGAGAATCTCATGAAAGTGGCCATGTTGCACTACCCACCGATCTACGATCCAAACCGTGAGAATGGCTTTACTACGGCACTTGAACGCCATCATATCGACCTGTGTATCTATGGACATCTTCATGGACGCGGACACCTGAAGGCATATAACGGCGAGAAAAATGGTGTGAAATACCAGCTGGTGGCGGCAGATTATCTGCATTTTAAGCCGGTGAAAATTTCTTGAAATCGTTGCGGCTGTAAGATAAATGCGAAATTTGGCACTTGCGCGATTTTCTGCCCTGTAATATAATTCTATACACGAAAAAAACGCGTTCCCGCAGGGCTTTGCAGGGGACGCGCATTTCGACTTTACGGAAACGGGGAACATCTCATGGCAATTAGCATGACCGGCTATGGGCGCGCGGAAGCTGTCTATGCAACGCGCCGATATCTTGTTGAAATTAAATCAGTAAACAACCGTTTTTGCGACATTTCTGTTCGCATGCCGAGAGGCTATATCTCACTGGAGAATAAGATCCGCGAGAAGATCTCCGATCGACTCCTGCGAGGCAAGATCGACGTTTTCGTAACCATTGAGGATGTGGGCGACGGTAATCAGACCGTGGAGCTCAATGAGGGCTTAGCAAAAGCCTATTCCGATGCTGTGAAGAAAGTGGCTGAATTAACCGGCCGTGATGACGATGCAGATGCATTCCAGTTTGCGCGTTTCCCCGACGTACTGGTTGCACGTGCAAATAGTCTGACCCCGGAGGAAGCCGGCGCAGAACTGCTGCCGGTGCTGGATGGTGCCATTGATGACATGGTTCGTATGCGCGAGATCGAAGGCGAGAAACTGGTCGATGATCTTCAGACCAAAGTGGATGCGTTCGAGCGTTACCACGCCGCGATCCTTCTTCGTGCGCCACTGGTCCCACAGGAATATCGTGAACGTCTGATGGCTCGTATGGAGGAGCTTCTGGACGATAAGGCGAACCTCGTCTATGACGAAGCAAGACGTGAAGCGGAAGTGGCTGTCTTTGCAGACAAGTGTGCCATCGATGAAGAGTTGACCCGTCTGTCCAGTCATATGACACAGCTCCGCGAGACACTCCGTGCGAAGGGTAGTATCGGTAAGCGACTGGACTTCATCCTTCAGGAGATGAACCGTGAGGTGAATACGATCGGTTCGAAGGCGAACGACCTGACCATCACGAACCACGTGCTGGACATGAAGACGGAGCTCGAGAAGATCCGCGAACAGATCCAGAACCTCGTGTAAGCGGGTGCTTTTGCCAGATAGAACGTGCACAGTGTGCATGTAGAAATTAGTAAAACAAAGTAGGAAAGAAGCAGAATACATGGCTTTTGTAGATATCGGATTTGGAAATATGGTGGCAAGTGGGCGACTGGTCTGTGTGGCCGGTGCTGACTCGGCGCCGATCCGCAGATTGGTGCAGGACGCACGTGACCGTGGTGCACTGGTGGACTGTTCTTCGGGCAAGAAGAGCAAGGCCGTACTGGTGACGGACAGTGGTCACATCGTGTTGTCGGCACTGACACCTGAGGAGATTTCTACTGCGCTTTCGAAAGCGCAGGATGAGGGAAAGGAGACAGAACATGAGTAATGGATTGATCGTCTCGATTTCCGGACCATCCGGTGTCGGCAAGGGAACTGTAATTGCGAAGCTTCGCGAGATGCTGCCGGACTGTGGTCAGTCGATCTCTGTGACTTCTCGTGCACCGCGTGGTACGGAGCAGGATGGTGTGGAATATTACTTCCGGACCCGAGAAGAATTTGAGAAGCTGATTGCGGAAGGTGAGATCATCGAGTACGACCAGTATGTAGGCAACTACTACGGCACCCCGCTGACACCGCTTCTGACGATGTCCCGTGGCGGTGAGAACGTGCTTCTTGACCTGACTGTGGCGGGAAGTCTTGCGCTGAAGGAGAAGTTCGATGAGACTGTGACCATCTTCCTTCTACCCCCGTCCATGACGGAACTTCAGAACCGGCTGACCGGACGTGGTACGGAGAAAGAAGATGTGATCGAGCAGCGTATGGCGAATGCTCGAGGCGAGATCGAGAGTGCACCGAAGTTCGATTACGTGGTGACGAACCGAACCGTAGAACAGGCGGCGGAAGAGATTGCCGCCATTATGCTGGCAGAGAGTTGCCGGTACCAAAGAAGAAGCGATGCAGTGGAGACACTGCTTGCCAAATAAAGAAGAGAAACAGAAGCGTTACGAAGGTCAATTGCAAGGGAGGAAAGAAAAATGTTAGTTGATCCGTCTGTAGAAGAATTGTTACCAAAGGCCGAATGCCGGTATTCCCTGTGTATGCTGGTTGCCAAGCGTGCCCGCCAGTTGGTGGATGGCGCACAGCCGATGGTGGAAGATCCGACACCGAGCTATGTTACCCTGGCTTGCAAGGAAATTGCAGCAGATAAAGTAATCGGTGTAGAGGGACTGCATACTCCGTATGTTCCGCTTCGTCCGGAAATCGAGGAAGCTCGTCGTCTGGCCAAAGAAGCTGCGGAGAACCAGGCTCGCCTGGATAACGAAGCTTTGGGTGAAGGCTTTGAGAACAAGGCTGAGTCCGAAGAGAATGCGAAAGAATCCGCAAACGAAGAAGCAGTAGCTGAAGAGGTTTCCGAAGAAATCGAAGAAGCAGAGGATGCTTCGGATGAGGAGGAAGCCTGATGTCCACTGAGAAATCCATGGAGCGTATCGTTGCGCTTGCTAAAACAAGAGGCTTCGTATTCCCAGGTTCTGATATCTATGGCGGCCTTGCCAATTCATGGGACTACGGCCCGCTGGGTGTCCAGCTGAAGAATAACGTCAAAGCAGCATGGTGGAAGAAGTTTGTACAGGAAAGTCCTTACAATGTAGGACTGGATTCTGCCATCATCATGAACCCAAGAGCTTGGGTGGCTTCCGGTCACGTGGGTGGTTTCTCCGATCCGCTCATCGACTGTAAGCAGTGCCGTGCAAGACACAGAGCAGACAACCTTGTTGAGGACTACAACAAAGAGAATGGTATTACTGACGTGTCCGTTGAGGGCATGAAGGAAGAAGACCTTGTCGCTTACATTAAGGACAAGAACATCCCTTGTCCGACTTGCGGCGGTCACAACTTTACCGATATCCGTAAGTTCAACCTGATGTTCAAGACGTTCATCGGTGTTACGGAAGATTCTTCTTCAGAAGTATATCTCCGTCCGGAAACTGCACAGGGTATCTTCGTAAACTTCAGCAATGTCCAAAGATCCACAAGAAAGAAGATCCCGTTCGGTATTGCACAGATCGGTAAATCTTTCCGTAATGAGATCACACCGGGTAACTTCATCTTCAGAACTCGTGAGTTCGAGCAGATGGAGCTTGAGTTCTTCTGCGAGCCGGGCACTGACCTTGACTGGTTCCAGTACTGGAAGGATTTCTGCTATCAGTGGCTCCTTTCCCTCGGTATCAAGGCTGAGGAACTTCGTACAAGAGACCATGCGAAAGAAGAACTGGCTTTCTATTCCAAGGCGACGACAGACTTCGAGTTTGCTTTCCCATTCACAGACTGGGGCGAGCTCTGGGGTATTGCAGACCGTACGGACTACGACCTGAAGCAGCACATGGAACACAGTAAGCAGGATCTGCAGTATTTCGATCCAAACAAGAACGAGAAGTACGTACCATACGTCATCGAGCCGTCTCTCGGCGCAGACCGTGTCACACTGGCATTCCTCTGCTCCGCATACGACGAAGAGAATATCGGTACGGAAGAGAAGCCGGATGTTCGTACAGTTATGCACTTCCATCCGTTCCTGGCTCCAATCAAGATCGGTGTACTCCCTCTTTCTGCGAAGCTCTCTGAGAAGGCAGAAGCCATCTTCGCCGATCTTTCCAAGAAGTATATGTGCGAATTTGATGACAGACAGTCCATCGGTAAGCGTTATAGAAGACAGGACGAGATCGGTACACCGTACTGCGTCGTCTACGACTTCGATTCTGAGAACGATAACTGCGTCACTATTCGTGAGCGTGACTCCATGAAGAACGTCGAGTACGAGCCGGGCAACATCCGTTTCCCAATCGATAAGCTCAATGAGTTCTTCGAGGGTAAGTTCGATTTCTAATTCGAACACATATGAAGGTTTTTCAGTTCTTTTACCGTAAAAGAACTCAAGAATATAGTTAGAAGCAATTAAATTTTGAAAGGCGGGCTAAACAATGACCAAATATGTTTACTTATTTTCTGAGGGCAATGGCAACATGCGTGAGCTCCTCGGCGGTAAGGGCGCAAACCTTGCTGAGATGACCAACCTGGGACTTCCTGTTCCACAGGGATTCACGATCACCACAGAAGCTTGTACCAAGTACTACGAAGACGGACGTCAGATCAATGACGAGATTTTCGGACAGATCATGGAGTACATTGGAAAGATGGAGGAGATCACCGGAAAGAAATTCGGTGACTTGGAGAACCCGCTCCTCGTTTCTGTACGTTCCGGTGCGAGAGCTTCCATGCCGGGTATGATGGATACCATCCTGAACCTCGGTCTGAATGAGGAAGTTGTTGACGTTATCGCAAAGAAGTCCAACAACCCGCGTTGGGCTTGGGACTGCTACAGAAGATTCATCCAAATGTATTCCGATGTAGTTATGGAAGTTGGTAAGAAGTACTTCGAAGAACTCATCGATAAGATGAAGGCTGAGAAGGG
Source organism: Candidatus Scatonaster coprocaballi (assembly GCA_018064475.1). Classification (GTDB taxonomy): domain Bacteria; phylum Bacillota; class Clostridia; order Saccharofermentanales; family Saccharofermentanaceae; genus Scatonaster; species Scatonaster coprocaballi. The sequence goes on from JAGHVD010000039.1 coordinate 14,732, forward strand.
CGTGAAGCAGGACGTTGAGCTGACAGCTGACGATCTCAAGGAACTGGCTAACCAGTTCAAGGCTGAGTACAAGTCCAAGATCGGCGTTGACTTCCCGACTGATCCGAAGGAACAGCTCATGGGCGCGATCAAGGCTGTATTCCGTTCTTGGGACAACCCGCGTGCGAATGTTTACCGTCGTGACAACGATATCCCTTATTCCTGGGGTACAGCAGTTAACGTACAGTCTATGGCATTCGGTAACATGGGTGACGATTGCGGTACCGGTGTTGCTTTCACACGTGACCCTGCAACCGGTGACAAGGGCCTCTTCGGTGAGTTCCTGACCAATGCACAGGGCGAGGACGTTGTAGCAGGTGTTCGTACACCGATGAAGATCGCTGAGATGCAGGAGAAATTCCCAGAAGCATTCAAGCAGTTCACAGAAGTATGCTCTATCCTCGAGAATCACTACAGAGATATGCAGGATATGGAGTTCACAGTTGAACACGGTAAGCTCTATATGCTCCAGACAAGAAATGGTAAGAGAACCGCTCAGGCTGCACTGAAGATTGCTTGTGACCTCGTTGACGAAGGCATGAGAACAGAAGAAGAAGCAGTTGCCATGATCGATCCTCGTAACCTCGATACACTTCTGCACCCGCAGTTCGATGCGAAGGCATTGAAGGATGCTACTCCAATCGCTCAGGCTCTGGGTGCTTCCCCAGGAGCTGCTTGCGGCCAGATCGTCTTCACAGCTGAAGATGCAAAGGCTTGGAAGGCAGAAGGCAAAAAGGTCGTTCTCGTACGTCTCGAGACTTCTCCGGAAGACATCGAAGGTATGAAGGCTTCTCAGGGTATCCTCACCGTTCGTGGTGGTATGACCTCTCACGCAGCAGTTGTTGCACGTGGTATGGGTACTTGCTGTGTATCCGGTTGCTCTGCAATCGATATGGACGAAGCAAACAAGAAGTTCAAACTGGCTGGTAAGGAATATCACGAAGGTGATGAGATCTCAATCGACGGTTCTACAGGTAAGATCTACGACGGCATCATCCCGACAGTTGATGCAACGATCGCAGGTGAATTTGGCCGCATCATGGCATGGGCTGACAAGTTCCGTCGCCTCAAGGTTAGAACAAACGCAGATACACCTAAGGATGCAAAGAAGGCTCGTGAGCTGGGTGCTGAGGGTATCGGTCTTTGCCGTACAGAGCACATGTTCTTCGGTGACGGAAGAATCGATGCTTTCCGTGAGATGATCTGCTCCGAGACAGTTGAAGAAAGAGAAGAAGCACTCGAGAAGATCCTGCCGATGCAGCAGAGTGACTTCGAGGCTCTCTACGAGGCACTGGAAGGTTATCCGGTAACTATCCGTTTCCTGGATCCGCCGCTTCATGAGTTCGTACCAACAGAAGAGGCTGATATCAAGAAGCTCGCTGACGCAAAGGGCAAGAGCGTAGAAGAGATCAAGGCAATGACTGAGTCTCTCCACGAGTTCAACCCAATGATGGGTCACCGTGGATGCCGTCTGGCTGTTACCTATCCTGAAATCGCAAAGATGCAGACCAAGGCTGTGATCCGCGCTGCTATGAACGTGAAGAAGAATCATCCGGATTGGGCAATCGAGCCGGAGATCATGATCCCGCTCATCGGCGACATCAAGGAGCTCAAGTATGTAAAGAAGGTTGTTGTTGAGACAGCAGATGCTGAGATCGCAGCAGCAAATTCTGACCTCAAGTACGAAGTAGGTACCATGATCGAGATCCCACGTGCTGCATTGACCGCTGATGAGATCGCTTCCGAGGCTGCATTCTTCTGCTTCGGTACCAACGACTTGACACAGATGACATTCGGTTTCTCCCGTGATGACTCCGGTAAGTTCCTCGATGCTTACTATGAGTCCAAGATCTTCGAGTCTGACCCGTTCGCACGTCTTGATCAGAACGGCGTAGGTAAGCTCATGAAGATGGCAATCGATCTCGGTAAGCCGGTTAACCCGAACCTGCACATCGGTATCTGCGGTGAGCACGGCGGTGACCCGACGTCCGTAGAGTTCTGCCACCAGATTGGCCTGGATTACGTATCCTGCTCGCCATTCCGTGTTCCGATCGCTCGCTTGGCTGCTGCACAGGCTGCAATTAAAGACTCGCAGAATTAAGCAAAAAAGCCAGTAATATCAAGGGTTTTCAGCATCGAAAACTGATGAAAATACGGCTTCAAAAATTAGGCTTTCTCGCCTGAAATAAGTCCTATAAACGGGTATCTGTTCATTTCTTGATCAGATACCCGTTATTTTTTTGCT
>JAGHVD010000074.1 GCA_018064475.1 Candidatus Scatonaster coprocaballi
GCGGAATGGCGTGCAGTTGTATCGGAAATGCGTGCAGATGAACCGGAATCTCATATGCAGGTCTTAGCGGAATTCGCGTGCAGTTGAAGCGGAATCTGCACTCCCTTGCAAGTAAAATCAAAATCTGTATGTATCTGTCTATTATAAATCATGAAAAGCGTATTGCGTTGTGCGTTTGCAAATTTTTCTTCTTCAAAAAGTATGTGATTTGCGTGTGTGGTTCGCATAAAATGGTAATAGGCTTGGCTTCGGTTTTCAGAAGAGACTTATGCAGCATACAGGAATGAGACGGAATCGACCAGACTTGATTCCCATGATTTTACGTACAGCAACGGGAAATATACATATCTGAAGGAGTGCCTGCAGAAAGTCCCCTATTTTCTATTGCGTTTTAGGGAACTTTTTTGATAGAATTTTCACAAATAAGTTCCCTAAAAGGACGCAAGTCTTTATCGATGGTAATAAAAGAGCATCTGTGATATTTGCAAATCATTATTTGATTTCGCATGGGCAAGGTTTTTTGGTTATCCCAGAAGAACATGTACCTGAATTCAAACAGAAGTTAGTAGCATTCTATGAAGGCGAAAATGAAGAAGTGATCGGAACATTTTTGAAAGAAAAATGTTGGAAAACATTTTGATATAAATTTGATGTGGTCGTTCTTCAATTCTTTTTCAATCTTTACGGATAAAATGTACATAAGGAGGTCTCTTTTTAGCGTATGAAAATCCTGGTCGTAGAAGATGAGATAAGAATGGCGCAAGCGCTTTGTGAATTACTTAAACTTGAAGGATATGAAGTTGACCATTGTGATAATGGTGCTGACGGGCTTCATGCAATAAATAGCGGATTATTTGATGCGGTTATCCTTGATGTTATGCTTCCACTTAAAAATGGTTTTGATGTAATGAAGGAAGTCCGGCGCAACGGGATTCAGACCCCGGTATTAATGCTTACTGCCAAAAGTGAATTGGATGATAAGGTGAATGGCCTTGATTGCGGAGCGGATGATTACCTCACCAAGCCTTTCATGACAAAGGAACTTCTGGCACGCATACGTGCACTATTAAGAAGAAATGCAAATGCTTCGGATGATGCAATTGCATTTGGCGATATTGCTCTCGAAAAGAGTACCGCAATGCTTAGGTGTAAAGATACCGGTCGTGAGATAAGATTAAGTGAGAAGGAATATCGTCTGATGGAGTATATGCTTGTCAATGGTGGACAAATATTAAGCAGGGAACAACTTGCGCTTAAAATCTGGGGATATGACTGCGAGGCAGAATACAACAATGTTGAAGTCTATATGTCTTTTGTGCGTAAAAAGTTGGCTTATGTAGGGGCACGAACAGAGATTAAAGCTGTACGAGGCATAGGGTACGAATTGAGGATAAGCAATGTTTAAGAAAACCAGATTGCGGATATTTGTATTAATTGCAACGGTTTCTATGGCTGTTATTGCTATCATGCTTTCTGTAATTTATATAGCCAATAGAAACTACTCCTATGAACGTAGCGTTTCTTTGCTGGAAAGCTATGCAGAAGACAATTTGGGAGCCCCGCCGCCAGGGAGAGAACCCGCTCCGGAGATGTCTCCCGAACGGCCAAAGGACCATAACAGAATGTTTAACCTCTCGACCTTCTATTCGGTTCTTTATGGCAACGACGGCAATGTGCTGAAAGTGAACAGTAATGATGGTGTACTCTATTCGGAACAGGAGATCATTGAGATCACGGGAACTGTTCTTGCCAAGGGAAAGCGCAGCGGGACCTATGGCGACATGCCGTTCATTGTAAAATCAGATGGGGATACAACTGTTGTTGCATTGCTTGATAACACTATGGAGAAAGACAACAGCAACAGACTGTTCCGAGACTGTCTGATCGTTGGTTTTTCTGCTTGGGTAATCATACTGATCCTTTCGTGGATCTGTTCCAAGAAAATCGTTGATCCTTTGGAACTTAACGATATCAAGCAGAAACAGTTTGTGTCTGACGCGGGTCATGAATTGAAGACTCCGCTTTCTGTGATCAGCACCAATTCGGATATCCTATCGAAAGAAATCGGAGAAAACAAATGGCTTGATAATATTCGTTATGAGAATGAGCGAATGAGTCTGCTTGTCAAGGAACTTCTTGATCTCATGCGTGCAGAGAATGCGCATATGACTAAAGAACGGCTGGATCTGTCAAATCTTGTATCCGGCGAAGTATTGCCGTTTGAAAGCATTGCTTTTGAGAAAGGACTGACGATCAATACGGATATTGAAGAAGGTATATTCGTTCTGGGGGACAGAAGCCGTTTCAGTCAGCTGATCTCGATTTTGACAGATAATGCTATAGAACATGCAGATGGTGGCAAAGAGGTCTCAGTGCGATTATATTCAACTAAGAATGACGCCATCCTTTCAGTTGAAAATTCTGGAAAACCAATTCCCGAGGAGACAAGGGAAAGACTGTTTGACCGTTTCTACAGGATTGATGATGCGAGAAGCGATGATAATGGTCACTATGGACTCGGACTTGCGATTGCTAAGGCAATTGCTACTTCTCATGACGGCACGATATCGGTTAACTGTAGTGACGGACTTGTAGAATTCAAAGTAAAGATTCCAAAGAACTGAAGATTTCAATTTTTCTTCAATTTTCCTCCTGTAACATGTGATTATGATACAGGAGGTTTTTTATATGAAAAAAAGAAATTTAGCATGGTTACTGGTCCTGCCTTTCCTGATTGGAAGTACTGCATGTTCTTCCAAACAAGAAACGACAGTTGATCGTTCTGAGAATGAATACCCAGATTGTCATGTGATTGATCTGTCCTCTGTTTCTGCAACATGTGACGGAAATGCTATTTCAGAATACGACTATACATGGCATTGCGATCCTTCGACAAATCACGATGAAGTAGGTGATGCTCCGGCTGAATACTATACGGGTTCGTTGCCAGATGAATTGCCGGATGTATATGTGGATCACGAATTGTACTACTATCCTGAACTTGATGCGGCGGGGTTTGAGCTAGTCAATTACGATGGTGAGAATGAGTATGCCTATTACTATCAAGATGGCATTCACGACGATTATATCTTTGCGACGCTGCCGTCTCTCGGTAATTCGATTCCGACAGACATGATGCATAGTGAGGCGGCGGCGAATGAGAATAAGGTCCTTCATATAACGGTGGCCGGTACATATATTCTCCAAGGAAATTGGAAGGGTCAAATCAATATCGATCTAGGTGATACCGATGAGGTATTTGGAGATGCTTCTAAGAGCGTGACGCTTGTTTTGTCCGGATGCAATATTGAATGTACTGTGGCACCGGGAGTGATTTTCCGAGATGTATATGAATGCGATCATTCCTGGGAAGCGCGGGAAAATGCAGATACGAACCCGGATCTATCAGACGCCGGCGCAGTGGTGATCATTGCGGACGGAACTTCAAATACGATTACGGGATACAATGTTTTCAGAATGCTGAAGACAAAGTATAAAGATGAGGAGTCTGAAGATGAGATAAAGACCCAGAAGAAACTGCGCAAAACAGATGGCGCGCTTTATTCCTACATGAGCATGGTGATTAAGGGCGAAGATGAGAATACAGGCGTATTGACCGTCAATTCAGGTTATGAAGGTGTGGACTCGGAACTTCACATGGAAGTGGCCGGCGGTAAACTTATGATCAATTCTCAGGATGACGGAATGAACGTAAACGAAGACAATGTCTCTGTCATGAAGTTTACAGGCGGAGAAGTGGAGATATATGCTGCTTTGGGCGCCGAAGGGGATGGCGTTGATTCAAACGGTTACGTAAGAATAGAAGGCGGACTGATAAGGGTAAACGGAATACGGGTTCCGGACTCGTCAATCGATTCAGAAGACGGCATTTACTATATAGATGGATCCATAGTTATTAACGGAACCGTTGAAAAGCACGAGAACGGCGATGTCTTCCGAGAAACAGGGAATTCGAATAACGCTCCGGGTGACTTCAGACCAGGAGAAAATCAGCTCGGTGAGATTCCCAGTGGAGAATTCCCTGGTGATCCCCCAGAAGGCGAGCGCCCCAACCCAATTCCAAACGGCGATTTTCCAGGCGAACCGCCGGAAGGCGGATTTCCCAATGACAGACCGAACGAAAGAAATGAAGATGAATCGGTTGGGGATTAGAACCGAATACATGAATTGACTATGTAGAATGAAGTCAAAGCTTTGAATGCGAAACTCGCTGAATTAAGTGAGGATGAGTTGAAAGAAGTACAAGCTGACCCGAATGATGATAATAGTTAGGGCCTATCTCTTTTTGAGATAGGCCCTTTGTGTTACGGATTCACTGTGCAATTCTTTACTTGCAAGCGATGTAAATATCCATGCTTTCACCATCTGTCTCGAAGCATGGAATCACTTCATTCTCAACGTGTTCGAATCCGTTGGCTCGCATGAAGTCATCCAATGTTCGGTACGCGCCGGGAATGGTCACGAACGGATTGTCAAATGGCCGATCGATATGAATCGCAACATATTTGTGCGCTGCTTGTTCTTTTACATCCAGGCCTTCAGGATTCATACCCTTCGGTACGATCCAGGCGGCAGTATAACCGTGCATGTTATACACATTGATCTGCTCGACGGAAAGATTCGGGAAATCCCATCCGATTACTTTCGGATTCGGATCACCATTTTTCTTCGCAAATTTGTAAGCCTTATCGATTGCATCACTTTCAGGGTCAGTACTGATCACTGTATACGTCACATATCGGAAGCCTTCCACCTCCTCCATACGAAGGTTAGTGTATTCATTGCTTCTTTTGCCCAAATCTTCTCTGAAAAGATTATCCAGTGAACAGTTGAAAATCTTGCAGAGCTCGAGTGCTTTTTCCAGTTCCGGCGTGGCCGCATCCATCTCCCATTTTGAAATCGTCTGGCGGCTTACTTGCAACTTATCGGCCAAGGTTTCCTGCGACATGTTGCCACAGAGATGTCGTAAATACTGTAGATTTTTTCCTAAACTCATCGTTGATCTCCTTTGCTGTTTCAATTCTGTTTTGTTTGCTCCGCGTCGCAAGTATAGCGTATCATGTCTGCTTCCATTCATACACCAACCACGATATGCTTTTGAGGGGAAATGCGCAACCAGAGGTTGCATATGTATTCGGCATAAAGCGTATGGTTATCTAAATATGCTGAACAACTTGCAATGAGATAGGATTTCAATGAGGATTTACTTGCGAAAATGCGATACAATAGAGAGAGTACACAGTATTTGGCGAAAGTGAATCGAGATAGATAAGATGAGTGAAGAATTATTTAGAAAGAAAGTCGTAGATAAGGCGAAGTCGCCAGAGAACCTGGATGACTATATTCGTTTGTCAAACCCTGGCGTGTGGCTATTGTTAGTGAGCGTGATGGCGTTGCTGGTTGGTGCACTTATCTGGGGAATCTTCGGAAAGATAGATAGCACGACACCCACAACGGTGTTTGTAAAAGATAAGCAAGTCGTATGTGTTGTGGCGGAGAAGGATCTACCCTCGGTTCAGGTGGGGCTGACGGTCGAGTTTGACGACTATGAAGCGGTGATCACTGAAATCGGTGGACATGTGGAGAACCAAGTAGGATATATCTGTACATTGTCCATGAACGAAATGCCTGAAGATGGTTTCTATGATGGTGAGATCATTATCGCTAGTTTCCGTCCTTTGTCATTTATCCTGAATTGAAGGTATCCGTATGGCGAAGGAGATAAAACCAATTACAAAAGGCGTAGCCAAAGTACCTGTCGTGATGCAACTCGAAGCGTTGGAGTGTGGCGCGGCATCGCTTTGCATGATTCTTGCTTACTATAAGAAGTGGGTGCCGATCGAGCAGGTCCGCGAGGACTGCGGTGTTTCCAGAGATGGCGCCAATGCGAAGAATATTCTCAAAGCGGCTCGTTTTCACGGATTAGAAGCCAAGGGTTACCGTCTGGAACCAGAGGCCTTGAAAGAAAATGGAACTTTCCCTTGTATTATCCATTGGAACTTCAATCACTTTGTAGTGTTGAACGGATTCAAGGGAAACAAAGCATATCTCAACGATCCGGCTAAGGGCGCTTACAGCGTGCCGATTGAGACTTTCGATGAGTCGTTCACCGGTATCTGTCTCCAATTTGATACGACCGAAGCATTTGTGCCGTCCGGTAAGCCGAAGAGCATGTTTGCTTTTGCGGGCAAAAGACTGAAAGGTTCAGGCGTTGCGATTGCGTTTGCGATCATGACCGGTATGGCCGGGGCCCTGATGGGATTTGTCCAGCCTGCTTTCTCGCGAGTTTTCTTGGATCATCTTCTGGCCGGCCGCGACTTGGATTGGACAGTGCCGTTCCTCATCTTCTTGGGCGTGTTCTATCTGATCGAGATCATTATGTCGGCTTTGCAAGCGATCTATTCTTTACGAATCAACGGTAAAATGGCCGCAATCGGTAATTCGGCGTACATGTGGAAGATCCTGAAGATGCCGATGAAGTTCTTCTCACAGCGTATGGCGGGTGATATTCAGGCTCGTCAGAGTTCCAATGCGACCATTGCGAACACGCTGATCGGCACATTCGGCCCGCTCTTGCTGAATTCGTTGATGATGATCTTCTACTTTATTGTTATGTTGAGATATAGCATCATTCTAACGATCGTTGGTCTTGTGTCCTTGACGATCAACGCCTTCATCTCACAGTATATTTCGAAGAAACGTATCAATATCACCCGTGTATCCATGCGTGAGAATGCGAAGCTCACTGTTGCAACGGTAGCCGGTATCGAAATGATCGAGACGATCAAGGCGTCCGGTGCGGAGAACGGATATTTCAAGAAGTGGTCCGGATATCAGGCCAGTATGAATGCACAGCAGGTAAAATTCCTGAAATTGAACCAGTATCTCGGCATGATTCCGCAGTTTGTCTCGACGTTGGCGAATCAGGCGGTTCTCTTCCTCGGCGTATGGTTGACGATGCGGGGGGAATTCACGGTAGGTATGATCATGGCTTTCCAAGGCTTCCTGAATTCGTTCATGACGCCGGCGTTGACACTGGTTTCTGCTAGCCAGACGCTCCAAGAGATGCGTACGCAGATGGAGCGTGTCGACGATGTCATGGAGTATCCGGACGATGAATTCTTCGACGAGTCGGCAGCATTGGAAGGACAGGAGAAACTTAAGGGTGAGGTGGAACTGAAGCATGTTACATTCGGCTATTCGCCTCTGGATGAGCCGTTGATCCGCGATTTCAACCTGACGTTAAAACCAGGAAAAAGTGTCGCCATCGTGGGCGCTTCCGGGTGTGGTAAATCAACGATGTCCAAGTTGATCTCCGGCCTTTACCATCAATGGGAAGGGGAGATCCTCTTTGACGGCAAGCCGATGAAACAGATCTCGAAGAGTGTATTCCGTAGCTCATTGGCGACGGTCGATCAGGATATCGTCCTGTTCGAAGATACGATTGCGAATAATCTCAAAATGTGGGATGACAGCATCCCGGATTTCGATATGGTTCAAGCGGCGAAAGATGCGCAGATCCATGAAGACATTATGCAACGTGCGAAAGGCTATCAGCATAAGGTGTTGGAAGGTGGTAGGGACTTCTCCGGTGGCCAGCGCCAGCGTATGGAGATCGCACGCGCCCTCGCACAAACCCCGACCATGATCATTCTGGACGAAGCGACGAGTGCACTGGATGCGAAGACGGAATATGCCGTCGTGAATGCGATTCGAGACAGAGGTGTCTCATGCATCGTTATTGCACACCGACTCTCTACCATTCGTTCTTGTGACGAGATCATCGTCATGGAACATGGCGAGATCAAGGCGCGTGGTACACACAACGAACTAATGGAAAACAGCCCGATCTATCGCGATCTGGTTACTGCAGAGTAAGGAGGTGTTTCAGATGAATTCTTTCGAAGAACAGTTACGTAAACGTGAAGTTTCCGAGAACGCTGATTTTGAAGACGCCATAGATTCCATTGCGAACGCAGTAATGGGCAGGCGCTTGCGAGATTCACTCAGCCAGAGAGAGATCGCCGGATCTGCAATGGAAGAAATACTGAAATACTATCACTGCAAATCCAAGAACGATGATTTCCCACCGCAGATCAAGACGTTAGATGAGCAGATCGAGTATCGGATGCGGCCATTCGGAATCAAGAGCCGAGCCATTACGTTGGATAAGGGATGGTACCATCAGGCCGTGGGCGCCATGCTTGGTACATTGAAAGAAGATGGTTCTGCGGTCGCGCTGATCCCTGGTAATTTTTCCGGATACCGAATCGTTCATATTGCATCGGGTAGAAGAATGAAGTTGAACAAGAAGACGGAGAAACTGCTCGACAAAGAAGCGGTATGCTTCTATGAGCCGCTGCCGCAGAAGTCGTTGACTGTGGTGGACCTGTTGAAATTTATGGTTCAGCAACTTTCGGTAGCAGATGCGGTGCTGTATATGGTCTTGATGGTTTTGAGCGCTGCATTAGGATTGCTCTCGCCAATGTTTACCAAATGGTTGTTTAGCGATGTACTGGAGTACGGTAACCTGGAGGTGCTGATCTCTCTGGCTGTTTTTGTCGTGTGCTTCTCGATCAGCCAACTATGTTTCAAGGCTTTCCAGGAATTGGTCAACGCCCGAATCGGTATCAAGCAGAGCGTGGCAGTTCAGGCTGCTGTCATGAATCGAATCATGAGCCTGCCGACAAGCTTCTTCAAGCAGTATTCAGCCGGTGAATTGTCGCAACGTGCCAGCTACGTACAGTCTTTGTGCTCGACGCTATTTAGTACGATTGGTATTACGGGATTGTCGTCACTGTTCTCCTTGATGTATATTGCGCAGATCTTCGTATTTGCACCTTCACTTGTTGTTCCTTCGTTGGTGATCACTGCCGCGACGATTGCCCTGTCACTACTCACCACATTCTCACAGATCAAGATTACGCGTGAGAAGATGGAACTTTCTGCTAAGACGAGTGGTATGACCTACTCCATGATCAAGGGCATCCAGAAGATCAAATTGGCCGGTGCAGAGAAAAGAATGTTCTCACGTTGGGCTAGACACTATGCCAAAGAAGCGCAACTGGAGTACAATCCGCCGATGTTCTTGAAGCTTAGCAGCACGTTCTCACTTGCACTTTCCTTGTGCGGCACATTGATCCTTTACACCGTTGCGGTCGAGAATCACATCGCCGTGGCAGATTACTATGCATTCAATACCGCCTATGGTATGGTCTCCTCTGCATTTATGGCAGTGGCCTCAATCGCCATCACGGTCGCAAATATCCGCCCGACTTTGGAGATGGCTCGCCCAATTATGGAAGCCGAGCCGGAGCGACATGACAAGAAAGAAACTGTAGTTGAGCTGGACGGTGAAGTGGAACTGAGCCATGTTTCTTTCCGCTATAACGAGAGTTCGCCAAACGTGATCAACGACGTGTCATTGAAGATTCATCCCGGCGAGTATCTGGCAATCGTCGGCGCGACCGGATGTGGCAAGACCACGCTTTTCCGATTGCTTCTAGGATTTGAAACGCCCCAGATGGGTAACATTTTCTTCGATAAGAAGAATGTGGTCAACCTTGATCTGGAATCACTGCGGCGCAAGATCGGCGTGGTCATGCAGGACAGTAGTCTTTTCATCGGCGATATCTATTCCAACATAATTATTACTTCGCCTCAACTTAGGCTGGATGAAGCGTGGGAAGCTGCCGAGATTGCTTCTGTAGCCGATGATATCCGTCGTATGCCGATGGGTATGCATACACAGATCAGTGAAGGCCAAGGCGGAATCTCCGGCGGGCAGAAACAGCGCTTGATGATTGCACGTGCAGTCGCATCGAAACCGCGCATCCTCATGTTCGACGAGGCGACTTCTGCGTTGGATAACCTTACCCAGAAGAAGGTCTCGGAAGCAATCGATTCACTGAACTGCACACGTATAGTCATTGCACACCGACTCTCCACCATCCAACATGCCGATCGTATCATCTTCCTTGAGAAAGGTGTGATTGCGGAAGAGGGAACCTATGAAGAATTGATTGCCAAGAATGGCCGATTCGCAGAACTGGTTGAACGTCAAAGATTGGATGCGGAAGAATTTGAGCATGCGACCGTAAACAAGTGACGCTAGCGGGCCATTCATATCTGCAGGGAGGAAAACATGAAAATACTCGTTATCAATTGTAGTCCGGTCAGAGACGGTGCAACCGCAGAAATTGCTCGTATAGTCAGCGAGCATGTGTGTGAAGGAAATGAAGTCAGAAGCGTCTGCATTGATGATTATCGAATTGCTTTGTGTAAGGGATGTAGAACATGTCATCGCACGGCAAAGTGTTTCCAAGAAGATGACGTGACTCTTCTGATGGAGCAGTATGAATGGGCTGATCGAATCGTATCCGTATCGCCCTCGTATTGGGCAGATATTCCCGGACAGTTCAAAGTCTTCATCGATCGATGTACCCCATGGTGCAATACACACGAGCCGCATGCCAAACTCTCATCAGGTAAGAAGGCCTATACGATCGCATTGAGAACGGGTCCCAGTATGCCTGAATGTGAACGGATCGTGAGTAGTATTGAGCATTTCCATGGCCACTTGGAAATCGAATCTTGCGGCAAATTGTGTCTGTGTTCCATTGAATACAAAGAAGATGTTGCCGCAAGAATTGGCGAAATCGAAGCATTCTGCCATACTATTCTGAAGTGAAGTGTTCACGTCCTGTTCATTGTGAAGTAGCGATTTCTCTGATTCGTTCGTATACAATAACAACAGAAGTAAGAAAGAGAGGGATTACGATGAACGATAAGAAACAACAGAATCCGTTGAAACCAGAGAATCAAGCATTGAACTTCCAAGTAAGAGAAATGCTGGACGAAGAGTTGGAGAACGTGGTGGGTGGCTTTGAAATTCCGAAGAACGACACGCAATACGAACACAATCTTTATACGCCGACAGATCCCAATTTTGAGAAGAAATTCTAACAAACAGGAATTTTCGGGGGAGTCATTGTGGCAAATGCGATAACGGGCATCAGAATAGTATGCGCACTGAGTCTGATTTTTTGTCCCGCTTTCTCCATTTTGTTCTATGCGCTCTACCTTCTCGGTGGCCTCAGCGATGTGCTGGACGGAGCTGTAGCGCGGAAACTGGGGAAAGAGACGGAACTTGGTGCGCGTCTGGATACGATTGCAGACATCGTCTTTACTGGAATCGTGATTGTGAAAGTAGTGCTGGCTGTACATATTCCAACGTGGATCATACTCGGGATCATCTTGATTGCCAGCATCAAATGTATCAACCTAATCAGTGGGTTCGTCATTCATAGACGATTCATCTCTGAACATACTGTGATGAACAAAATATGCGGGGGACTTCTATTTGTGATACCGCTTTGTATTGCCCATTTCCCATGGAACATGGTCGAAATACTGATTGGCTTGACATGTGTGGTTGCAGCCATTGCCGCGATTCAAGAAGGACACTATATCCGTACAGGCAAAGAAATCAGTTAATTGCGGTTGTTGCTTGAAGATGCTACTTGAAATCAATATAATGACACCAAGTCAAATCTATTGCGAGCAATTATTCTGGTTCGGGAAGGTAAAATATGAATTTAGTTATTAAGAAAGCAAATGAGAAGTACCTAGAGGATTGCGAGATTGCACTTACCCAATCAACATTAGGCGAGCAGTATTTTGCGAAGGCGGGAAGCGCCAGAAATGCAATTACTGAAGGATTGAACCAGGGAAATCTATATGTTGCTTTGTGTGAGAATGAATGTGTTGGCTTCTTCTACATCATTCCCAATGGCGCTTTCCATAGTTTCCCATATCTTCATCTCATATGCGTGAAAGAGGAATACAGGAGCAAGGGGATAGGAAGTGTTCTGCTTGAACAGATGGAAGAAATCGTGTTTCAGACAGCCAATAAAGTTTTTCTCGTAGTGGCTGATTTTAACCCGGAGGCCAAGAGATTCTACGAAAGAAATCATTATTGTCAGGTAGGGGAGGTCCCAAGTCTCTATAGACCCGGCATTACAGAATATCTGATGATGAAAGAGAAAAAGTGAAACGAGATTTCTGAAGAGCGGGAGAATAGTGATGGATGAGAGACAAATCGTCGATTCGGCCCAATCTTATATTGAGGCCATATTTTCAGAGGACTATAGCGGGCATGATGTGGCCCATTCGCTACGGGTGTACCGTAATGCCATGCGGATCGCGCAGACGGAACCACAGTGTAATCGTCTGATCGTCTCATTGGCGGCATTACTTCATGATGTGGATGATCACAAATTATTCCATACGGAGAATAATGAGCATGCGCGTTCTTTCTTGGTGGAACACAATGTTGAGTCCGAAACGGTGGAAAAGATCTGTGAAGTGATCAACGGTGTTTCTTATAGTCAGAACCGAGGAGTCTCACCGAAGACAATCGAGGGTAAGATCGTCCAGGATGCGGATCGACTGGATGCGATGGGCGCAATCGGAATTGCAAGAACTTTTGCATATGGTGGTGCGCATGGACGTTCAATCGAGGATTCCATGAAGCATTTTGATGAGAAACTATTGTTTCTGAAAAATGCGATGAATACAGAAGAAGGAAGAAGCATTGCTTCTTCCCGCCATGATTTCCTAGAGACATTTGTCGATGAGATCAGAGAGGAGACCGATCTTCTGCGCGAATGAAGTCGTGAGAATTAGGAATACCCCAAGATATCCTGCAGCACGTATTGCTTTACTTCTGAGAAATCCTGAAAATATACTAGCGTCTCTATGTATTGGCCTAATTCCTCGTCGATGTTGTTATGAGGAGAATCGTGATGCTCATCACCTTGGTCATAGTATGTGATGTAGTACTTGGCCTCGAGGATGATGTTATCGATGAGGCAATATATCATGGTGATTTCTCCGTCGTATCCAACAGATGAGTCCTGTATACTTACCCAACAGTTCCGATTGTACTGATAAACCTTACAACCTTTCTGCTCCCTATATGTTTCCAAGAGATTCTCATACGCGACGATCGCCTCATGTGAGTTGTCGTACACGTTGAAGGACATGCGGTGGAAGAGTTCTGCGTCTGAACTTGCATTTGGGTCGGTGAGGTGAAGAAAAGTCATGCCGTCCTGCTTCAGTTTCTCAACCTTCCAACCATCGGATACATCGGTTTGCGAATCACCGACATCCAGCTTATAGTTGCTGGCATAGTTGACAGAATCTTCTGGATTCAGTAACCCAGCATACGGCGCAGTTGTCAGGACTTCGTCGAGGACGAAGGAGCGAAGTTCGGTTGCGTGATCGATGACGTACTCGCGAAGCGTAGAGAGATCGAAGATTGGTCCCTTGGGCGGCTGAGTCTCTTTATCTGGGCCGAGGACCCACTCACTCTCACTCCGCACATTGATTTCGGCTTCCATCATCACGTTCTCTTCAAGATAGTAAATGGATACGATGACTGCATCGCACACGTCAGGCACTTGTGAGATGAACCATTTGTCGCCTTCTATAAATTTTCCGTTACCATATTCTTTGCAGTAAGTTTTCCATTCATGATAGGAAGACGAGGCGTCGTCAGCGGTATCATAGACTTTAAATTGGCTCTTCACGTTTTTTGTGGGATTAACAAAAAACTAGAAGGAATAGAAATATAACGAACAAGAGTGAAAAAGTAGTCATCGTTGCGGTATCCATAAC
>JAGHVD010000086.1 GCA_018064475.1 Candidatus Scatonaster coprocaballi
GGTGCTGCTTTCGTACGTACTAAGTATAAGAACGTAAAGACAGGTTCTGTGGTTGAGCGTTCCTTCAACCCGAACGAGAAGTTTGAGCAGGCTCAGCTTGAGAGAAACGATATGCAGTATATCTACGCTGATGGTGATCTCTACTACTTCATGGATCAGGAGACCTATGAGCAGCGTCCAATCTCTAAGGATAACATTGGTGAGAACATCCGCTTCCTGAAGGAAGAAATGATCTGTAAGGTTCTTTCTTACAAGGGTGAGATCTTCGGCGTTGAGCTTCCAATCGTTGTTGAGCTTGAGATCACTGAATGCGAGCCTGGTGTTCGTGGTGATACGACCAACAATGCTACGAAGATTGCTACACTGGAGACAGGTGCTACTGTTAAGGTTCCACTGTTTGTTAACCAGAACGAAATCATCCGTGTTGATACTCGTACGGGTGAATATCTCGAACGTGCATAATTACACGTTCTGATTCTTCATTCGAGAAGGGAATTTCCAACATGGGTGAGAATCTCGTATCGGAATCGATTAAAGGCGAACGCTCGATGTCGCAAGGCTTTGTTGCACAGTATGCAGCAGAAGCAGCCTTGCGTGCAGAGGGCGTTGCTCGTCTTACGCCCTCTGTGCCGGTTGCATTGAAGGAATCCTTGGGATTTGTGCATGAGGGTAAAGGGGTTCGAGTTGAATTTTCCGAGAATGAAGAAGGTTTTGTGTCGGTGACTGTCTATCCGATCGTCTATTATGGTAATATTATTCCTGAAGTGGCTTGGTCGATTCAGGAACGCGTCAAGGAAGACGTAGAGAATTTTACGGGACTTGTAGTAGAATCGGTCAACGTCCATGTCTGTGGTGTGGTGTTAAGAGAGGAGAAGAACTCATGAACCGTCTCGTTCGTTTTGTACTGATCGTCTATTCAACAATCTTAGCGATCCTTTCGCTTCTATTGCTCTATGCACTTGCGGATGATGGAATTTTCGCTGACTTACTGTCTCCTTTGTCCAATATTGTTACTGACCCGTACAAGAAGTATATCTATCTCGGTATTCTTCTTATCATCCTGATCTCATGTGTCGTGACGGTTACGTATTGCCTGTTGAATGGTCGTCTGAGTAAGACACGTATTCGTCAGACAGAGATTGGTTATGTCGAGATCGGTGTAGATGCCATTGAGAGTATCGCGCTGAACTCGGCCAAGAGCGCACAGGTTGGCATTAAGACTGCGCATGCTCGAGTTTCATCTGCCAAGAACAATGCCATTCGTGTGTATCTGAATGCCGTCTTGTACTCCAACGTAGAAGTCCCTTCTACAATGGGTAAGGTACAAGAGCGTATTAAGAAAGATATTGAGCGTTATACAGGTATTACCGTTGAGAATGTATCTGTAAAGGTTAGCCGGGTAGAGCCGGTTGTGGCAAAGGTGGAACGTTAAGGAATGAGAGCCCTGATCGTCAAAATCTTTGATATGTTGAAAGACAAGAGTTCCGGTAAGATCGGTGCTGCAATTGCTTTTGTCTTTGCGCTGTTTTTGGTGATCTTCGGCTTTTTCAAAACTTTGTTTATTATTATTTTGACTGTAGTTGGCTATGTGGTAGGTGCACTGGCTTTCTCAGATAAGGATAAAGTCAAGGACTGGATGGATAAGATCCTTCCGCCTGGGAGGTTTAGATGAGTAGAAGAGAAGCACGTGTGTCTGCTTTCGAATTGTTGTATCAGCTTGGTTTTCGCAATGAGTCCGTGGAAGATCAGAAGAAGATGTATTTGGATCTTCATCCGATGGAAGCGGAGGATCTGCCCTACTTCAATGAGATTATTGATGGTGTCGTGGAGAAGAAGGATGAGTTGGACGCGGCTTACTCGAAGTATCTGAAAGATTGGAAGCAGAGCCGTCTTCCCCGTGTGGATGTTGTGCTTCTTCGTATTGCTGTTTACGAGATGTTTCATGTAGAAGATGTACCGGTGAAGGTATCCATTAACGAAGCGGTGGTTCTCGCAAAGAAATATAGTTCGGAAGAATCGAAAGGCTATATTAACGCAGTACTGGGTAAAGTCAGTCAAGAAATTGAAGAGAAATGAGTGTCACAGCTTTCACAGTTTCACAGTTAAATGAGTATGCAAGCACACTGTTGAGTCAAGACAGTGTGCTTGCTCAACTTTGTGTGAAAGGTGAGATCTCAGGATATAAGCGATATCCATCCGGTCATTCATATTTTCAACTGAAAGACGAGCAGGCGTCTGTATCCTGTGTGATGTTTCGCGGCAATGCGATGCACATAGACTTTGTGCCTGAAAATGGAATGAAAGTCTTGGCTTTCGGGCATGCTTCCATTTATAAGAATGATGGTAAATTCCAATTCTACATCTCGTTCATGCAGGAAGATGGACTGGGTGAACTTTATAAAGAGTTTGAAAAACGTAAGCAGAGAATGGCCGAAGAGGGACTCTTCGATGAGTCACACAAGAAGCCGATCCCGTACTTGCCAAGACGCATCGGCGTGGTGACCTCGCCCAAAGGTGCGGTGATTCAAGATATCATCAACGTACTTACGCGTCGTTATCCGAATTTTAATCTATTGATCGCGCCGTCTTCCGTGCAAGGAAAGGATGCGCCGTCTGAATTGATTGCGGGACTTCAGAAACTTGATGCACGTGATGATATTGACGTCATTATCATTGCACGTGGTGGCGGCTCGATGGAGGATCTGTGGTGTTTCAACGATGAGGCACTCGGACGTGCGATATTTGCTTCGAAGAAACCTGTTATTTCTGCAGTAGGGCATGAGACGGACTTCACGATCTGTGACTTCTGTGCGGATCTTCGTGCGCCGACCCCATCTGCTGCAGCGGAACTTGTGATGCCAAATAAGTCTGAGGTAATTGCCAGATTAGAGAATATGAAGCGCGATCTTGCCATTTCATCTTCCCATTTTATCAAGATGAAGCAGCATAAACTGGAGACTCTGACGAAACATCGTGCGATGGTCACGCCCAAGTTCCTTCTGGAAAGAGAAATGCAGCGGTTAGATCTGCTACATGCTCGACTTGATGATCGTATGAAAGATGAACTACAGAACAGGCGAGGTGCTTTTGCCACAGATGTAGCGCGATTAACAGCGCTGGATCCGATGGCTGTACTGCTTCGTGGCTATGCGCGTGCGACAGATTCGAAGGGGAATTCCGTAGATTCAATAAAGTGTGTTAATATTGATGATGAGATTGCTGTGACGGTTGCAGATGGATTGATTCATGCAAGTGTGACATCAGTCGAAGGTAAAGAGGGTGGAAAAAATGGGTGAGAAGATTGATTTGACTTATGAGCAGGCTGTGGCCGAGCTTGAAGAAATCATAGGGAAACTCGAGTCGGGTGAAGCTTCGCTGGATGATTCGATTTCTCTCTATTCGCGTGGAATGGAATTATCGAAGTTCTGTAAAGATAAACTGGATGCGATCGAGAAGAAGATTTCTTTGCTTGCCGAAGACGGTAAGAATGAAACAACATTTGCGGAATAAGGTGCTAGCTAATGAGTGAGAAAATATCTTTCTTTATGAAGAAATATCAAGACCGAATCGAACAATTGCTGCTCAAGGTCTTCCCGGAAGAACTTTCTGAGGATCCGACTGTGAAGGCGGCTATGTATAGCTTGCTTGCCGGTGGAAAGCGTATCCGTCCGGTGATGATGTATATGGTCGCAGATATGTTAGCAGTCGATCTGAATATCGTTGATGATTTTGCAGCTGCGATGGAGATGATTCATACCTATTC
>JAGHVD010000104.1 GCA_018064475.1 Candidatus Scatonaster coprocaballi
CAAGGTACGGATAACCTTGCAAGCAAGAAAAGGAAAAGAAATTGTTCAAATTAGGAGGTAGTCACCATGAAAGCTTTTAACATGAATAATGTTGATGTTCACAAGTTTATGCAGGCTCTGGATTCCTGTAGCGGAGAAGTTATGCTCATCACTGATGAGGGTGACAAGTTCAATCTCAAGAGCAAGCTCAGCCAGATCACAGGTCTGATGAAGCTGATCGAGGGCGGTAAGCTCGTAAGCGCAAAGATCTACTGCTCTAACCAGGAAGATGAATCTCTCTTATTCAGACTGAATCTTTTTGGTTCCGTTGAAGATGTCGATCAAATCGGCTGATCTTCATTCAAAAGTGTCAAGAACTTGCCACTTGACATTTTACATTGATCACACCGCGGCTCTTGCGAAATAGCAAGGGCCGTTTTCTTTACTTTTTCTTAGTACATATAATCGAATTTGTGCGTATAATATTTATGTTGGAGGACGAAGGCATGATTAATGAATTGAAAATCAATTTCTACCGCTTGATTCGAACTACTTCGTTTCGAGTAATCCTTGTGCTTCTCGTGCTCAGCTCGATCTGTTCGGCTGTTGAAGTGAAGGCGTTTGTTGATGATCCGGGTGGAATCATGTCCTACATTTTTGCAGTTGGGTCAGTCGAAGAGAAGGATAGTGAAATTGAGGAAAGTGAACCTGAGGTCGGTGGGGTCGACATTGATGTATCCCTATCGAAGCTATCGAACACACTCAGAAATACCAATACGATTCAAGGAGTCCTCAAGATTCAGTATTATGATAGCGCCGTATTCCTGTTCTATGCAATCATGACAGCTTTGTTTGTCGGTGCAGAGTTTAAGTCTAGATTTCATGTGAACCGATTCTCTGTAAATACCTCGCCGGTCACAATTGTAATGGGCGAGTGGGTCAGTCTCCTCATTGTGAGTTTCATCCTGGAGATAATCGGTTATGGTATTGCTTTGGGCCTTTCGTATCTGTTATGCAATTCGTTTTCGTCCGGTAGTCCGCTTGACTTATTATCGGACTTCTGCTTCGTATCCGGCATCTCTTGTGTCTACATCACACTTGCCTATGCAATTGCTTATATCCGCCGTACCAGTGCTATGTCGATCGTGTGCTGTGCGTTGCTTTCAAGTGGCGTTCTCGATATAGTATTCCTGTTTGCAGCGAAATGGGTGAAACCTTTGCAATATTTCGCATTCTCTTCCACTATGAATAGGCTTCTATACGATTCTATGCCATCTAACGATATGATTGGTATCTATCTGGCAATGTTTGTGGTTACGGCCATTTCCCTTGGAAGTACTCTGGCAGTAGCATCCAAACGCGACGCGTACTAAATTTCTACTTCTGTGGTATAATATTTATTCACGAAATTGAAGAGTTGTTGGAGTTGCTATGATCAATTATCTATATAACGCTAGAGATATTGCGGCCTACTTCAAGTGGGCCGGTGTGTCTTCCCATCAAGAAGAGGAATACATGAAGTATATCTTCCAGATTGGCGGAGATATTCTGGCGAAGCCGTTGACGAATAATTATGACGATCTGGCACGGGCCGTCTATCGCGAACTGTATTACTTGTGGTCGGAGGGCTTCGAGAACGAGTATTCCGATATTGCATTGATTGCACCTAAAGGTGCGGTCTCCCTAATATGTGATCAGGAATTTATGACGCTGGAGTCTTATATGAAGCTTCTGGCCTTGCACCTGATTTTCTCTCGAAATCTTCCGTATGTGCATGTTAATTTCAGCGGCTTGACGCTGTCTTTGGGACTAAAGGGAGATTTTCTCGATTTTGAGAAGAACGTTGTGATTGCCTGCGAGACGTTGCATCTTATGACGCAGGACGTGTTCAGTCAACCATTTGACTTGCATCTGGGTATTCCAGAGGAGATGTTGTGCTTGTGTCTGGAACCGGAATTTCGTAAGAGTCTTGCTGCACACGATGATTTCCGTAAGCGTTTCATTAAGAATGCGGCATCCAGACTTCAGGAGATGAAGAAGACATCTGCGGCGATCCAAGAGAAAGAAGAGAAGAAGAAACTGCGTCAACTCAAGCGCAAACAGGCCAAAGAGAAGACGAAATCCAATCAATCTGAAGTAAAAGATAAGAAGCTGAAACAGAAGACTGATGATATTCCTTCTGGGATGTCGATCAAGATGAAACGTGGTCAGCAACTGAAAGAAGATTAACATTTGAAGGAAGAGTGAGATGGAAAGCATTTTGAACATGGGCCTGGATATCGGGTCTACCACCATTAAGATCGTTTTGACTGAAGGAGAGAAGGTCGTCTTCTCTGAATATCGCAGACATCATTCGGACATTGCAGGCGAACTTCTTGCGGCATTCGAAGACGTCAGTAAGAAGTACCCAGATCTTCAGGCACGTGTGCAGATCACCGGTTCCGGTGGACTTTCTGTTGCCAAGTGGCTTGGACTTGATTTTGTACAGGAAGTCATTGCAGAAACGGTTGCCATTTCTAAATATCATCCGGAAACAGACGTCATTATCGAACTTGGTGGTGAGGATGCAAAGATCACGTATTTGCACCCGGTACCAGAGCAACGAATGAATGGTACATGTGCCGGCGGTACAGGTGCTTTTATCGACCAGATGGCGACTCTCCTTCGTACGGATGCAGACGGCTTGAACGAGCTTGCTAAGTCGTATTCCACACTCTATACCATTGCGTCCCGTTGTGGTGTTTTTGCCAAGAGTGACCTTCAGCCACTTATCAATTATGGTGCGGCCAAGGAAGACTTAGCGGCTTCCATTTTCCAGGCTGTCGTTAATCAGACGATTGCCGGTCTCGCATGTGGTCGCCCGATTCGTGGTCATATTGCATTTCTTGGTGGTCCGCTGTTCTTTAACTCGGAACTTCGTAAAGCTTTCGAGCGAACGCTGGAAGAACAGGTAAAGTCTTTCTGGATGCCGGATAATGCACAGATCTATGTTGCGCTGGGTGCGGCATTGGGCGCCAAAGGCGAGCCGGTGAAACTAAAAGATCTGATTGCTTCATTTGCTTCGAAAGAGGGTTTCGAGCCGGATATCAAGCGTATTGCACCGCTATTTGCGGACGAGAAAGAGAAAGAAGCTTTCGACGAGCGTCACCAGAGAGCTACACTGGATCTCTATCAACTGGCTAAACAGAAGGGACCTTGTTATCTTGGTATTGACGCAGGTAGTACGACCACCAAGGCCGTACTGATCAACGATGAAGGTCAGATGGTCTATACCTACTATGCGAGTAATCAAGGTAATCCGGTTAAGAGTGCCGTCAACATTGTGAAGCAGTTGTATGAACAGATGCCGCCGGAGACCTATATCGCCAACAGTTGTGTAACCGGTTATGGTGAGAATATCATCCGTGCTGCGCTGGGCGTGGATCTTGGCGAGATTGAGACCATGGCGCACTTCCAGTCGGCGAAGTATTTCTGCCCGGATGTCGACTTCATCATCGATATCGGCGGACAGGATATGAAGTGTATGAAGATCCGTAATGGTGTCATTGACTCCATTATGTTGAATGAGGCTTGTTCATCCGGTTGTGGTTCTTTTATCCAAACATTTGCGGAGAACCTCAATATGGATGCGCATACGTTCTCGTTGGAGGCGCTCTCGGCGAAGAATCCGGTCGACCTTGGTACAAGATGCACAGTATTCATGAACTCAAAGGTGAAGCAGGCGCAGAAGGAAGGCGCAACGGTGGGTGACATCTCGGCCGGACTTTCTTATTCTGTTGTTCGTAATGCGCTCTACAAGGTAATCAAGATCAGAGATACGCAGGAACTTGGTAAAAAGATCGTTGTACAGGGTGGTACGTTCTTGAACGATGCAATCCTTCGCTGTTTCGAACTGATCTCCGGACGTGAAGTCATCCGCCCGAATGTGGCCGGATTGATGGGTGCATTTGGTGCGGCGATCATTGCAAAGAATCGTATTCCGAAGAATCAGAAGGTGTCGGGACTTCTCGGACTTGAGGACCTGAATCGATTCGACATGACAACAGAGATGACGACTTGCCCGCTTTGTACAAACCATTGTAAGCTTACGATCTCCACATTCTCTAATGGTGAACGTTTTATCTCAGGTAACCGTTGTGAACGTGGTGAGGGTAAGGAGAAGTCCAAGGAGACACTCCCGAACCTGATCAATTATAAGTACACACGCACATTCAGATATAAGCCGTTGGCGAAGGATAAAGCGCCAAGAGGAGAAATCGGTATTCCAAGAGCGCTCAACATGTATGAGAACTATCCGTTCTGGTTTACGTTACTTACTGAACTCGGTTTCTCAGTCGTTCTCTCTCCTCGCTCAAATCATGCTCTCTTTGAGAAGGGTATGGATTCTATTCCATCTGAGAGCGTGTGCTATCCGGCGAAACTTGTACATGGACATATTGAGGCATTGATCGAGAAGGGGATCAAGACCATCTTCTATCCGGATGTACCGTATGAGCGTGAAGAGAACCCGAATTCCGGTAACCACTTCAATTGCCCGATCGTTGCTTCGTACCCGGAGGTCATTCGTAACAATCTGGAGAATATTCAGGATCAGGGAATCAAGTATATGAATCCGTTCCTGCCATTGGATAATGACGCCGCACTTGCCGAACAGCTGGTCATTGCTTTTGCCGATTATAACGTGACCAAGGACGAGGCGGTGAAAGCGGTGGCAGCCGGCAACAAGGAATATGCGGAGTATAAAGCCGATATCCGTCGCAAGGGCCAGGAGGTCATTGAAGATCTCGAGCGTACCGGAGGTAAGGGTATTGTACTTTCCGGACGTCCATATCACACGGACCCGGAGATCAACCATGGTATCCCGGAGATGATCAATTCTTTGGGCCTTGCCGTATTGAGTGAGGATAGTGTCGCTGTACCTGGTAATCTGGAACGTCCGATCCGTGTCATTGACCAGTGGATGTACCATACACGCCTTTATGAAGCAGCCGCTTATGTTACCACGAACGATAATCTGGAACTAGTCCAGCTGACATCGTTCGGTTGTGGACTGGATGCTGTCACATCAGATCAGGTGCAGGAGATCCTTGAGGCAAAGGGAAAACTCTATACATTGTTGAAAATCGATGAAGTCAGCAATCTTGGTGCGGCACGTATTCGTATGCGTTCGCTGAAAGTTGCGATGGATGAACGTGAAGCGGCACGTGCGGATGGCACCCTGCTGAAGCGCGAGAAGAAGAATTATACGATCTCGAGAGTTCCTTTTACCGAGGAGCATAAGAAACGTCATACGATCTTAGCGCCACAGATGGCACCGATTCAGTTCGAGTTCGTGGAAGCGGTTTTCCATCATCACGGATATAAGCTGAAAGTATTGAAAGAAGCAACACAGGCGGATATTGAGTGCGGTTTGCGTTTTGTAAATAATGATGCTTGCTTCCCGACGATCATTGTTGTCGGTCAGATGATCAATGCATTGTTGACCGGGGAGGTGGACCGCGATAATACGACCGTTCTGGTGACGCAGACGGGTGGTGGTTGTCGTGCGACGAACTATGTTGCTTTCCTTCGTAAAGCGCTGCGTGAAGCAGGATTCTCAGATATCCCTGTCATTGCACTTTCTGTCCAGCAGTTTGAGAAGAATCCAGGCTTCAAGGCGACGCTGCCATTCATCAATAGTGCACTTCGTGCGATTTGTTATGGTGATATGTTGCAGACGTTGCTCCTGCGCGTGCGCCCATATGAGAAGGTAAAAGGCTCTGCCAATGCACTGTATCAGTACTGGAACCGTTGCGGAAGACTGTTCTTCAATCCGAAGGAGAAGTATGATGATCTGTCTCCTGAATATATCATGGCGGAAGCATGTAAGGATGCTCCGTTGACAGATGAAGAGAAGGCAGAGGTTCAGGAGTTGCTGAAATCTCTGAACTGCGGAAAGATCGGCCGCCCTTCTTCATACAAACGCTTGATCGATGCGACGATCGATACGTTCGACAAGTTCCCGATGCTGGATATCCCGAGAAAACCACGTGTTGGTCTTGTCGGAGAGATTCTCGTAAAATTCCAGCCGGATGCCAATACCCATGCGGTAGATGTGGGCGAGCAGGAAGGCTGTGAAGCTGTTGTTCCAGGACTTCTGGACTTCTTCCTGTATTGCACGATGGGACCGATCTGGGCGGCAGAGCATCTCGGACGTAGTAAGAAATCGGCATGGCTCAGCGAACGGGGCGTCAATCTCCTGCAGTCCTATCGACGTCATATTGTGAAGAAAATGGCACAGACCGGTAAGTTCCAGCTTCCGGAGAGTATCCGTCATATGGCGAAGAAGGCAGAGAATGTTCTGTCTTGCGGCAA
>JAGHVD010000051.1 GCA_018064475.1 Candidatus Scatonaster coprocaballi
AAGTCGTAGAAATCGCCTCCGACAACCTTGGCCGGCACCATCTTGGCGGCAAGATCGATCTCACGATACGGGTTGTCCGGAAGACCAGTCGACGTCGGCAGTGCCTGCGCTTGAATCCTGCTGGCCATCTCCAGCTCAGCATCCACACGGGCGTTCTTCTTGGAGACGATGTCCTGCTTCAGAACCAGCTCTCTTCCACATCGGGCAATCTCGTAGCACAATGCGGTGACAACGAGAAACACGACCCATTTCGGGAAGAAGGACTGCGTCATGACGTTGCGAATGTATTCTTGCTTATCGTTGGCGGCGAAATTCATATCGGGATTTCCGAAGTTGAAAGTGGCACCACAGTATGACGAGAGCAGGAAGGCGAACGAGGTCAGTGCAGATGCTAATATGGTAAAAGCACACGAATAATAGCGGCAACTGAAGAGTACGGGGAATATGATCAGAAGCGGTGCACTGAAGGTGAGGACACTGTCTAGGTAGGCACAGGAGATGACTACGCCTGCGAGCAACATATACTTGATCCATTTGCGTTTGCCATGAAAGATGTGGCAGATAATGGCCGGAATCAGGAATTCAATAATGCCTGCAAGGAAGATCTGTAGGACATACTGTTGCCGTACAGCCAATACGCCGACCATGTTGAGAAGCCAGAGAACAAGCAGGACACAGGCACTGACGAACAGCGAGCGTTCTACGAGAATGTTCGCGCTGGTTTCGTTCTCCAGGAAAATCTGCTCTGTAGCAAGCGGGTCGTGCAAGGCCTGGTGCAACAGATTCGTGAGATTTCGCTTGTCTGTCTCCATATCATTACCTTCTAGGACTAATTTGATTATATCAAACCTACTTCATCCTAAATTCTATGTAATCCCATTTTAGATGTCAACCTGCGACGGCTGTAAGGGGCAGAATACCTTCCGATGTTCATAGAATAGTTACATTTGAGAATGTAAAATCAATTTGGCGGTTGGTTATAATAACAAGTGGGGGTTGAGGATAGAATGATGTTTATGAGGGTGATTCTGTGAAGTATGATTTCTTGAGAATTGTCGCGGAGAATGCAGTACGCTACAAAGACGAAGTGGTTCTGGCAGATGACGCGGTCAAAGGACTAACATTCAACCGATTCTATACGCTTTCCGGCAAGGTGTACGCCTACCTGAAAGAGAGAAATATTGGCAAAGAGGATTTTGTTCTGATTTGCCTTCCGCGTGGCGTGCAACCGATCATTGCCCTTGTGGGTATCCTTCGCGCCGGCGCAGCTTTCGTCATTGTGGAAGATACCTATGCACCGGAACGAATCGAGTATATCCGTAAGGATTGTGGTTGCAAGATCGTCATCGACAGCAAATGCTGGGAAGAAATCCAGCAGTGCGAATCCCAAGAGGGGTACGAAGCACGCGATCCACATTCTGCGGCCTATGCAGTCTATACGTCCGGTTCCACAGGTAATCCGAAGGGCGTCTTACACGAGTATGGAAACATCGACAAGATTCTCTGCTCGACACACGTAGCAGAAGGGGAAGAGATCGTATTGCCGGGTGATCGTTTTGCCCATGTGGCGCCACTGAACTTCGTGGCTTCGCTGATCATCGTCTTCCATCTGCTGACGATGCCGGCCTATAACTACATCGTTCCGTATGCGGTCGTGAAGAACCCGATGCAGCTCATGATGTTTATTATTCAGAACCGCATTACCGGTACATTCCTGACGCCGTCTTATCTCCGCAAAATGACTGAGAAGCCGCCGATGTTGCGCTTCTGTGTGGTCGGAAGTGAACCGGCGAACGGCATCTTCCTGGACGGCTTTGTGATCCACAATATCTACACCATGAGTGAAGCTGGATTTGCCGTAGCGCATTTCCAGATCGATAAGAAGTATGAAGCAACCCCGGTCGGTAAGTCTGAGGCCGGCGACAAGATCTTCCTGCTAGATGAGGAGGGGAAAGAGGTCCCCTTCGGTGAAGAAGGAGAGATCTGCTTCGAGAACCCGTACGTCCGAGGTTATCTGAATCTGCCGGAACAGACGACCAAAGCGTTCGTCAACGGTATATATCACACGGGCGATCTGGGTAGGTTCAATGAAGATGGAAATCTAATCATCTGCGGACGCTTGAACGACATGGTGAAGATCAATGGTAATCGTGTCGAACCGGGTGAGATTGAAGAAGTGGCTAAGAAGGTCCTGGACCTTGACTGGGCGGCGGCGCGTATCGTGGATGATGGCCGCAAAGTCTTCATCTGCGTGTACTACTTGGAAGACCGTGAGGTCGACTTCGAGGACACACGTGCGAAGATGGAACAGTATCTGCCGTATTACATGATCCCTTCCTTCTTTATTCATATCGATCAGGTTCCGTTGACAGCAACGGGAAAGATGGATCGCAATGCACTGCCGGTTCCGGATTTTGCATCATATCAGGATGACTATATTGCCCCACGCGACGAGATCGAAGAGAAGCTCTGTGCTGCGTATGCCCATGTACTGGGCATCGCTAAGATCGGCATAAACGATGATTTCTACCAGTTGGGCGGCGATTCAATCGGCGCGATCGAAGTGCTGACGACCTGTGACTTGGAGGGACTGTCCTCGAACGATATTTTCCGTGGTCATACACCGGAAAAAGTAGCCGCACTCTATCGTGAACGTGCGAAAGATAATGCTGAATCTCCGGAATCTAGAAATGACCGAGCATTGAAGGAGGAACATCCGCTCACCGTCGAGCAGCTCTACATGTTCGACTATCAGCTCTATACCTCCTACTCAACGATGTATAACCTCTACAATATGCTGAAGATCGACAAGCATGTCATCGATCTTCCAAGATTTGCCAAGGCCCTGCAATCAGCAATTGCAAATCACCCTGCACTTCTGACCGTGTTCTCCTTCGGCAAAGATCGGAATATCGTCCAGCGCTATCGCCCGGAACTTCTGCCGGAGATCGAAGTGGAGAGGATCACCTCTGAAGAACTCCTCACGCTGAAAGATACGCTGGTCCAACCGTTCAAGATGATGAACAAACTCCTGTTCCGCGCGCGCGTCTTCGAGACAGAAGATTGCGGATACATGTTCTTCGATGTCCACCACACACTCTTCGACGGAAGTTCTTTTGCCGTATTCCTGAAGGACATTGTGAATGCCTATATGGAGATGCCGCTTGAGAAGGACTACTACTACATGATGCTGGCCGACCGTGAGATGGCGCCGATGACGGACTTCTACCAAGAGAGTAAGGCGTATTTCGAGAAGCGGTATGCCACGCAACAGTGGGATACATACCCCACCATCGACCACTCGTCCAGAGAGAATGACTATGGCGAAATCTCCTGTCTGCTGAACGACATTTCCCAGGAAGAACTGGACAAAGCCGAGAAGTACTATAAGCTCTCCCGTAACGAATTCTTCGTCATGGTAGCCGGCATCTCGGTGGCGCTCTACAACGGCCACAACGATGTCATGATCTCATGGATCTACAACGGAAGAGAAGACGTCCACCTCATGAAAACGGTCGGGTTGCTTTTCCGAGATCTGCCGGTCGGATTCCGGTTCAACGATGAGAAGAAAGTGCAAGACCTGGCGGTAGATGTGCATGAGCAGATCTCTTCCGGCATCGAACATAGCTGCTATTCGTATATCGACAACATTCCGGACATTATTGATGGCGACGTAGCCAGCGTTCTCTACCAGAGCAATATGCGCGATGGGTCCGAGATCGATGCACTGGGCATTGAACTTGTTGAAGTCAGACAGAATCACGGCGCGTCCCAGACGACACTGGATATGCAGATCCTCGATGGAAAAGATGGCTTGGGACTGGCCTTCGACTACGCAGCCAGCCGCTACGAAGAATCCAGTATGCAGAAGTACCAGAACCTGTTTATTCGGGTCGCGAAATATCTGATCGACACGGCAAACCACGGAAACGCAACTTTTGCGGACATCCGACGCGATGTGATGGATGGTGAATAATGAAAGAGGAAAATCTTGCAACGAAAGAACCGAATCTTGATGTACCAGCTTCTGATGTACCAGATTCTGAGGTAGAAGTTCAGAAGCCGAGCGAAGACGATGAGTTGAACCGCGAATTCCACATGCCGGAACTCATGAAATTCGTCGGGCCGAGTATTTTTGCATTCGTATTTATCGCCCTATATCAGATGGTGGATGGTATTTTCATCGAACGGTATGTCGGCTCGATTGCCATCGGTGCGGTCAATCTCTACTATCCGATCCTCGGACTCTTCTGCGCGACGGGCATTATGCTCGGAACCGGCGGTAACGCCATGATCGTTAAGATGGTGGGAGAAGGAAAGAGAAAAGAAGCGGATCGGACCTTCTCGGGCACCGTGGTATTCGCGATCATCATCAGCCTTATCTATACCGTGGTGACACTCGTTTTCAGTGACGAAATCATGCGTCTATGTGGTGCGACGGATGTCAACATCGTATACTTAAGACCTTACTACACCATTATGAACTTCGGTTGCGTGGCGATCCTCCTTCAGTCTATGCTCGGTATCTTCATCATCGGTGAAGGACGTACGATCTCCGCGGCGGTGGTCATCATGATCGGCGGTATTCTCAATTGTGTACTGGACTATGTCTTCATGAACGTCTTCCACTGGGGGATTCGTGGCGCAGCAATCGCCACCGTCATCGGCTATGTCTGCACCGTCATCTACGCAATCTGGTACTTCATCTTCTCGGGCCGAAGCACCTATCGGTTCCGATTCGGGAAACTGGAGATGCGCAAGATGGGCACGATCTGCTTCAATGGATCTTCTGACATGATCAGTAACCTGGCCGGAGGCGTGACCGCCATCTTCATGAATCACTATGCACAACGTTTCTACGGCGAAGTCGGCGTCAGCGCGCTCTCCGTTGTACTCTATTACCAGTTCTTCATCGTCGCGGTGTTCATGGGCTATACTTCCGCGGTGGAGCCGATCTTCAGCTACCACTACGGCACCGGCAACAAAGAAGTGAGAAAACGTGTCTATAAGCTCAGTATTATCTGGAATGTCGCGATTCAGACCTTTATCGTCATCATCGTCATGCTGTTCCGTAAGCCGATCGTCGGTTTCTTCTTCGAAGAAGGTGAATATTTCGATATCACGTTAAAAGGACTGGACCTCATGATCTGGGGCACCCTCTTCGTTGGACTCAACTCCTTCATTTCGGGTCTTTTTACCGCATTTTCGAATGGCCTTGTGTCCGGATTCCTGTCGGCACTTCGTACTTTGGTCCTTCTGACCATCTGCCTCATCGCGATGTCCGAAGTATTCGGCGCCAATGGTCTGTGGCTCGCATGGCCGGTAGCTGAACTCCTTTCCGTTATTGTCAGCTTCGTGTTTGTACGAAAATACAAGTGCAAATACGGACTGGATTGATTTCCTGAAAGAATTGTGTCATATTCACAGAAGGAAGTCGTCAATATAGGTGAAGGAGGTCATCCGAAATGACAGATGAAGAACTGATTCGCTTATATTGGAAACGTAATGAACGGGCGATTTCTGAGACTTCGCGTATATACGGGAAGTACTGTTATGCCATTGCCTATAATATTCTCCACGATAACGAGGATTCCGAAGAGTGTGTGAATGACTCCTACCACAAGGTATGGAATGCCATTCCTCCGACAAAACCCAATGTATTCTCGGCTTTTATCGGGCGAATTGTCCGGAATATTTCTCTGGACCGCTATAAGATGAGGACAGCGGAGAAACGTGGTGGCAGTCAGATCCCAGTGATCCTTGATGAAATCGGGGAGATCGCTTCCGATACACCAAGCCCGGAAGATGAATGCGTACGGCAGGAACTCGCTACTGCCATCAACGATTTCCTTAAATGTCTCCCGATGGATCAGCGTGTCATGCTGGTTCGTCGATACTGGTATGCAGATGATGTAAGATCCATCGCAGAACGGCTTGGTATGAGAGAGAATAGCGTCTCCGTAGCACTTCGTCGTATTCGGAATAGACTCCGCGAATATTTGATTTCAAGGGGGATAGAACTATGAGAAGAGATTTTCTGTTCGATGCTTGGGAAGGCATCGATGACAAGTATATCGAAGAGGCGAGAACCTACGAATATGTTCGCAAGACCATCAACTGGAAGCATGTACTGAGCATTGCGGCTGCGGCAGTGGTCACAGTTGGCGTCGGTATCGGGGTTTATCAGATTGCGACTTCCTCTCCAGCGCCGAATCACACAACAGGGGAGCCTACCCATCAGGCGACCATGACTGCGCAGGATACAACGATTCCGAAGGAGACAACGATTCCGCAGGATACAACGATTCCAAAGGACACCGAGTCTTCGTGTGGTGGGGAAGGAACGTTGGTGACCGAGAATGTCTGCATAAAGCTTTCAGGAATAGAATATTGGCTGGAAAATGAAGAGGCTTATACGTACCTGATGGAGAAGTACGATGAGATCAAGTACAGTCTGATTTCTTCCGGTGTGGACGCACAGAATATGGTCATTTCTCCGAATGGTTACTCGCACTTCCGCACGGAAGACAATACGGTCCCCGTCAACTGGAGAGATTTTCTCGTCTATAACGACGGAGAATTGATTGCGATCCTTACCGTCTCCAAGGGCGAGATACCCGGCGAGAACGGACCGCACTATAACGTTGCTTTTGGTGGACCTTGGTTCAAGCAGTATAACGATTTCCTGATGGCGCACAAAGGTGAGAAACTTGTCTATCTCTATATCGGCACCACCGAAGCGGTGATTACACCGGATAACAAGATCTACCGTACCGGTAACTTGACTGAAGTGGAAGACCTGAAAGCGGACTTCGATTACTATTCATTCTTTGATCAGGAAGCGAATACCTATACACCATCCTGATGCATGACACAGCCTACGGGTGCATACCGAATCGCCTGTGGAGATAGCGGTAATCAAGAAAGCATGTACTATGCCTATTTCTCCATTACGGACAAGGGTAACATGATCTGGCCGGCGTAAACGACCCCATATTTTACATCCTTTGAATATGCTATAATATAGAGCAATATGCACAGGGTGGGAGAACTTCTACCAAGTAGAAGTAGACCTGTGTAGAAAAAGGAGGAAATTCTATATGTTATTAAATGGTATTTTCCGTGTAATCGGATGCGTACTGATTCTTGCGGCGATTTTTGTCGTGGCGAAGAAATCTTTCCAGTCGGCCAGCACGACTGCTGTACAGGGCGTAAGAAAGACGCCACTTAATAAGAAACTGGTTGCGATCCTTGGTCTTCTTGGAATTCTCAGCATCGTTTTCTCGCTTTCCTTTACGATCATCCCGACCGGATATACAGGTGTTCGTGTGACCTTCGGTCAGGTAGAAGAGCGTACACTGGATAATGGATTCAATTTCCAGATCCCGTTGATTCAGGACATCGTGCTGGTCAACAATAAGCAGCAGGATATCAAGTTCACCGATAACGCGATCTCTTCCGAAACATCTGAACGTAACACGGTTATTTTCCAGGGTATTACGGTAACCTATCAGATCAACCCGGAGAAGTCCGCTTGGATCTATGCAAACGTAACGAACTACGAAGCAGGTCTGGTCAGCGAGTCTTTGGTGGCTTCTGCAATCAAGACTACATCTAAGACGCTGTCTCCAAATGACTGTACGAACCGTAGCATTATTGAGCCGAAGGCGAAGGAGAACATCCAGAAGTCTTTGGATGAGAAGTACGGTCAGAACGTTGTATATGTGAACAAGGTCGTCATCAGCGATGCTACTTTCGATAGTGAATACGATGCAAAGATTGCGAAGAAACAGCAGGCTCAGATCGACTACGAGACACAGCAGATCGAGAACAAGAAGAACATCGAGAAGGCAGAAGCAGATGCAGCTGTCATGAAGACGAATGCACAGGCGAAAGCAGATGCGAAGGTCATCGAGGCGAAGGCTGAGGCAGATGCCAACAAGGCCATCAGTGATTCTATCGACGAGAACGTTCTGCGCAACAAGTACTACGATAAGTGGGACGGTGAGCTCCCGAATACGATCGTTGGTTCTGATGCCATGACATCCATCATGATCGATGCGGGCGCGAACAAAGAGAGCGGCGATTCAAATGCTAACGGCGCATCGACGAAGCCAAATACAACTTCGACTACTGATAACGGAAGTACGGAGACGACTTCCGGTGCCGGTCAGGAAGAAGAGTCGGGAAACTAAATCATTCATTCACCCAGATATACAGATCCTAAGTGATAAGTTACCCCCAAGAAGGCCAATGAAAACCTGCTTGGGGGTATTTCTGTCTGACTTTTCTATGGTTCCTTAGATCACTTCCAAAATGTGTCAATTAGACTGATTCTACGGTGCCAAGGAAGATTGGAAGACCGCTTTCCTTATATGATCAGGGGGGGAATGCTTGACTAAATCTTGACTAAATCTTGACCAAAACCATACTGAAGATGTACTATGAATCAAACATGACAATTCCAATGAGGAGGAGTGCCAAGGATGAATCTCGGTGTGGAGACAGAAGAGGTTGAGTTCAAGAAATCAACGGGTGAGATCAAAGAGGGTATCTTATCACTCTCAGCTATGCTCAATAAGCATGGCAAGGGTGATCTGTATTTCGGTATTCGCAACGATGGTGAAGTGGTCGGCCAACAGATCGGTGATCGGACACTTCGGGAGGTCTCACAGGCAATCGCGAATTCGATCCGCCCTCAGATCATTCCGACGATCTCCATCGAGTATATCGACGGTTTGAATGTCGTTCACGTCTCCGTATCGGGGGATGAGAAGCCTTATTCAGCATATGGGAAGTACTATATGAGAACGGCGGATGAAGATCGAGAGATCTCACCGAGCCAGTTGAAGCTTCTTATGCTGTCTGCTTCCGATTCAATCATTAATATTGAGGCAACCAATCAGGAATTGACTTTCGAGCAGTTGAAGGTGCTGTATGCGGGGAAGAATCTGACATTGAACGAGAAAACTTTCACACGAAACCTCAATCTACATACCAAAGAAGAAAAGTATAATCTGATGGCGGAATTGCTGTCAGACCGTAACAATTATTCCATGAAGGTGGCTGTGTTTGCCGGAAAAGATAAGACACGCCTGGTTCGACGGAACGAGTATGGATATAAGTGTATGCTGATCTCGGCCATTCAGGTACTCGACTACATGGATGCGTTGAACGATACATTTGTGGAGATGAGCGGACACACACGTAAAGAGACGAAACTCTTTGATCCAGAGGTTTTTCGAGAGGCGTGGATGAATGCCTGCCTTCATAATAGGTGGTCCAGACAGACTCCGCCTGCGGTATATGTCTATGAAGATCGAATCGAAGTGGTCTCCGTAGGCGGATTGCCGGAAGGGCTATCCCTTCCTGAGTTCTATGAGGGGAAGAGTAAGCCGGTCAATCTTGCCCTCCAACAAATCATGGTTCGGTTAGACTATATCGAACAGACTGGACATGGCGTGCCGCTGATCGTGTCACGGCTAGGTAAGGATGTATTTAATATATCGGAGAACTTCATTACCGTTACCATTCCTTTCAATAGAGGAAGAGGTCGAGAGGAGGACGACGCGGGCACGGCTGAATCAAACTATGATATCGGGCTGTTCCTTGACAAAGTTGATGTGAAGATCATTGAACTGATGCAGGATCGACCGGATATTACTTTCGACCAGTTGGCGAAGATGATTGAAGTCAGTCGCACGACGATCAATAACAGAATTGCAAGACTTAAGCGCGCGCAGATTGTTGTGCGCGAAGGCACGGCACGAGCAGGAAGATGGCACGTACGACGGACGAAATGAAATCTGTATCCGTTTCAGAGCAAAAATGATATGATGCACTTGGGGAATACATATGTCGTGGTATCTCCTGCAAGGTCCGGACCACAACCTGCAGCGAGCGTCATGGAAACCGTAATCGCTGTGATACAAGCAATCCTGAAGAGTTGGTGCTTTTTCTATATTATCTGGAAAATAACTCGTGCTAAAGGTGACTGGTTTCACTTCACGTAATCTAGGAATTACTCTATAATAGTGAAAAATGCGAAGAGGACAGGGATATGTTTGGTAAATACTTATTACGTTCATTCACCAATGATTTTTCTAATAACGTACTGGGCGGACTTGGCAAGGCGGCGGCTTTTGGCGCGGGAATGGTGCTGGTCAATGAGCTTCTGAACGATAAGATACCGCAACAGATTCCGGCCACAGCAGGGATGGGAAACTACGTTCCCCAGCAGGCGACACCCATGACAGGAAACAGCGTGGTGAATATCGCGCTTGCTCGTGTGGCACTCTGTTACTACATCGCTAAGGCGGACGGTGCCATCTCCCCGGAGGAACAGATGGACTTGGATTACATGTGCTCCAGCCTCATGAACAATCCCAATGCGTCGCAGTCTTTCCGTAGCGAACTTCAGTCCATCATGGCGGACAGAACCACGAATTTCATGAATGTTGAGAAGTACCTCAATCAGCTGAACGTCCAGACGTTGACGGCACTACAGGCCGACATGCAGCGTGTCGCGGCGCTGTCCGGAGGAATTACCGAGAACGAACGCAAGGCGATGTCGGTATTCCAGAACTATATCTATGGCAAGCAGGGATTCCCTGGAAGTAACATGAATGAACAATTCGCCGGCAGAGCAAATGTCATCAGTCTCAAGTGCTCCGGTTGTGCTGCGGATCTGGAAGTCAACGCCAGCCAGACCGAGACCTAAGTAATGTCCGTATAATGGTGTAAATTCAAAGAAAGAGATGAGCCACATCTCATCCTGTATAATAAAAGTTGCAACACATTAAACAGGAGGTTAGAGATATGGCTCAAGTCAATCTTACATTAACAAACGAAGAAGTTCTACAGGTTTTAACAGGAAATCGTGAAGAAGCGATGAAATTTTTGCTGACAAGGAT
>JAGHVD010000032.1 GCA_018064475.1 Candidatus Scatonaster coprocaballi
AATCCGATTAATTCCATTAGCTAGCTGCACTTCGTGCAGTTTGAAGCGGAACGGCATGCAGTTCTACTGGAATCAGCATGCCGTTTTTCCGGAATTTGCAAACCAATGGCGATATCTGAATATCCAGAAAAATCGTAATAAATTTCAAAGAAATAAAGCAGTGCAATTAACCAATAAGTCAAAGCGTCAGCGCCTTTTGACGTCATGGACTGAATATAACCAATATGTGCGCCCAAAGTATCTGCGATAATCAGTTTCTTCGAATATCCGATGATCACCTTAGTAAGACCAGAACTAACACAATCTACACCAGTCTTTCGTTCAACGATCTGTGGTTGAAAATCCTTCCATTTCACGATTGGTCCAGAAATGAGTTTGGGAAAAAATGAAATAAACAGCAGATAATCGACTAAAGAGCCTGGTTTTGCATCCCCACGATAGATATCCACGATATACGAGATTGCCTCAAAGATGATGAAAGAGATGCCGGACAGAACAGCAAACTTCTTATATCCAATCGTAAACACGTTGAAATGATTCCACCATTTGAGCAAAGCAGGAACATATTTTATGTAAGCTAGTATAAATACAAATAACGAAACAGATATCGTCATCCATTTCTTACTGATCGTTTGAGAATTCTTCGTTGCGAACACAAGATGGCCCATTAAATACGAACCTAGAATAAAAGTAATAAACAGTAATAACAAATCTCGGCTATAGAAGAATAGAATCGAGAAACTCAATATAGTAATAATTGTTTTTCGAATTTTTGAATTCTTGACATAGGAAATAAAGACAGCAACAATCACTGTGATGGGAAACACATAGAAAATAAAAGACAGATCAAGAAAAGACATACCCACACCCCAAATTGATTTTAATCAATGATTCAGATATGTTCAAGTCAAAAAAATGAAATTTGTAGATGTATTCCCAGCTGCGTCAGAATCAATCTTTCTGTTTAGTGAAGCACATCTTCTTAATCGCTTTGCAAGGATAGTCGAATAACGGAATAATCATCAAGACGATGCTCAATATCACTGCAATATAATCGAGAATATCAACAGACCAATTTTATGAACATCACGAAAAAGCCACATCAAGATCTGGTATATGGCAAGTACAAACATAAACCAAGGAACTCCCACATCAGAAAGAAGGAAGAATCCCGTTTTCTGCTTACAAAGAATGCAACATAAAGCTAGATACATCTTAGTAGCAAACCAATGAAAGAATAGAACAACACTTTCTTGTTTCTTTCATACGATAGAATAGACCTGATACAAAGATGAACAGAACAAAAGAGAACCATCCAATAGGATGGTTCTCTTTCATCATCGATCTGGTGGGGCTGATGGGACTTGAACCCATACGATTTTAAGGTCGGCAGATTTTGAGTCTGCTGCGTCTGCCATTCCGCCACAACCCCGAATGACGGACATTATATTAGCACAACAGAATTTACCTTGTCAATTCAAATTCTTGGCAAATCGATATGAATCCTTACACATTCTCTCGAGGTCAAACTGAGCTTTCCATCCCAACTCACGTTCTGCTTTAGAAGGATCAGAGTAACAAGAAGCAACATCCCCAGGTCTTCTGCTAACGATCTGATATGGAATCTCAATGCCACTTGCCTTCTCAAAAGCATGAACAATATCCAGTACGCTATAACCGATTCCTGTACCAAGATTGTAAATGAAAACACTCGGCTCATCGGAAAACTTCTGTGTAACTGCTACATGACCTTTGGCCAGGTCAACAACGTGAATGTAATCACGGACACCTGTACCATCATGTGTATCATAATCATCGCCAAATACACGCAAATATGGAAGTTCACCTACTGCAACCTTCATAATGTATGGCATTAAGTTATTCGGAATACCATTCGGCTCTTCACCGAGGAGGGCACTTTCATGCGCACCGGTCGGATTGAAGTAACGAAGCAGAATAATATGCCAAGACGGGTTCGCCTTCTGATAATCAATCAGAATACGTTCCAGCATTTTCTTCGTCTCTCCGTATGGGTTGGTCGTAGTACCCAGTGGGCACTCTTCTGTGATTGGAATCACAGCAGGAACACCATACACGGTCGCTGACGATGAGAAAATGATCTTCTTTACATCATGCTGTTCCATAACATGGATGAGATTCAGCGTGCCCACAACATTATTGTTGTAGTATTCCCAAGGTTTCGCAACACTCTCACCTACTGCCTTCAATCCAGCAAAGTGAATGACCGCGTCGATCTGGTTCTCTTCAAAAATCGGATTCAACTCTGCCTGATTACACATATCCGCTTTGTAGAATTTGGGGCGCTTGCCTGTAATCTTCTCAATTCGATCAAGAACTTCAATCTTGGAATTGCATAGATTATCAAAAATCACGACATCATGTCCAGCTTCAATGAGTTCCACACAAGTGTGTGAACCAATATATCCGGTACCACCGGTAACAAGAATATTCATATCGTACGTCCTCCATTCCATTAAATTATACCAAACAACTTTCAAATAATGAAATTACGAATTCAATACAAAGGAACTGATTCTTTCTATACAATTCATTGACAACTTGGTCGCCCGCATCACCGAAATACAAAAAAATCCGAGCCCTTTACCGACAGGTATAAGGTTCGGATTTGTCCATTTTGGTGGGAGAAGGTGGATTCGAACCACCGAAGTCGGTGACAACAGATTTACAGTCTGCCCCCTTTGGCCGCTCGGGAATTCTCCCATATATATAAATTGTCAATAGCTTCAATTTGGTGGGCCTTCAGGGACTCGAACCCAAGACCGACCGGTTATGAGCCGGTTGCTCTAACCAACTGAGCTAAAGGCCCGCTTGTGTTTGAGTTTGTACCCATCTCTCAAAGCGCAAGAAAGATTATACAGATAAACACCTAAGACGTCAACACCTTTTTTCGAAAAACTAACGTACTAAATCATATTCGTTGCAAAGAAATACCGCAAACCACTGAAACGAGTGGATATAGCAGGTTCGCTTGTCTTCAACTCACAAAGTCATTTTACCAAAGTATTCTATGATCATACGGGCTACACCCCGAAACAATATCGCATGATGTTCTTTGATTCAAACACTACGCGTCAAATCGAGACATAGAAAAAGGAGTTGTCACATTGTGGCAACTCCCTGATTCAATCCAACTAATGTATATTAGCCTTCCTTGGCTGTCAGATAACCCTTCTTATAGAGAAGCTCAGCGGAAAGCATTGCACCACCGGCTGCACCACGCAGTGTGTTATGGGACAAGCATGTAAACTTGTAGTCGAAGATCGTATCCTCACGAAGACGTCCGATGGAAACACCCATGCCGCCCTCATACATTGCATCCAGTGCAGGCTGTGGACGATTGTCCTCTTCAATGTACTGCAAGAACTGCTTCGAAGCATGTGGCAGATCAAGTTCCTGAGCAGCACCCTTGAAGTTCTTCCAAGCTTCCAACATTTCTTCCTTGGTCGGCTTCTTCGTAAACTTAACAGAAACTGCAGCTGTGTGACCTTCCTGTACTGCAACACGATAGCACTGTGCGGAGATAACTGGCTTTTCAGCCTTAACGATCTCATTGCCCTCAATGTGGCCCCATACCTTCAGTGGCTCCTGTTCGCTCTTCTCTTCTTCACCACCGATGTAAGGAATCATGTTACCAACCATCTCCGGCCAATCCTTGAATGTCTTACCTGCACCAGAGATAGCCTGATAGGTGCAGACACTGATCTGCTCAATACCGAAACCAAGAAGCGGAGACAAAGCAGGAACATAGCTCTGAATGGAGCAGTTCGGCTTAACAGCAATAAATCCACGCTTGGTGCCGAGTCTTTCGCGCTGCTTCTCAATGATGGCTGCGTGATCAGAGTTGATCTCAGGAATCATCATCGGAACATCCGGTGTCCATCTGTTGGCAGAGTTATTAGAAATAACAGGTGTCTCAAGCTTAGCAATCTTCTCTTCAAGTGCACGGATCTCGTCCTTCTTCATATCTACTGCGCAGAAAACGAAGTCAACCTTCTTGCAAACATCTTCGATGTTCTCCGTGCTCTCAACGACCATATCCTTCACGTAAGCCGGCATCTCTGCATCGATCTTCCAACGACCTTCTACTGCCTCTGCATATGGCTTACCGGCAGAACGTGGTGAAGCAACAACTGCCACACATTCAAACCACGGATGATTGTCCAATAAAGAAATAAATCTCTGTCCTACATAACCTGTTGCGCCAATGACGCCCGCTCTTAACTTTGCCATAATCTTTTCCTCACTTATTGTCCACGTATGGTGGACATTTGTCTTTCATGTGTGTATTATATCGCAACCCCCAACATAAAGCAATACGCAATTTGATATTTCTTTCCCAATTAATATGGTACTATTGGTATAGAAAGAGTTTTGTTTAATTAGGAGACGATATATGGGTAGACCGAAAGGCAAATCATCTGGTGAAAGCGCTTCATTTCCCATCATGGAACAGTATCTGCGATATATGCAAGCTGTTCAGGAGAAATCTCCGCTTACCATCAAAGAATATCGTTATGACCTGATCCTTCTCTTTCGTTTTCTCAAGTACGACCGAGGACTTGTGAAGTTGACCGACGAATTCAAGTTCGAGGACATCTCCATCCAGGACATCGATGAGAAGTTTCTCAATAGTATCACCCAGGATGACCTGTTCGCCTTCATGATCTACCTTTCCCGTGAGCGTAAAGCCTCTTCGGCCACCCGTGCGAGGAAAGTTGCCACACTCAAGTCATTCTTTAAGTACCTTTTCCAGAAGAAAAGGATCATCAAAGACGACCCGTCTTACGAACTGGAGACCCCACGCCGTGCGAAGCGATTGCCGAAATATCTCAATCTGGATCAAAGCTTGAAGCTTCTTTCTACTGCTGAAAATGCGGAGAAAGAGAGTGCTGTCCGAGACTATTGCATCGTGACGCTTTTTCTGAACTGTGGTATGCGTCTGTCTGAACTTCAGGGAATCGATCTTTCAGATATTTCTGAAGATACCCTTCGCGTAGTAGGTAAAGGTAACAAAGAACGGACGATCTACTTAAATCAAGCATGTCTTCGCGCGCTGAACGAATACTACCCCATACGCGAACAGCAGAAGATCAAAGACGATCAAGCGCTTTTCCTGAGCAAAAGAGGAACACGTCTAAGTAAACAGATGATTCAGAACGTCATCAAGCGACTGCTTTCCGAATCAGGTCTGGATGTTTCCGGATACTCCGTTCATAAGTTGAGACATACGGCTGCCACGTTGATGTATAAGTATGGTGAAGTCGACATTCGAACGCTTCAGACGATCCTGGGGCACCAGAGCGTCGCCACCACTGAGATCTACACGCACGTAGACGAGGAGTTGCTCCATGACGCAGTCTCCAAGAACCCGTTGGCCAACATGAATGGCGATTTCAAGAACAAGAATGGTAAAGTTTCAGACTGATCCTTACTTCTGCTCATTCTTCTCAAACACTTCCAGGAATCGCATCGCCACATCCTTCTTATTCTGAGGATGCAAGTCGTTGTACATGCCAAGATCGTAGGTTGGAATCAGATACGCATCTGGTATATCGTTTACAACTTCATGTTGGACTTTACGAACGTTGGCAAAAGGATCCGACTCGTAGA
This sequence comes from Candidatus Scatonaster coprocaballi, assembly GCA_018064475.1. Lineage (GTDB taxonomy): Bacteria > Bacillota > Clostridia > Saccharofermentanales > Saccharofermentanaceae > Scatonaster > Scatonaster coprocaballi. Next base: position 5,653 of record JAGHVD010000032.1, read on the forward strand.
CAGGTCCGTCACCAAGCCAGTAAGTTACCTCAGCCATATAAAATGGCACCTGACCGAACAGAGAACGCCACTCAGCGACCATGTCTTTCAGAAGTTTTCCATAGTATTGCGGATACTCGCAATTGGATTCACCCTGATAGAAGAGAATGGCTTTACAGGCAACATCATGGAGCGGATACAACATGGAACCATATAAGGCCGTAGGCGCCCAGTTAAAGAATGTGGGACCTTCTAAGCCTTCTGTCTTGTAGCCGATGCGCATATTCCAATCACCTTCCAGGCTGATTCTCCGGTCACCTTGCATCAGATAATACGGACATTTTTCTACGGCACCACCAATATTTCCATCCATAATGAGACGAACAGTAATGACATTCTCGCCCTCGTGGAATAGTCCAGGCTGAACCACATAGAATCTCGGCGGATACTTGAAAGTATACTCACCAACTTTAACACCATTGACGTAGGTAACATCCCCGTCCATCAAGGTCCCAAGGCGAACCACGATCTCCTGATCGCACCAATCCGCAGGAATATTCACAATCTTCTGAAGCCAAACGCTTCCTCTGAAGGACTCTAGTTCTGTCTTGTAGAATGTGGACGGCATATGGAAAGACAAGTACTCTCCATCCACCGGCCAAGGATTCATCCAATCCTCAAGAAGTCCCTGATCGTGCGCATCCAGATTCTGATGCCACTGGTCCTGACGGGCAGTATCAAATGCCACGGTAGCGTTTACATAGTCCATATCATGGTTCTTCGCAAGCTTCTCGCGATAACACCATAGGCAGCCCTTACTCTTATCCTGATTGCACTTCCCCGTACCAAGCATGGTCTTCTCAATCTCTTGGAATGATTCCAGTAACTGGGTCTCACCCATGAGGCTCTCCACCGGCGCACCACCCACAGCGGTCTGAATGAGGCCTACCGGAACGCCATCCGAAAGCTGCTTATACTTGGCAAAATAAAAGCCGATGGCACTGAAATTCAATACTTCTTTATCATCGCACTTGGCCCAGTATCCGCCATCAACAGTCTCAGACAACACACCAAAAATCGGAATCTTCGGAACTTCGAAATGTCTGATTTCCGAGAAATTCGCAGATCTGATCTCATCGTAATAGAAGTCCGTGGTCCAATTGACCGGAAGTTCCATATTGGACTGACCACCCAAGATGAAGACATCGCCGAAGAGCACATCCGAGATCGTCACATCTACGGTGCCATTGGAAATCACAATCGTATGGGGCCCACCTGCCGGTTGTTCAGGAACTTCGCAACGCCACTCCTTCGTCGCTGCGTTCATCGACACTGGATAGGCCTGGTCATCCATGGATACGCTGACCACTTCTCCTTCGATAAAAGTACCTCGAATCGTGTTCTTCTTCTCTCTCTGAAGCACCATTCCATCGCTGTATATCTTGGATAATCTCATTTCTTTCCTCCTATGAAAGACGAATCAGAAATTCGTCGTTATTCTTATCAATGGTCATCTCGTAGGTTTTCCCGGATACGATGACGTCGTAGGTTCCTTTGAAGCCTTCCACAACAGCAACACCGTCAGCCTGGGTAACAAATTCCGCAGAAGTCGTGAACCATTCATGCTTAATCTTTTCCTTCAGCATGTTGTAAGACGGCTTCACCGAATTGTCTTTACGAATCAATCCGGACGGGGCATTGAGCCAAGCCCCATCTGTAAAATCCCACTCCGTAATGGCTTCCACCAGAGGATGGGAGAAGAGCGTTGTAAACATCTCTTCTAATTCACGGCACTGACGCGCTTCGCCTTCAGGCGTCGACGGCCACTCCTCCACCTGGAAGTCGTTCAGATCCTCAATCTCCGGCGGAATCAGGGTACCAGACACCAATGTATTCTCCGAGAAATGAAGCGGTAAACCGAACTTAGAGAATCGCTCCAATACATCCAGCGTCTTCTCTTTGCCTCAATAACCCTGATGCTGATGAGATTGAATACCAATGGCGGAGAACTCTACTCCTGCATCGAGGCAATCAGAGATGAGATGCTCATAGGCCGGCGAGGTGTTGAAATCATTAATCAGAAGTGTAGCCTTGGGGTTGTACTTTCTAGCTTCATCAAAGACCTTCTTTACCAGTCCCACCTGTCCGTACTCGTTACAGATTCGCGTGATCGCATTATCGTACTTATCAAACCTCGGCATAATGACCACTTCGTTGATGACATCCCACATGTCGATCAGTCCTTTGAAATCAGACACTTCTCTTTGAATTCGGCCGAGTTCTTTCTCCAGAATGGTGGGATTATCGTATTTCATGAGCCAATCCGCACACACCGTATGCCAGCAGAGCGGATGTCCCTTCATAGTGACGTCCTTGGACTTAAGGTACTCTGCGAGAATCTTAAGTCGATCCGTATAGGGCTTTCCTTCTTCCGGCTCGAAGTTCCCCCAGTAGAAGGGTACTGTGCCGTAATTAAAGAGGTCCAGCCACAACTTCGTGCGCTGATCGAAGAAGTCTTTCTTAAATGCATCTACATTGAAGATGCCATCCGCGATGACGAAAGCACCGCAGCCAAAGAGAAACTGATGTTTCTTCTGACGAATCTCTATCTTCTGTTGTGGAATCGGCTTTCCGGTGTCATCCACGATACGAATGGTACGTTGTCCTTTACGATGTTGAAAATCGGTCATAACATCCTCCTTCGCCTGCATGAAGTATGTAAGCACAGCACTTTTCTCATTTTAGCATAATATATAGAAAAAAGACTGTCCTGCGCGATGCGCAGAACAGTCTTTCTGAACTTCTATTTGAAGTAGAAGATTAGTTGAACGGATTCTCTGTCTTATAGAGATCACCAGCCGGCTTATTGTAGCCGATCTTGCATGGGCAAAGGCCGAGGAGCTTGAATGTCTCAAACATCAGCTTGCCGTAGTGACCGAATGCAACAGCACCGTGGTGCGGGAATCTGCCCTGGATCAATACGTGACGATAGAAACGAGCCATCTCCGGAATAGCGAATACACCGATACCACCGAAGGAACGTGTCTTAACGTCAAGAACTTCACCCTCAGCGATGTAGGATACGAGCTCTCCGTCGCTGTTGCACTGCAGACGATAGAATGTAATATCGGAAGCAGCGATATCGCCCTCGAGTGTACCTCTGGAGATATCCGGATCAGAACCTGCTGGCTCAAGAACTCTGTGCTGGATCAGCTGATACTTCACGGCACGGTCAGCGCACATCTTGCAGGAAGGTGTGTTACCACAGTGGAAGCCCATGAATGTATCTGTGAGCTTGTAGTTGTACTTACCCTTGATATCTTCGTCGTAGATGTACTGCGGAACGGAGTTGTTGATGTCAAGAAGTGTAACGGTATCACCGCTGATGCACATACCGATGTACTCAGAGAGTGCGCCGTAGATATCTACTTCGCAAGCTACCGGAATACCACGGGAAACGAGACGGCTGTTTACATAGCAAGGCTCGAAACCGAACTGGGACGGGAATGCCGGCCAGCACTTATCAGCGAAAGCAACATACTTTCTGGAACCCTTGTGATTCTCTGCCCAGTCAAGCAATGTGAGCTCGAACTGTGCCATACGAGCGTTGAGGTCCGGATAATACTTACCTTCACCCATTTCCTTCGCCATATCTTCGCAAACTGCCGGGATACGCGGATCATTTGCATGTTCCTTGTAGGAAACAAGCAGGTCAAGCTCAGAGTTCTCTTCGATCTCAACGCCGAGCTCATAGAGGCCCTTGATTGGCGCGTTGCAAGCGAAGAAGTCCTGCGGACGTGGACCAAATGTGATGATCTTGAGGTTCTTCACGCCGACAACTGCACGAGCGATCGGTACGAAATCAGCGATCATCTTAGCGATATCTTCAGCTGTGCCGACAGGATATTCAGGAATATATCCGTCAAGATGTCTCATACCGAGGTTGTATGAGCAGTTGAGCATACCACAGTAAGCGTCGCCACGGCCATCAACCATGTCTCCGTCACCTTCTGCTGCTGCCACGAACATGCAAGGACCATCAAAATTCTTTGCAATCAGTGTCTCAGGTGTTTCAGGACCGAAGTTGCCGAGGAAAACAACCAGTGCATTGCACTCCGCCTTCTTTACATCTTCCACTGCCTTGAGCATATCGAGCTCGTTCTCAACTGTTACTGGGCACTCATAAAGATCTCCCTTATAAGCAGCCTTGATTGCAGCTCTTCTCTTCTCAGAGAGTGCGATCGGGAAGCAGTCACGAGATACAGCAACGATACCTAATTTGATTTCTGGAATGTTGTTCATGTCTTAAATCCTCCTTAATTGGTTATTCCATTATATCATTACTATTGTCCATAGTAAGCATTTTTTCCATGTTTTCTAAAATAATGTTTATCCTGCAGTTCTGACGGTGCAGGAAGCACATTCTTGTTGATGATTTCCGTGCGATATGCCATCTTGGCGACCTCCTCCAAGACCACTGCATTATGCACCGCTTCGTGTGCATCTTTGCCCCATGTGAATGGGCCGTGGTTCTTACAGAGCACGCCCGGCACTGCCTCGTAGTCAATCTTCTCCGCGTCGAAAGAATCCGCGATCAAGATACCGGTATTGGTTTCATAGTCTGATTCAATCTCCTGCTTGTTCAGGCATCTCACACAAGGAATCGCGCCGTAGTAATAGTCCGCATGCGTCGTACCATAACATGGAATGCTACGACCACTCTGCGCCCAAGATGTTGCATAGGATGAATGCGTGTGTACCACACCACCGATATTGGGGAATCTCTTATAGAGGATGAGATGAGTCGGGGTATCGGAGGAAGGCTTATACTTTCCCTCTACACGATTTCCATCCAGATCCATAACGACCATATCCTCCGCTGTCATCGTCTCATACGGAACACCACTCGGCTTAATGACGAACAGGCCCGATTCTCGGTCGATGGCACTGACATTTCCCCAGGTAAACGTAACGAGTCCATACTTTGGAAGAAGCATATTTGCCTCGAAAACCTGTTGTTTCAGTTCTTCTAACATGTAACTAACCTCTCTTATCTAGTATTTATAGGACATCTACAGCAGCTTTCTCTACAGCAAGTCCGGCGACATACTTCTTCATGAAGGTACGGAATCCTTCGATATCTTCAGAAGAAGCACAGAGTTCGCTACCTGTAGAGGAAGCATAGATCTCATCATTGAGGTAGTCCGCCAGGGATTGACCGTCTTTCTTCGCCACCATGTAGAGTGCCAGAAGTGCGATACCCCAAGCGCCGCCCTCACCTGCAGTCTCCATGACACATACCGGAGAACCGATTGCTGCCGAAGCAATCGTTTGACCTGCCTTCGGTGTCTTGAAGAAACCACCGTGTCCGTACATCTTCTTCACCGATACATGCTCCTGCTCCGTCAGGATATCCAAGCCAACCTTCAAAGCCGCAAGTGCTGAATAGAGATGCATTCTCATAAAGTTCGGAAGTGTGAAAGCATCCTCTGCACTTCGGAAGAACAGCGGAGCACCCTTGGAGAATCCTGTAACCGGCTCACCGGAGAAATAGTTGTATGCACAAAGACCTCCACAGTCTGCTTCGCCGTCCAGCGCGATACCATAGAGTTTCTCGAACATTGCACCACGGTCAAATTCCTGACCCATCAGTTTGCCGAACTCATCGAAGAGCTTGACCCAAGCATTGATTTCAGAGGTGCAGTTGTTACAGTGCACCATGGCCACCGGATCGCCTGTTGGTGTGGTCACCATATCGATTTCCTGATGAAGATTCTTCATATTCTCCTTCAGAACGATCATCGCAAATACGGAAGTTCCTGCAGAAATGTTACCAGTCTCCACAGCAACAGAATTCGTCGCTACCATACCGGTTCCCGCATCGCCTTCCGGTGGACACATTGGAATACCGGCCTGAAGATCGCCACCTACATCAAGAAGCTTCGCACCTGCTTCAGTAAGCGTGCCGGCATCCTCGCCCGCAGAGAGCACTTCCGGCAGGATCTCACGAATGTTCCATGGGAACTTCTTCTCCGAAATTAATCCTTCAAATGTATCCAGCATCTTCTCGTCGTAGTTTCCAGTCAACGAATCAATGGGGAACATACCCGAAGCATCGCCTACGCCCAAGACTTTCTTCCCACTGAGGCGGAAGTGTACATAACCGGCCAATGTGGTGAAATGACGAATCGATGGTACATGTTCCTCACCATTTAGAATCGCCTGATAAAGATGAGAGATGCTCCATCTTTGTGGAATATTGAAGTTCAAAGCCGAAGTCAGCGCATCTGCTGCTTCGCCGGTGATCGTATTTCTCCATGTGCGGAAAGGAACCAGAAGCTGATCGTTCTCATCGAACGGGAGATAGCCATGCATCATGGCGGAGAAACCGATAGCTGCAAAGGAAGTCAGCGTCACGCCAAATTCATCCTGCACATTCTTCTTCAAGTCCGCGTAGCATTCCGCCAATCCATTCCAGATCGCTTCATCAGAATAGGTCCAGATGCCGTCCACCAGATCGTTCTCCCACTCTTTGCTTCCGGAAGCAACAGGATTACCCTTGTCGTCAACCATGACAGCCTTGATTCGAGTCGAGCCGAACTCAATACCCAGTACGCATTTTCCATCTAAGATCAACTGTTTTGTTTCCATACACACCTCACCATTTCTTATTGGGGCATCTGCCCTTTCTCATTGATGAACGAATCTCCACATAACATCCGCAGTCAAGACACGTTCCGCTTACCAGCTTCTCGCAGGACTGACAAATCATTAATCGTTCCTGCATAGTCTCATCGTCCACGCGGTCTTCTTCCAAGATGCCGTCTATCCCGCGTAGGACGATGTCCCGATAGACTGACTCATTCATATCACGAAGCAGACATCGCCGACAAGGCTTCATATCCGCCATTAGATGCGAACCTCCAAGTGCATCACGCTACAAGATGGAATCGTAAAGGCAATCTCGCCGTTTGCTGTCTGATAATTGGTAAAAGCACTTACTTTCACGTTCTCCGGCTGTTCGAAGGTGTTCTTATCATTTATCTTACCGGTCAGGATCTCGGCAGATACTTCCTTCGCAGCAAGGCTGTCCAACGCAATATTCATCTCATAGTCCGAATCACAAGACAGATTGGCAAGCGTGATGTGATATACACCATTGTCATCGATCGAGCAGGACTCATGAAGATTCGGCACCATGTATGCCTCCTCAAGACCAATCTGATCTGCCTTCAGCTCACTCTCGACCAGTGTTCCGTTCTGATGATGCTTATAGAGATCGAAGACGTGATAAGTCGGCGTCTTGATCATCTGATCACCCTCCGTCAGGATCACGGACTGCAGTACATTTACAAGTTGAGCGATATTCGCCATACGGACACGGTCACAATGCTTATTGAAGATATTGAGGTTAATGGCCGCAACGAGCGCATCACGCATCGTGTTCTGTTGGTAGAGGAAGCCAGGGTTCGTACCTTCTTCCACGTCGTACCAGGTACCCCATTCATCCACCATAAGACCGATCTGTTTCTCTGGATCGTACTGATCCATGATTGCTGTGTGCTTCGTAATCAGTTCTTCCATGAAGAGCGTCTTACTCAGTGTAAGGTACCATTCTTTCTCATCAAAATCAGATGCAGATCCCTTCTTCTCCCAAGTATGCGGCACGGTGTAGTAATGTAAGGAGATACCGTCCATGAAACCATGGTTGTTATTCTGCGAACCAGCCATCTTGAAGCACTGATTCAATACGACATCCATCCACTCATAATCTTGAGCATTCGGGCCGCAACAGATACGGTTGATCCGAGGTGTCGCACCGTAATCCTTAATGAACGACTGATACTGACGATACTGGTTGGCATAGTACTCCGGCACCATATTGCCGCCACATCCCCAGTTCTCATTACCTACACCGAAGTAATCCACCGTCCACGGTGCGTCATGACCATTCTGCTTACGAAGTTCAGCCATAGGTGAAACACCGTCGAAAGTCATGTACTCCACCCATTCACTCATCTCCCGAACCGTGCCGGAACCCACATTACCATTCACATAGGTCTTACAACCAAGTTGACGACAAAGTTCCATATACTCATGTGTACCGAAGCTGTTATCCTCAACCACGCCACCCCAGTTGGTATTGATCATTCTCTTACGTGCACTCTTGTCACCAATACCATCTTTCCAATGATATTCGTCGGCAAAACATCCGCCCGGCCAGCGAAGGACAGGAATACGGATGTTCTTCAAGGCTTCCACCACATCGTTACGCATTCCGTTCGTATTGGGAATGTCAGACTTCTCACCGACGTAGATTCCACCATAGATGCAACGGCCAAGATGTTCCGAGAAATGTCCCTGAATCTCCGGTGCGATATGACCTATTTTCGTATTCGGATGAATCGATAGACGATACATAATCAAGCTCCTTCTAAAGAAGAATATTCAGCGAAACAACCTTCGCCCATTCGCGCGTCAATTCGAACGCCATGCATTCATGTTACATGACATATGTAGAAAATCAATAACAAATTTCAAAAAACTCATTTCGTATTTCCAAAACATGCATAAAAAGTTGAATCAGATGGCCAACTCGTTTATCATGGAAACATCATCTTTTCTTTATAAGGAGACGAATATGCTGAAAGTAGTTGCTACCGAGAATGGTTCCGTTCGCGGATTCCAAGGAAATAACACAAGAATATCCGTTTTTAAGGGAATTCCCTTCGCTGCACCGCCGATTGGTGAGAATCGTTGGCGCGCGCCACAGCCCTGTGAGAACTGGGACGGAATAAGAGAATGTAGTCAGTTTGCGCCCATATCTATACAGGACCAGCCCGGTGTCGGCACGGACATTTATTGCCGTGAATGGCATGTAGATAAGGACATTGAAATCAATGAAGATTGTCTATATCTCAACGT
>JAGHVD010000034.1 GCA_018064475.1 Candidatus Scatonaster coprocaballi
TCATTGGTCTTGGTATTTCAGGATGTGTTGCAGCACGACTACTGGCAGACTCGGGCTATGAGGTCACCTGCTTTGAACAAGGTTCTCATATCGGTGGTTCTCTGTTTGAAGAGATTCGACCGAATGGAATACGTGTACAGGCAAGAGGCCCGCACGTGTTTCACACCCACCACGAAGCTGCACATCAGTATCTCAGACGTTTTGGCTCCTTCTATCCTTATCGTCACCGTGTGTTGGGGCGTTTCGAGGGAAAGACTTTCCCAATGCCTCTGAACGCAAGCAGTCTGGAGATCCTTTTCGGCGAGGAGAAGCGTGATCGAATCATTGAGCGTCTTCATGCTTGTTTCCCTGATGCAAAGCGCGTATCTGTCGATCAGCTGAATGATTCATCTGATCCGGTTCTGATCGACTTGAGTCGTTTCATCATTGAGAATCTGCTGATGCCGGACCTAAATATCAAGGAAGGCAGTCACTTCATCCCCGCCAATGATTCTTATGAGAACGATGCCTATGTCGACGTCGGCTTTGATGACTGTTACTACACGGACAAATACCAGGCTATGCCTATGCAAGGTTTTACCGCTTTGATGGAGAATATGCTCTCGCATCCTGCGATTACGGTTTATTTGGATATGGATGCACTCTCTCGAATTTCATTCGTTGAGCATTCCTCTACAATTCTTCTGGATGGTGTGCCCTTCAATGGGAAAGTCGTATCCACTGCATCTCTGGATAGTCTATTCTCTTCTCGTTTCGGTTCCTTGAGTTTCCGTGCTTCGAAGTTGACATTCAAGGATATCGCCAAAGATTTCGCTGAAGAGGCTGCCGTAATCGTCACCCCACATTCCCGTGATTGTGTTCGTGTCAGCGAGAGTAAGCACATTACACTTCAAGAGTTGAACAACAAGACAACGATCTGTATGGAATCGCCTTATGTTTCCTATGTCAATGGTGTGGATGAACCATTTGAACCATGTCACTCACAAGAGAATCTCGACAGATATGCGAAGTATTTGGAGTTGAGCAAGAAATATCCTACGCTCTATCTTCTCGGAAGATTGGCTGATTACGAGAATCTTTCTATTGCAGAAAGTGTAGAGGAAGCATTAAACTGCTTCACTTCTAAGAAATAAACACACGAATCATTCTTCTTGAGCTTCTGCACGAGTATATACAGAAATCGGAATGTCCTCCGGACGTTGCATATCCACACGGAAATATACATTCTCGTCACTCTTCACGTATACTTTCATACGAATTGAACCTGGTGTATCAACAGAACCCATATCAATATATGCAGAAAGATCCGAAGAAGTCATCTTATCAAGTACATTCTTACGGCCAACAATACGCACCGTGACACTACGAACAGTAAATTCTGAACCCAGACCCTTCTCTTTCATTACTTCGTAATTCTCGTACTGAAGATCAAGCGTAAATGTACGCTCCGTAACAGGGTTGGTGGTCACCTGAATATACATCCACAACATAAAGGAGAAGAAGAACGAGAGTAACATCAGAAGCGCACCACCTGTTCGGCGGCCCTTCTTTGAAGACTTCTTCTTTCTGGCAACAATTGGGACATTATTCTCTTCCTCAACCTTGGAAGTCTCGTCCTGTTCAAGTTTCTCTTTATTGGCTGTAACAGGTTCTGCGACAGTCGCAACCTGCTCAATATTTCTCTTGGCATTCTTCTTACCATGTTTCTTCATTCGCATGGCCTTCGTAGAAGCCGTCGTCAGACCGAGAAGATAAAGAAGATTCTCGCGAAGTTCTTTACCGTTCTTCATCTCATAGAGTACACCATCTACTGCGATGGAAATTGAACCACGCTCTTCAGAAACCACTACAGCAACTGTATCACCAATCTCACTAGCACCGACAGCCGCGCGATGACGTGTACCATAGCGTTCAATAATATGGAAAGTCTCAGATAGTGGAACGTGGCAACGTGCCGCGATGATTCGGCCATCGCGAATCAAGAGACCGCCATCATGCATCGGTGAACCTTTGTAGAAGATTGACTGTAACATTGAATTCGTTACAGAAGAATCCAGACGAACTACATTCTCCTGCTTCAGAAGCTCACCTAACTTAGTATTTCTCTCTAAGAGGATCAGTGCACCGGTAAATGTACTTGCCATCTCTGTACAAGCCTTCACAATCTCATCGACCATCGAGACATAACGAAGTTGCTCATCCGAATCATCACTTACAAGTACACTCGAGAAAGAAGCGAAAGACTTCAGACCTACTGTCTCCAAAGCGTGACGAAGTTCAGGCTGGAAAATGACTACGAACAGTATCGCAACAATGTAGAGCAATTTATTAAAGATAAATCCGACCATCTCCAGGCCAAGGAAACTGCAGAACAAGACGAACACCAAAATGAGCAGCAAGCCCTTCAGCAACTGCCAAGCACGAGTTCCGCGAATCAATCGGAGAATATTGTAAATGACGATCGTAACCAATACGATGTCGATCACATAGCGGATCAGATCAAGCGGGCTACCGAAAAACATATAGCCACTATCTAGGCTGGAGAAAATCTCACGTACAAAAGCTGTAAGCTTATCAAACATGTTTTTTCCTCCCTCTTACCTAGTTATCTAATCTATTATAGCACACATCGCGTTCTACGTTTCATCAACAATTCGAACAAGTGCTTCGTAGTCCAATATTGTTACGTTCCGAGCATTTACCGAAATCAGGTTCTCTTTCTCCATCGTCAGTAGTTCACGGGACAGGCTCTGTCTCGGCAAAGCGAAATACCTTGCAGACACCTCTTTCGAGCCAGGCATTCTGCACTCGTAGTGCGTCGGATCGCCATCACTTTGAGAGATCAAGTAGAAAGCGATCTTCTGTCGAATACTGCGTTGAGACAGAAGTTCTATCCGCGTATCCTGTTGTTGAATATAGTCGGCCAAGACCTTCTGCAATTTTTCTTGAAGCTGGGGATAGTGCTCCGTCAATGTTAGAAACGACTCTTTCGATAACGAAAGAAGCGAACCTGAACTAAGTGCTTCAATCTCGTAAGAGAAATGATTCTGTTCCTGAAGAAGGATTTCAGCACCTACTACACATCCACGCTCACATACATCGAGTGTGGTAAAAGCACCGCCACTTGTGTATCGCTGTCTAGCCACTTCTCCGCTCCCAACAATGAGTAGCGCCTGACAGGAATCACCTTGGGAAACAAGGATCTCTCCTTTAGAGAAATCGCGTCTGCGGCATGTTCGCAAGCATGTCTCTCTCTCCTTTTCATCCAAATGATCAAACAAGTATTTCACATCGTTTAGTCTCTGCGTTTTCATTTCAAGATATGGACTCACTTTCTCTTCCAATCATCGAATACCAGCTCACCTTGCACCCACACTTTTCGAATGTTGAGATTCTGATCGAGCGCCACGATATCAGCATATTTTCCAACTTCCAAAGAACCTACGTCTGCATCGATCTGAAGTACGCGGGCAGGATTAATGGTACAGGCCTTAACTGCCTCTTCGAACGGAATCCCGATTGAAACTAAATATAACATTTCAGCATGAAGGTTCGTCGTTGATCCCGCCAATCTTCCGTTCCCGAAATCTGTCTTTCCATTCCGTACCGTAACAGGTGTTCCGCCCAGATCATAAACACCATCCGGCATGCCCGCTGCACGCATCGCATCCGATACCACAACGATTCGATCACACCCGAGAAGTTTCCAAGTCATCTTCAAGACGGCGGGGTGAACATGCAATCCATCACAGATCAATTCACATGTCGTGTCAGGCGAATCAATCAGCGCCCCTACAGCACCGGGTTCATGATGATGCAAGGGATTCATCGCATTGAACAGATGCGTACCATGCTTCGCACCAATTTTGATTGCTTCCTTACAACACTCATAAGTTGCTGCGGTATGCGCGATTGAAATCACATATTGATCTTTCAGGGAAGCGATAAAATCCTTCGCGCCAGGAAGTTCAGGCGCCAGATCAATGATTCGTACAAGATCCTCTGGGTAATCCTGAATGATTTCACGGAAGTACTCGATTGAGGGAACTGCCGCATAAGATATATTCTGCACACCGCATTTCTCTTTCGACAAGAAAGGGCCCTCTAATCGAACACCGAGCATTCGCGCTCCGGTCTTCGCTTTCGAATCCATATTCTGCGTTGCTTCAAGTACCTGACGCAGTTCGTTTTTCGAAATCATCATCGTAGTAGGACAGAATCCCGTAACGCCTTTTGTAACAAGATAAGAAGAAATACGTGCAAGGGATGACGCGCTGCCATCAGAAGTATCTTCACCCATGGCGCCATGGGTATGAAGGTCAATGAATCCCGGAACAAGTGTCAGTCTTCGAAGATCCTCGGTTTCTTCTTCGTAATCCGACGATTTCGAATCACCAATTGCGACGATTCGTCCTTCTTCTACACGAATAGACCAATCCTTCTGAAGTCGGAAAGACTGATCGATCACATTCACATGACTGAGAAGCATGCTTTCCTCTCCTTTCTGAAGGCTAGTCAATACTTTTTTCATTTTACCATTCCCGCTTGTATGTTCAACCACTACGTTGAATCGCAAACGGGGCATTTTTCTTCACGAAAAGGCACATAATCCCTATTTCAGGAAAAATCATGCCCCATTTTCATCAATTGGCGCTATAATCAGACTAATAACTTATAAATGTATTTAGGAGGATTATTATGTTCCCAGAAATTTCGGTTACTAAGACTACCTCACCAAGACAGCGTCCGCAGCCGGGCCAGCCACTGCCGTTTGGTCACATCTTCTCAGATCACATGTTCGTGATGGACTATGTAGAAGGCCAGGGCTGGATCAATCCCCGCATCGTTCCTTATGGTCCTTTCGAGATTGAGCCTTCTGCTATGGTTTTCCACTATGGTCAGGCAGTATTCGAAGGTCTGAAGGCTTATAAGTGTGAAGACGGTACGATCAACCTCTTCCGTCCGGCTTGCAACTTCGAGCGTATGAATAATTCTAACGATCGTCTCGTTATCCCGAAGGTTGACGTGGACTTCTGCGTACACGCTACTAAGATGCTCGTTGACATCGATAAGGATTGGATTCCGTCCGGCAAGGGTGAGTCCATGTACATCCGCCCATTTGTTATTGCTACGGACCCGTTCCTCGGCGTTCGTGCTTCCAGCACATACAAATTCTTCATCCTGCTCTCACCTTCCGGCGCTTACTATGCTCACGGAATCAAGCCGGTAAAGATTTATGTTGAAGATAAGTATGTTCGTGCCGTTCGTGGTGGTACTGGTTTTACAAAGTGTGCCGGCAACTACGGTTGTTCTTTGATTGCACAGACCATCGCTCATGATTCTGGTTATGAGCAGGTACTGTGGCTCGACGGTGTTGAACAGAAATACATCGAAGAAGTTGGTGCAATGAACATCATGTTCATCATCGACAACAAGTTGGTTACACCTTCTCTGGCCGCTGGTTCTATCCTCCCAGGTATCACAAGAAGATCCTGTATCGAAATCGCAAAGGATATGGGTCTTGAGGTAGAAGAGAGAAAGATTTCGATTGAAGAAGTCATTGAAGCTGGTAAGGCTGGCCGTATGCAGGAATGCTTCGGCTGCGGTACTGCTGCAGTTGTTTCTCCGGTTGGTGAGTTGAAGTATGAAGATACTGTCATCCACATCAACAACGGCGAGATCGGTCCAATCACTCAGAAGTTCTACGATACCATCACAGGCATTCAGAGTGGTAAGGTTGAGGACAAGTTCGGCTGGGTAACAAAAGTAAACAGCTGATTACCTCGTAACATTCATACAAAAATACTATTCGACAGAAGGCGTCCTAGAGGGCGCCTTTTGTATATTCTTCTTCACTTTCTTCGAAGTGCAGTTTCTTCACAGTTTGCCGAAGAAACAAGTCATTCTTCGGCAAACAAAAACAACCACCTGAGATTGCTCTCAGATGGTCGTTTTTGTAGTTACAAATCCAGACAATTCTTCGTCCTTCTGCAATGATAATAACACGTTTTTGATAAAATAACAAGTGCAAAAAAGAACTTCACCGAAATGTAACTTTGTTTCAATATTAATCAGTCAAAAGTGAAAATCTTGAACTCAGAAAGTCCTACTTTTACAGTGAGTCCAAGTACTTCGTGATAACGATATAAGAAGACTGTAAGTAAGAACAGACCTACCAACGTAACCAAGATTCCAAGCGCCCTTGGTGTTCGGGTAGAATTGGTTACATTGGTCTTGGCAATTGAGTCGTGGAAAGCTCTTGTCTCATAATTTGTACAAGCATAAGCATAAGAGATAATGCCGGGAATAATGGTAAATAAGCAAATTACCTTGAAGAAACTACGGATGATATCGTAAATCATTGTATTCCCCTTGTGAAAATCCACATCACAATTCATACACAACTTACCTGGTGTAGTTGCAAAGATTCTAGTAAGGAACACCTCAAGAACAAAATAGCAGACACACAGAATAATGAATAATTTAATCAACTGATGTCTTGAAATGATTATTTCTTCAACTTCCGTACTGATTTCATTTACGGAGAAGATAATCATGCAGATACCCGCTGCATATCCTAAAAACGTAACAAGGTCAAGAACGACCGCAAAGAACCTATCAATCATTGATGCATTTGAATCCATAGTACCACCCTCCAACTATTTAAATATATCACTATGCAAAAATCACGTCAATTTGATTAGTAATAGAAAAAGCACTTCAAAACATCACCGGATTCCCATCGGAAATTCAGTGATTGGAACTGCCCCGGTCGAAGCGGTGTATACTTATTGGCATCGTTACAGTGTGTGACTTCCACATACTCTGGATCTTCTGGGATATCCTTGGAGAAGAAGCCCAGAAGCTCCTTATCATTCAGAGAGATCTGTGCATTCTTACAATCATCAGGAATCAGAATATCCAGACGGAATCTTTGGGGCTCGTCCATCAGGAACAAGAATCCCAGCACTTTACGGTCCGGCTTGAGGCTCATTACTTTCTGTGTAACGGAGACCGCTTTACCATCCATTTCAAATTCATACGTTTGATCCTCTAGTTCACTGACGACGATTCCTTCAAATCTGTCGCCGGAGATAAACTGCGGACAATTCTTCTCATTCATATATATCCCTCTCAATCTTCTTCACTTTCATCTGTGTCACTCTGATTGGATGATTCCACTTTCTTCGGCGCAATGGTAGGTGCTAATCTCTCACCTGCATCATACTTCGAAAGCTGCACGCAATTCTGTGATCCTTTCTCAACCGCTTTAACGATAATGAAAGAAACGGCATTGACTCGCTTCTGCAACCTGTCCTCATCCAAGGACTCCTTCAGTAACTCACTGGAATCAAATGGTGTATTGCGAACCGCACCATTGTAATCTTGCAATTCAAGGTTCTTCGTCTCTTTCATATCATTAAGTTTCGAGAAATTATAATCGGAGGATTCGAAGAATACGACCGGTATGGATAATGCATCGAAAGCACAATAATCCGATCGTACCTGTGTCACCTCTCGATACATATCTTCCTTTCCATCCCCGTCCACATCGAAGCTAAGCAGTGACATATTATAGTAAAGTTCCACACCGAGTTTGGAGGAAAGGAGGTACTCATACGCTACATCGTAAGCCTCATACAGTTTACGACGATAGGAGTACTTCTTACCATCTTTCAAAGAAGAAAGACCGGCATGTGCATATAACTTATCGCCGGCATAGATACTCTCTATGCAATACATGCATTCCACATTTTTCAGATCATTCTGGCTGAATGAAGATACAAAAGAACGAGCGCCAAGAATATTCGAGGAACTGGCTCCGAACGCGACAATCATCACATCGTAGCCGTATGTCTTTCCGTACATTTCCTTCGCAATGGTCATGAGCGCACCAATTCCGCACGCATTGTTCTGGATGCCGTCATAATCCGGATACTGTGCACGTTCATCATAAGAGACAGGGGAATCGTAATGGGCACCGATTACTACCGTCTTCTTTACCGGTGAATAGGTTCCGAACGAATCTCGCTGCATAAATCCTTCACCAGGAATTCGAACGATGTAGTTCTTGGAGGTATGACCATCCGGTGAATGGAACTCCTGTTCTTCTACCTGGTAACCGATTTTCTCCAATTCCTCACGGATCATGATTCCAGCGCCGCTCTCACCCGCCGAAAACGCATTTCTGTATGGGAAATCATGAGCAAGACGTTCCGCAAAATCTGCCCCATACGTCCCGTAATCAGCCGGCATAACGTCTTCTTCTTTCTTCCCACAAGCAGCCATTGATATGCAAAGGCTGGCGATCATCAACACGCAGGTCAATCTATGAACAAGGCTTCTTATCAATTTCTTCTTCATGCTCTCTCCTTCAGATCGATCATCGGCTTTCGCAGATGACATCCAGTCTATCCGCAAAGAATGTCAATGCTTCCGCCGAAGTCATGACCTGTTCGCCGACAGCACCATTACCTTTTGCAGTAATTACACGAATCTCATCTTTCTTTGGGGAAAGATTCTGCATAATTCTACGAAGCAATGCATCTTTGGATACACCTTCCACTTTTCT
Source organism: Candidatus Scatonaster coprocaballi (assembly GCA_018064475.1). Taxonomy (GTDB): domain Bacteria; phylum Bacillota; class Clostridia; order Saccharofermentanales; family Saccharofermentanaceae; genus Scatonaster; species Scatonaster coprocaballi. Next base: position 8,573 of record JAGHVD010000034.1, read on the forward strand.
TGGGAAGCCCAGTAGGTCATAAAGCTTAAATAGCGCTTCAGAGGGAGCCATGGCCGCTACTGCAAAAGCAAGCGCTTCACCCTCTGTATAACGTAGGAATCGGAAATGTTCCAAGATGGCATCCGAGATTTCTTTTCCAAAGTGGAAAGCTTGGACTTTCTGCTGACGAATTCTGGATTTGGCAAGATAGCATTCGTCAATCGTGATAAACATATCTGTTCGGTGAACAAGCTTGTTCAACAGTGTAATCTGATCCAGCATGCCATAGAGAATGATCCTTGCATAACCATTCTTCATGAATTGTTCCGGTACAGTGGTCAAGAAATCGACGTCCATGATCACTGCAATCGGCTGACATCTCATACTGACAACATCTTTGTGGCTCATATAATTCAGAAACGCTTGATCCGCTTCTGCAGATTCAAGCATGCCTAGAAGCGTGGTAGGCATCAGGCAATATGTGAGACCGCCTAAGAAAGAAGAAGCTACGTAGGCGGTCACATCGAGGATACTCCCCCCGCCCCATCCAACGAGAAGGTCATCTTGCGAGAAAGAAATATCCATGAGTCGCTCATACACTCTCATGACAACATCGAAATTCTTCGAAGACTGGCGACCATCGATCTGAATCACCGTAGGATTCACCCCACGACGTTCCAGTTCCTGTATGAAATTCATATGGTGAAGACCGAATACTTCTTTATCTGTTACAATTGCCAGTTTACAAGGATGTTCAGCCGAGCGCTTGGCAAGAAGTTCAAGAAGCGAAGTGTGTGCGATTCCACGTCCACATTCGATTGGATATGAACACCGGCTCTCTACACGCTTAATACAGGTCATCGATGACTCCTCCTTCTGACTTCTTCGTTCTCATTGTTGATATCATAACACTTTTACCCATAAGAATGAACAAAAATGTATAAGTCGAGTGCTTTTACCGAATTATATGTGTTAAAATAGGTTGTTATTAATATAAAGAAGAGGTAGATTCTTATGTCTATTACAAATCCGGCTATCCGTACACGATTTGCGCCAAGTCCAACAGGCTTCATGCATGTCGGTAATCTCCGCACAGCCCTGTACGAATATTTGATTGCTAAATCCCTTGGTGGCACTTTCGTCCTGCGTATTGAAGATACTGACCAGGAACGTTACGTAGACGGTGCGGTTGATATTATTTACAAGACATTGAAGACCGCTGGTCTGGTTCACGATGAAGGACCGGATATCAGCGGTGACTTCGGCCCATATGTTCAAAGCGAGCGCATGGACCTCTATAAGCCTTATGCGGAGGAGCTGGTCAAGAGTGGCCACGCCTACTACTGCTTCTGTAGTAAAGAACGTCTGGCTTCCCTTCACGAGCAAGAAGGTGGCGAAACAGGTTACGATCGTCACTGCCGTGATCTCTCCGCTGAAGAGATCCAGAAGAACCTGGATGCCGGCATGCCGTACGTGATTCGTCAGAAGATGCCACTTTCCGGTGAGACGACTTTTCACGACTGCGTATATGGTGATATCACCGTTCAGAACAAAGAACTCGAGGATCAGATCCTTCTGAAAGCAGATGGTTATCCGACTTATAACTTTGCCAATATCATTGACGATCATCTCATGAAGATCTCACATGTCGTACGTGGCAGTGAGTACCTCTCCTCTACACCGAAGTACAACCTCTGCTATGAGGCATTTGGTTGGGACATTCCGACCTATGTGCATCTCCCATTGATTCAGGGTAAGAATCCGGATGGTACGGTCAGCAAGCTTTCCAAGCGTCATGGTTCTACTGGATTTGAAGACTTAGTTGCACAGGGGTTCCTGCCCGAGGCAATCATTAACTATATTGCCCTTCTCGGATGGTGTCCGAAAGACAACCAGGAAGTCTTCTCTCTCAAAGAATTGAGCGAGGCCTTCGACATTTCCGGTATCAGTAAATCACCTTCCGTATTTGACTACGACAAATTGGAGTGGTTCAACGGTGAATACATCAGAAAGATGAGTCAGGAAGAGTTCATTGCCTTTGCCAAGCCGGAACTTGAGAAGTTCCCGATGATTACAGAGGATCTCTATCCGTTGTTCACAGAGATCATGCAGCCGCGTATCACAAGACTTCCTCAGATCAGTGAGAAGCTCGGTTTCCTTCTGGAACTGGTTGACTACGATCTCGAGCTGTATGTTCACAAGAAGAGCAAGACCACCAAAGAAGGTTCCTTGGAGATGCTGAATACTGTTCTTCCGCTTCTGGAAGCTACAGAATGGAACAAAGATGCACTATCTAACTGTCTTTCCGGCCTGGCTGAAGGTCTCGGTGTAAAGAATGCACTGGTCATGTGGCCGGTACGAATTGCAGCATCCGGTACAGCAGTCACCCCTGGTGGTGCCGTAGAAGTTCTTCTGCTCCTTGGCAAAGAAGAAGCTCTGAAGCGTATAGAATCCGGTCGACAGCGCCTCTCTGCTGCTTTGTCCTGATCACATACACTTCGCAAGAAGCATCATTTAGAAAGCCAAACAGAAAGAGAGTAAATCACTATGAGCGAGAATAAGAATTTTATCTATGAAGCAATTGAAGAAGATATCGCACCGGAAGGACGCGTAGCCGGCCAGACTGTTCATACGCGTTTCCCACCGGAACCGAACGGATACCTTCATATCGGTCACGCGAAGGCACTGGAGATCGACTTCGGTATGGCCGAGAAATTCGGCGGTCTTTGCAACCTTCGTATGGATGATACCAATCCTACCAAGGAAGACGAAGAGTTTGTCGAAGCCATCAAAGAAGACATCAAGTGGCTGGGCCACGACTGGGATGATCGTTTCTTCTATGCTTCCTCTTATTTCGATAAGATGTATGAGTACGCAGTGGAATTGATCAAGAAAGGTCTGGCTTACGTTTGTCAGCTGACTCCTGAAGAAATGAAGGAACACAGAGGTGACCTCACTCACCCTGCTACCAGCCCGTATCGTGACCGTCCGATTGAGGAGAGTCTTGATCTGTTCGCCCGCATGAAGGCTGGTGAATTCCCAGACGGTGCAATGACACTTCGTGCCAAGATCGACCTCGCATCCGGTAACTTCAATATGCGTGATCCTGCTATCTACCGCATCAATCACATGCGTCACCACAACACCGGCGACAAATGGTGCATCTACCCGATGTACGACTTTGCTCACCCAATCGAGGATGCACTGGAAGGCATTACGCATTCTCTGTGTTCGTTGGAGTTTGAAGCACACCGCCCGTTATATGACTGGGTCATTGAGAATGTTTCTGTGCCTTGCAAGCCGCGTCAGATCGAGTTTGCAAGACTGGGTATTACCCATACAGTACTTTCCAAGAGAAAACTGAGAAACATGGTAGAATCCGGCCTCGTAGACGGTTGGGACGATCCGCGTATGCCTACTCTCTGTGGTCTTCGTCGTCGCGGTTATACCCCGGCATCCATCCATAATTTCATGGAGCGTAACGGTATTTCCAAGGTAAACAGTGTCGTAGACTTCGCCTTCCTCGAGTACTGCCTACGTGAAGACCTCAATGCCACCGCAAAGCGTGTCATGGGTGTTGTACATCCGATCAAGCTCATTATCGATAACTATCCGGAGAATCAAACCGAGACATTTGTTGTCGAGAATAACCCAGAAAGGCCGGAAGACGGTACACGTGAAGTCTCCTTCTCTCGTGAACTGTGGATTGAAGAAGATGACTTCATGGAAGTTCCCGAGAAGAAGTATTTCCGTCTTTTTCCTGGAAATGAAGTACGTCTGAAGTCTGCATATGTCATCAAGTGCACAGGTTGTGACAAGGATGAGAACGGCAAAGTCATCGCCGTACATGCTGATTATGAAGAATCGAGCCGTGGCGGTAACCCAGCAGATGGACGTCGAATTAAGGCAACCATTCACTGGGTCGATACAAAGACGGCTATGGACGCAACCGTACGTCTCTACGACCGTCTCTTCACGGTGGAGGCGCCTGATCTTGCTGATTGTAACTATCTTGATTTCATCAATCCGGATTCTCTGACCGTTGTAGAAGGCGCCAAAGTAGAAGCTTCTCTTGCCGATGCACAGCCGCAGGATCGCTTCCAGTTCCTGCGTATTGGTTACTTCTGCATGGATACCAAAGACAGCAAACCCGGAAGCCTCGTGTTCAATCGAAGTGTGTCACTGAAAGACAGTTATAAGCCACAAGCCTAATTCAAATACCAATATCGAATTTACACGCAATCAACGCCGCAGACATCAACTTTCGAAGTCTGCGGCGTTATCCTTTGGTTACGGGAACTTCTTCCAAATATAAGCATATAAAAGGTTCTTCACGGAAAGCTTGGGAATAAGTAATTGAAAAAGGAGCATATAAATCCTAAAGTTTAGTTGCTAGACAAAAACTGAAAGGATAAGAAATAT
>JAGHVD010000037.1 GCA_018064475.1 Candidatus Scatonaster coprocaballi
ATTTCGAAGTTCAGGCCTAGAAAGAACCAATATTGGATTATAAGTCAAATTGTTAAATCGTATTAGAGGAGACGAAACGGAGAAGTCACCCTTGATTTATGGAATCTCTTTTCTTTCCATGCCTTGGTTAATTGTCTTCTATCCCAAGGAAAACGTGAAGAACCTTTTTCTAGATTTGTTATCTTCTGTAAAAGCACTTCACTTCGCGTGAATGACGCAGAGGTGAGGCGTTCAAGCTTCGTTTCCGTTACGGATGACGTTACGTCTGATTTTACCGCTGATGGTCTTCGGGAGTTCTTCGACGAACTCGATGACACGTGGATATTTGTACGGCGCAGTGTGCTGCTTGACGTATTCCTGAATCTCTTTCTTCAGTTCTTCAGACGGGGTCGCCATGCCCGGTACCAGAACGATGGTGGCTTTGACAACCATACCGCGGACGCCCTGTGGGTCAGGGGTGCCGGTAACCGCGCACTCCAGAACATAGCGGAGTTCCATGATGACGCTCTCGATTTCGAAAGGTCCAATACGGTAACCGGAAGACTTGATGACGTCGTCGACTCGGCCGACATACCAGATGTAACCATCCTCATCCATCCAGGCAGTGTCACCTGTGTGGTAGAAGCCATCATGCCAGGAGGCATTGGTCTTGGTGTCGCCGTCTTCACCGTAATATCCTCTGAAAAGACCGCATGGGATACACTTATCGGTACGGATGCAGATCTCACCCGTGGTGCCGGCTTTGCATTCTTTGCCTTCTTCATCAAGGATGTGTACATCGTACGGCGGAACAGGTTTACCCATGGAACCCAGACGAATAGCAGAACCGACTAGGTTACCAATGACCAGAGATGTCTCGGTCTGGCCGAAGCCTTCCATAAGACGGATACCAGTGGCACGCATGAACTGGTTAAATACTTCCGGATTCAGTGCTTCACCTGCGACGGTGGCATGCTTGAGGGAAGTGAGGTCATATTTACTCAAGTCCTCTTTGACGAGGAAACGATACATGGTCGGTGGTGCGCAGAAAGTCGTGATGTGATACTTACTGAACATCGGCAGGATCTCGTTGGCATGGAAACGGTCGAAATCGAATGTGAAAGTCGGTGCTTCACAGAGCCACTGCCCGTAGAGCTTACCCCAGAGGGATTTGCCCCAGCCGGTATCTGAGATGGTGAAGTGCAGGCCATTCGGATCGACGTTGTGCCAGTATTTTGCCGTGGCAAAATGACCCAATGCGTACTTATAGGAGTGCGCAGCGAGCTTCGGATAGCCAGAGGTGCCGGAAGTGAAGAAGATGAGCATCGGGTCGTCCCCGGATGGTGTGTCGGCTTTCCGCTCATAACGATCACTCATGGATGGCATCTCGTAGTTGAAGTTGTGCCACTGGTTGCTCATCTCTGTCAGTGGCAGGAAGCCGCCTTCGACGGCCGCGCGACTACGAAGACCGGCAGCTTCTACAGAATCGACTGTGCCTTCCAGCACGCGCAATAGATTGACACCCGCTGGATCATCCGCGCCATTGGCCATGATCAAAGTGATATCCATGCCCACGTGTTCCACTGCCTTCTGAGCTTCCAGAGCAGTATCGTCGTTACCGGTGATGACAATGGCGGAAACACCCGCAGCCATGAAGCGATAACTGAAATCATGTTCTTTCAACTGATTGGTAGCAGGAATTGCGACCGCACCGATCTTGTGAAGTGCCAGGATCGAGAACCAGAACTGATAGTGACGCTTCAGTACCAGCATAACACGGTCACCCTTCTTGATGCCTAGACTCTCGAAATAGTTGGCTGTCATGGCGGTATACTTCTTCATTTCGGCGAATGTGAAACGATGTTCAGTGGTGCCATCCTTGGCCACCCACATCATGGCAGTCTTATTCGGATCCTTCTCGGCCATGCCGTCAACGAGGTCGAAAGCGAAGTTGAAAGCATCCGCTTCAGGAGTATAAGCAATGTTCTGGAGGTTGCCGTCTGCATCCAGCGTATCGTTGACGAACTTTCTGTAGATCGGATCGTTCACACCGGAGGCGTCGAAATTCGTTCGGTTGTCGGATACGAGGGAAGTGTGGAGTGTCTTCTCATAGGTATCGCCCTTGGTCCACGCGTCCGGATTCAATACGATTGCGTAGAACTGACAGTCCTCGCCACCGAGTGCATATTCATTATGCGGTGTACGGCTGTCAAAGAAGATGGAGTCTCCTGGATAGAGAATCTCGGAGTGTTCACCCAGCATGACCTTCAGGCAACCTTTGGTGACGATGTTGAGTTCCTGGCCGGAATGCGTGACCAACTCATACGGCGGGTTCAGCGCCTCTTCGGAATAAGGAATGGTGACCTCGAAAGGTTCGCACAGTTTGTTTCTGAAACGATGACCGAGACGCATATACTTGTATCCGGCACGGCGGGTAATCGGGAGTCCCTCGCCCTTTCTCGTTACGGCGTACTCACGCAAGGAAGGTGTACTGCCTTCCATCAGTTCTGAGATTTCTACGCCGAAAAGATTCGCAATCTTATATACAAACGTGAAACTGAAGTCTTCCTGACACTCTTCATAGCGAATGTACGCCTCTTCGGTCAGATCGACTTTCTCTGCTAGATCCTTCGTGGACATGTTCATCTCCAGACGCAGGGCCTTGATACGGCCGGCAATCTCATGGATCTTCTGCTCCAGAAGCCCACCTTGCTCCTGTTCATTGACGGACATGCCATTCATGTTCTTGTTGTTTGTTTCACTCATTTCATTTCCCTCTCTTATCTCGATCAGGAACCTGTGCAAGTGTCTGCACCGAGTGGTGGGGATAAAAAAACGCCCCAACGTCCACCTAGGACATTGAGACGGGAAAATCACCGCGGTACCACTCAATTTGCGAAATCATTCGCCACTTACAGGTTCTATCAAACCCTTCGCCTTAACGCGGCGGTTCACGTGTACAGTCTACTCAAGTTCAGTCTTAGGACCTACCTTATTCGGTGTACCAGCTCGGAAGCGATAGTCATCTGGATCATCTCGAGTACCGATTCTCAGCAAACATTCGGCTCTCTGTGAGACGAAATGGTCACGACCTTCTTCGTCATCGCTTTTCAACATAAGGCGATAATAATCCCGAAACAAGGGTTTGTCAACCATTTTGCTTGGAATTGTGGAATTCTTTGCCACAATCGTTCCGAAGTCGGGGTATTTTATTCAGAAGATGGCGGGTGTATAATCTACCCTAGGGTTGTTTTAATGCTTGTTGGGTAGCAAGTACAGAGCATGCGGAGGAAATATGAGCACTTCAAAAACCATTAAGAAATTCTTGGCAATCTGCCTCGCCTTGGTGATGACCTTCGGGGTGTGTGGTTGTTCGAAGATATTTGATAAGGATGAACGTACGAAAGAAGAGTATCAGGCTGAGGCGACAGAGATCAGCACTGAAATCGTGAAGCGCATGATTGAAGGTAATTACGATCCTATCGACAAATACTTCTCTAGTGCGGATTCCTCTTCCGTAGAAGAAATTGTGAATAACATCGATAAGCGCCTGGAGAAAGAGTCATTGGTCACTGTAGTTTCTGTCTATACGGATCCAGACTCATATGCTACTGATGTACAGTTCCAAATCTCCTTATACTTTGGAGGCCATAGTAGTTCGACAACTTGTTATATGCGTCTGAGAAGATCCGGCGGCGGATGGGTCGTTGCGAATGGAGGTTCTTTTGCCAGAGATATTGAGGCGTTAAACAGTCGCTTCGTACAAGAGAAAATGAAAGAACTTGGAGAAGGATGATTCCTTTCCAAGTTCTTCTTCTTTCGTTGATTAATTGTCCTACGTAGTTGTTGTGAATTAATCTCCTAGTGCGGAGTGTTCACTCTCACCAATCTCGATTTCTACGTCAAAAGTTCTTCCGTCTCGATATACAGTGAGTGTTAGTCTTCCACCAATACCTGCTTCCATAATGAAGTCATGGACTTCGTCTGCAGAATTGACAGTGGTTCCATTGATAGCTGTGATGACATCACGTTCCTGAAGTCCTGCGGCCTCCGCAGGTCCATCTTCCTCGATCTGACGGATGCCTACACCGTAGGTGAGATCATATCGGTTTGATGTGATTGCATCTTCCGCGAGGGCGCCGATGTAAGGCTTTACATAAGTACCATCCTCAATAATGCTAAAGATGATGTCGAGTACATTGTTGATCGGAATCGCAAAGCCGATATTCTCAATGGAAGCTTCGTTCAAGTTACTCTGGGAATACTTGGCACTCGTAATGCCGATCACTTCGCCATGCTCATTGAAGAGCGGTCCGCCGGAGTTACCGGAGTTGATGGCACAGTCGGTCTGCATGAGATACATACGCTGGCTGTTGATGGTAATGCTTCGCTTCAGCGCACTTACACAACCGGTGGTCAATGTGAAGGTCAACTCGCCCAAAGGGTTACCGATGGCCATAACCGGATCACCTACTACGAGATTACTGGAGTCACCGAGAATGACCGGTGTCAGTCCTGTCTCGTCGATCTTCAGAACGGCCAAATCATCGCTGATATCATATCCAATCAATTCGGCGTCATAGACGGCACCATCGTAGGTTGTGACCTTAATATCGTTCGCGTCTTCAATCACGTGGTGGTTGGTCACGATATATCCGTCTTCCGAAATAATGAAGCCGGAACCGCTTGCTGCAGCAGTGGTCTCATATCCGTAGTAGTTGACTGTCAGAGATGTATTAATACCAACTGTGGAGCCAACGTTCGCGGCATAGATCTGTGCCGGAGTATAGGTCGCAGATGTATCGATCTTATCTACCGTAACGTCTGTCTTGGAGTGCTCGCCTTCTTTGACAGAGGTGGAAGACTTCTTCTTGGAATATCCGGAACCGGAGGATTCACCACCGTGTTTAATTGCTTTGTTGGCAGCTGAGACGGCTTCGGCACGCATCTTCGGTTCGATGAAATAGGTGTAGAGTCCCATACTGGTCACTCCGGCAAAAATACCGAATAAAATCGCGCAACCCAGAATCAGAAAGACGCGCTTCACGCCTTTCTTCTTCTTGCTGGATTCTTCAGCTTCTGCTTCTTTCCTGCGTTGATTAGCTTTGCTCATGTCCATCGGTTCAGTCGGATGGTAAGCGGGCAATGAGGCCGGTGACAGAGTGGCCGGTGACGGCGCAACCGGCGCTGCATATGGTGATTGAATCGGTACGGCCTGCGGAAGAGGTGCTGGCTGCTGAACAGGAGCAGACTGCTGGGCAGGTGCAACATTTGGCTGCTGAACGGGTGCAGTATAAGTTGGTGCAACCGAATTTGGATTGAGAACGGATGGAGCTGCTTGCTGTCCGAAGATAGGCTGCGGCGCAACTGGATTCGTTGTATTCTGATTACTAAGTGGGTTTGCAGGGTTCTGCTGATTGTTGATGTTCATCTGCGGGTCATCCATTGGAATCTACTACTGCTCCTTCTTCTTATTATTCTTATCACGTTTCTTATAGCTTAATATAGAATCTGCTCTGCTTCTTCGCGTACTTGGGGTAAATGATCATGTACTTCTTCGAAGAAATCTTCAGAACCAGGACCTCTGTGCCTTCCTTCGGGCATTGTTCCTGAGGGTTGAGCTTATTGATGCGGGCTTTGATGCCAGGTACTTTCTGCTCGACAAGTTTCTGACTCGAAGATTTGAAATTAATGGTTGCGATATAGTCGACAGCAATCTTTGAGTCAGTCTCTTGCTTGGTCTCGAAGCGGCAAGACTCGATCTCACCGGAGATGGCACCCTTTGCCTTGAGCTTCGGCTTGCCGGCGAAGAGCCATGCGAGGCCAAATAGCAAAAGCCCCAGAACACTTACGATGAGCTTGAAGGCAATGCCATTATCGTTCAGAAACCAGGCATAGACGAGAATGAACAGTGCGACTGCTCCAGCGCCCAGTACACAAGCCCACTCACCAAGTCTACGCTTTGCATGTGCCTGAAGCACCTCCTGATCTTCTTCTGATAGATCGTTATATTTCAATACATCTAAATTGCATTCTCTATACTCTTTTCCAAACATGTCCGGTTACCTCCCACGTAATGATTGCTGGTTTATAAGCTTCTGCTTCGTACAGATATGAATTCCAATAATATCAACATTATAACAGAGCTACATAAATCCGACTATAAAGTGATGCCAGAAATACGACTGTCATAAGTGGTAGAAATCCGCAGATTACAGTTCGTGAATAAGACGATGTGGAAAAAGACATTGTTGCAGGATGCAACAATTCTTCTTCTTCAGTCGTCTAATTACTAACAACAAATCTCACATGAAGGAGGAGAGATATGAAAAAATTAATTAGTATAATATTATCGTTTGTTATGATTACATCTTTGATTTCAGGTTGCGGCAAGGACACGAGAAGTATGGATGCAACTACTACGGCGCACAATCATGCTATTAATGAAGCTAACTTGGAAATAGACGGAGTCTTGACATACGAAGAAACTACTGCGGGGGGATGGTACGACGAGACTTTATCCACGGAGAGAGCTGAGACACCGGCATTCAACACAGAAGAGTACGACGTTGTGAAGGAGAATTCTTTCGTAGACGTTGCGCAGACACCGCTGTCGACTTTTGCTGCGGATGTGGACACCGGTTCGTATTGTAATTTCAGAAGAGCAGTGAAAGAAGGCCGTTCACTTCAGAATCTTTCATCTGCAATTCGAACGGAAGAAATGATCAACTACTTTGATTACACAGTTGACTCGACAGATGAGGTCTTCAGTGTGCAGTATTCTGTTGGTAATTGTCCCTGGAATGAAGAACACAAGCTCCTGGTTCTGACGATGCAGGCCAATAGTGAGACGAATGTTCCGAGCGAAGGAAACAACTTCGTATTCTTGGTTGATTCGTCCGGATCAATGGAGGGAAAAGATCGCTTGGATATGGCAGTAGAGGGATTCAAACTCCTTGCAAGTAGACTTGGCCCGAAGGACACCGTATCTGTCGTTACATACGCCGGAAGCAGTGAGACACTTCTTGAAGGCTCGAATGACTACGATGAGATCTGCAAGGCATTGGATTCAATTTCTGCAAATGGTGGAACAAATGGATCCGGTGGTATTGAGGCTGCATATCATTGTGCCGAGAAACACTTTATTGAGGGTGGCAACAATCGTGTGATCATTGCTTCAGACGGAGACATGAACCTTGGTATCACAAGTCAGTCTGGTCTCGTTGATCTGATCACAGAGAAGAAGGAGTCCGGTGTTTTCCTGACTACACTGGGCTTCGGATATGGAAACTATAGCAATGCCAATATGGAATCTCTTGCAGATGCCGGAAATGGCAACTACTTCTATATTGACTCCATCGATGAGGCAGAACGTGTTCTGTGTGCGAAGATGATGCAGACTACTGTTACTGTTGCGAAGGATGTGAAGTTCCAGTTGGAGTTCAACCCAGCCGAGGTGAAATCCTATCGTCAGATCGGTTACGAGAACAGACAAATGGCTTCGAGTGATTTTACCGACGATACGAAAGACGGTGGTGAGATCGGTGCTGGTGCACAGGTGACGGTCTGCTATGAACTGGTACTTGCCGATGGCGCTTCCGGTGACGATGACGGATTGAAGTATCAGGACCCGGCTCTTTCTGAGGAAGCAAATTCCGGCGAACTCTGCACAGTATCTGTCCGTTATAAGAAGCCGGATGCAGATAAGAGCGAAGAACTGCAGTATCCGTTGAAAGACAACGGCATCAGCAACGAGGATGATTTCAACTTCGTATGTGGTGTCATCGAGGCATCCTTAGTACTGCGTGACAGTGAGTACAAGGGTACGGCCACGTATCAGTCGGCCATTGAGCTTGCAAAATCCGGCGCAAACGATAATCGATACCGTGAAGAATTCTGCGAACTGATCGAGAAACTTGACTGATCGAAATCCGGCACGAGGCGAAGTTCGAGAAGAGACAAGCGATCGTTGCAAATATATGCGATAAGAAGATACAGAAACACCCGCTCGGCTTGATGCTGGGCGGGTGTTCTTATTTCTTCAGATGTCAGAAACGAATCAGTGGATATCGTTGTGGTGATTCTGCAGGGACTTCACGGCGATGAGGTTGTTGAGCTTATAAGCCTTGATACCTTCAGCGCTGGCCTTCGCAGCAGCCATTGTAGTGATGTAAGGAACTCTGTGACGAATGGCTTCCTTACGGATGTAGCTGTCGTTATGTGCAGAGGTCTTATCGATCGGTGTATTGACAATCAACTGAATCTCACCGTTGGTGATCTTATCTGTGATGTTCGGGCGGCCCTCGTAGAGCTTGTTGACACGCTCAGCGTTGATGCCGGCGGCCACGATCATCTCATAGGACTTGCCGGTAGCCAAGATATGGAAACCGAGTTCGTCGAAAGACTTGGCAATGTCGAGGAGTTCGTCCTTATCACGGTCACATACAGACAGAAGTACGTTACCTTCAGAAGGCAGTCTGGTCTGAGTTGCTTCCTGGGCCTTGAAGTATGCTTCGCCGAAAGACTGGGAAATACCCAGAACCTCACCTGTAGAACGCATCTCTGGTCCGAGGATCGGGTCAACTTCCTGGAACATGTTGAACGGGAAGACTGCTTCCTTGACGCCGTAGTGGTTGATCACACGGTCCTTGAGTTCCGGAACCGGAGAAGGCTTACCGGTGAGCTCAGAGGTCATGATCTCGGTTGCAATCTTGACCATGTTAATGCCGCAAACCTTGGAAACCAGCGGTACGGTACGGGATGCACGTGGGTTCGCCTCAAGTACATATACCACATCGTCTTCGATGGCGTACTGCATATTCATGAGACCACGTACATTCATCTCTGTAGCAATCTTCTTGGTGTATTCCTTAATCGTTGCAACCTGCTTCTCAGTCAGGTTCTTGGAAGGCAGGATACAAGCGGAGTCACCGGAGTGAATACCTGCAAGCTCGATGTGCTCCATGACAGCCGGAACGAAGCAGTTCTTGCCGTCGGAGATCGCATCTGCTTCACACTCAGTAGCGTGGTGCAGGAAACGGTCAATGAGGATCGGACGGTCAGGTGTTACACCAACTGCTGCATTCATGTAGACAGTCAGCATCTCATCGTCGTGTACGACTTCCATGCCACGTCCGCCCAGAACGTAGGAAGGACGAACCATAACCGGGTAACCAATCTTATTGGCAATCTGGAGTGCATCGTCAACGGTAACAGCCATACCGGCTTCCGGCATTGGGATGCCGAGACGATCCATCATCGCACGGAACTGATCTCTGTCCTCAGCCAGGTCAATGGTCTCTGGTGTGGTACCGAGGATGTTGACACCATTCTTCTTGAGGTCAGCAGCCAAGTTCAGCGGTGTCTGACCACCGAACTGAGCGATGACACCGATCGGCTTCTCTTTCTCATGAATGGAGAGTACATCTTCCAGTGTGAGTGGCTCGAAGTAGAGCTTATCTGATGTGTCGTAGTCAGTGGATACTGTCTCAGGGTTGCAGTTGACGATGATGGACTCATATCCCATCTTCTTCAGTGCAAGTGCTGCATGTACACAGCAGTAGTCAAACTCGATACCCTGACCGATACGGTTCGGGCCACCGCCGAGGATCATGATCTTCTGCTTGTCGGAAACAGGGCTCTTGTCCTCTGTAAGGTGATAGGTGGAGTAGTAGTATGCGGAATCCTGGGTGCCGCTTACATGTACGCCTTCCCAAGCCTCACGGATGTTGTACTGGTAACGTGCGTTACGGATATCTTCTTCCTTCACGTTCAGGAGCTTGCTCAAGTAACGATCGGAGAAACCATCTAACTTCGCCTGACGGAGAACATCCTCAGACGGAACAGAACCTGCAATCTTGATGAGGGATTCTTCTTCGTCAACGAGTTCCTGCATCTGCTCGATGAACCAGTGCTTGATCTTCGTAAGCTGATAGAGCTCTTCGACTGTTGCACCTTTTCTCAAAGCTTCATACATGATGAACTGTCTCTCGGAAGAAGGAGCAGTCAACTTCTGAAGCAGCTCTTCCTTGGAAAGAGAATTGAAGTTCTTGGCAAAACCAAGGCCGTAACGACCGGTCTCCAAGCTTCGGATTGCCTTCTGGAAAGCTTCTTTGTATGTCTTACCGATGGACATGACTTCACCAACAGCACGCATCTGTGTGCCGAGCTTATCTTCAGCGCCCTTGAACTTCTCGAAAGCCCAACGAGCGAACTTGATGACTACGTAGTCTCCATCCGGTACGTACTTGTCGAGTGTGCCGTACTTGCCGCAAGGAATCTCGTCGAGTGTCAAACCGCAAGCAAGCATTGCAGAAACAAGTGCGATCGGGAAGCCGGTTGCCTTGGAAGCCAGTGCGGAAGAACGGGATGTTCTTGGGTTGATCTCAATGACAACGACACGACCTGTCTTTGGGTCACGAGCGAACTGGCAGTTACAACCACCGATTACTTCGATTGCACGAACGATCTTGTAGGACTGCTCCTGCAGGCTCTTCTGAACATCTTCAGAAATGGTAAGCATTGGTGCAGAGCAGAAGGAGTCACCGGTATGTACGCCAACCGGGTCGATGTTCTCGATGAAGCAGACGGTGATGACATTATCTTTCGCATCACGAACGACTTCGAGTTCCAACTCTTCCCAACCAGCGATACACTCCTCAACGAGCACCTGACCTACGAGGCTGGCCTGAAGACCACGCTCGCAGACAACCTTCAATTCATCTACGTTGTAGACCAGACCGCCGCCGGCGCCACCCATGGTGTATGCAGGACGGAGTACGACCGGATACTTCAACTCTTCGGCGATCTTGACTGCTTCATCTACAGAGTAAGCAACCTGAGATCTTGCCATCTCAATGCCGAGGCTGTTCATGGTGTTCTTAAACTCGATTCGGTCCTCACCACGTTCAATGGCATCGACCTGAACACCGATGACCTTTACGTTATATTTCTCGAGGACGCCGGCTTCTGCCAACTCAGAGCAGAGATTCAGACCGGACTGACCGCCGAGGTTCGGAAGCAATGCGTCCGGACGCTCTTTCTCAATGATCTGCGTCAAACGGGCGAGATTCAAAGGCTCGATGTAAGTGATGTCTGCTACATCCGGGTCAGTCATGATGGTAGCAGGATTACTGTTGACCAGCACGATCTCGTAGCCGAGATTTCTCAGTGCCTTGCAGGCCTGAGTACCAGAATAGTCGAATTCACAAGCCTGGCCGATGATAATCGGGCCGGAACCAATGATGAGAATCTTGTTGATGTCATTCTTCTTTGGCATGATTGCTTCCTCGCTTATATATTTTATTTCTTATTACCCAATTAGGGCATTTTAGCTGGAAATATAATAACAGAAAAACCTCTAATGCGATACCCAAATATCGCGGATGAAAATGAATGCTTTTTATGGAAAAGCACAAGTTTTCGAAAATGTCGGCGTCATGGCGAAAAGTGCGTTGACTTTTGCCTTGTAGGCGTTCATAATTTCAATAGGTATTCCCTAAATTAAGACTAACTATTAAAAGTCAATAGGAAAATGTAGCGTAAACGCTAGATGCATCGAACCTTGATAATTGCATGACAAAGTAAGCACTACGAGGTGCTTGGG
>JAGHVD010000082.1 GCA_018064475.1 Candidatus Scatonaster coprocaballi
CAATATGACATTTACCTATAGAATGAGAAAAGTGAAGCGTTTCTTTTCTAAGGTTTTCGACGTAGGGCATTGGAGTAATCTGACCGAAGCGGCGACCTTTATCTATATATGCGCGACTGTATTTCTCACGGTTGTTGGCTTGTTCTTATACTCGTTTCTGTGCTACATCCTGAGTTTTAATATCTACATTCCATTGACTAAAATGCCGAGAACACAAGGATTGATGTTGTTGACGATCGTGCTGGGTATGGTTGTCATTGATTTTCTTACTGGAACATTCTTTGTCTGGATGTATGAAAAATTGATCCTTTCACCGACTGCTTCCATTATTAACGATATTGAACTGAAGACGGAGACAGCAACATCAGCTTTCCCGATTGAGATGCGTCAACTTGTTGAGGATAATCCTTTTATTCGTGTGTCTTCAACCGGGACGTGGGTGGATTCAATTGATCGCTATATTACCATTGCAGGAAATGAGAAGTATTTCGATGAGACCACCGGATGTTTCAATCGCAAGTATTTCCAGCAGGTTCTGTCTGAAATGCTGAAGACGGAGATGATGCTGGATATTCGTGAGTCGGGATCTTTGAAAACATATGGCTCGAAACAGTACGCGATCTTCATGATCGATATCGATCACTTCAAATGGATCAACGATGAGTTTGGTCATC
This sequence comes from Candidatus Scatonaster coprocaballi, assembly GCA_018064475.1. GTDB lineage: Bacteria > Bacillota > Clostridia > Saccharofermentanales > Saccharofermentanaceae > Scatonaster > Scatonaster coprocaballi. The sequence goes on from JAGHVD010000082.1 coordinate 675, forward strand.
AGTACGGTGATGTCATCCTTGCGTTGGTTGGTAGGACGCTACGAAAGCTCGTTGCAGGGAAGGGCGTAGTTGTTCGTAATGGCGGAGAAGAATTCCTTCTGATCGTCTGTCTGACATACCCTGACAGTATTGAGTCTTTCGCAGAGAATGTTCGCCAGACATTTGAGAAGAATGTCCGAATCACAGGTCAGGGAGCCGGGAAGAACCGCTCTGTTACATGTAGCATCGGCTATACGCCATTTCCACTGTTCCATGATCAGCCGACGGGCATCAGCGTTCAGGATCATGTAAAATTCTCCGATCAGGCGATGTATATATCTAAGAATTCCGGACGAAATACATGGCGTGGCATTGAACCGGATCGCGCGCCGCTTTCTGAAGAAGAGATGAATAAGCTGATCGATTCAATCGAATATGGTGAAAACTCACATTATGTGCGGATTTTGCATCCGTAGGTATTTACAAGTGATATTCCCTGTGTTATCATTTTCAAGTATTTTTCCGTAGACACAGTTTATGGACGGTTCCGACCATCTACTTTGCTACAGGACTTTGGAGGTAAATAACAATGGGACAGATTAACAAAGCTGAAATCATCAAAGAGTATGCGCTCAAAGAGGGCGACACAGGTTCTCCTGAGGTTCAGATTGCAATTCTTACAGCAAGAATCAATCACCTTACAGAGCATCTGAAGAATCACCCGAACGATCACCACTCCCGTCGTGGTCTGCTGATGCTGGTTGGTCAGAGAAGAGGTCTTCTTGATTATCTGACACGTATCGACATCGAGCGTTACCGTTCTATCATTGCTCGTCTGAACATCAGAAAGTAATGAACGCTTCTTATTGAAGATATGCTGCCCGTGGCGAGAGCCATGGGCAGTTTTTTTATGTAGTAAAAGCACTTGCATGCTTGATTTTTCCAAGGTTTATCTATAATATAGGTGTGTTGCGTTGGTATACGCAATAAGATGACTAAGGGGTGTAGTGGGTAGATTGATATCCCGTCTCGCTACGGAGTATGAATCTACAACCTACCTCCTTAACAAGTATCATAGGAGGTTCATTATGGAACGTATTTTTAAGACCGAACTGGCCGGCCGTCCGTTGGTTGTTGAAACCGGTAAGCTTGCTCAGTTCACAAACGGCGCTTGCTTGATTCGTTATGGTGAGACAGCTATCCTTTCAACCGTTACAGCTTCGAAGACACCGCGTGAGGGTGTTGATTTCTTCCCGTTGTCTGTAGATTATGAAGAGAAGCTCTATGCAGTGGGTAGAATCCCAGGTGGTTACATTAAGAGAGAAGGTCGTCCTTCTGAGAAGGCTATTCTTACATCCCGTGTAATCGACCGTCCGATTCGTCCGCTTTTCCCGAAGGATCTGCGTAATGATGTAGTGGTTTCCAACATGGTTTGCTCCGTAGACCAGGATTGCTCTCCTGAGATTGCTGCCATGATTGGTACTTCTATTGCTATCGCTATCTCCGATATCCCGTGGAATGGCCCGGTTGGTGGTGTTGTGCTTGGTTTGATCGGTGATGAAGTAATCATCAACCCGACAGAAGAGCAGAGAAAAGAAAGCCGCATGTATGTCACACTGGCAGGTACTGCAAAGAAGATCTGCATGGTTGAGGCAGGTGCTTACGAAGTTCCGGATGAGCAGATGCTCGATGCAATTGCAAAGGGTCACGAAGTCATTAAGGAAATCGTAGCTTTCATCAATGGTATCGTTGCTGAGATCGGTAAGGAGAAGTTCGCTTACGAGTCTGCAGATGTTCCGGAAGAAGTATTCCATATGGTAAAGGAGTTTGCTTGGGACGATATGCGCCAGGCAGTTCTTGCTGTTGATAAGTCCGTCCGTGATGCAAACATCGACGCACTGACCAAGAAGATCGAAGCTTACCTGACAGAGCAGAATGAAGAGTATCTCCCATATCTGGCTGATGCAGTTTATAAGTTGGAGAAGAAGGTCGTTCGTAACTATCTCTTCAACGAGCACGTTCGTGTAGATGGACGTCGCCTGGATGAGATCCGTCCGCTGTCTTGCGGTGTTGGTCTCCTCCCGAGAGTACATGGTTCCGGTTTGTTCCAGCGTGGACAGACACAGGTTATGACAACTTGTACACTGGCTCCGCTTTCTGCTTCTCAGACGATCGATGGTCTGGATACAGAAGATTCCAAGCGTTATATGCATCACTACAACATGCCTGGTTACTCTGTAGGTGAGGCGAAGGCTTCTCGTTCTCCGGGACGTCGTGAGATCGGTCACGGTGCATTGGCTGAGCGTTCTTTGGTTCCGGTTCTGCCGTCTGAAGAAGAGTTCCCATATGCGATCCGTACAGTATCTGAGATCCTGATGTCAAATGGTTCTACCTCTCAGGGTTCTGTTTGCGCAAGTACACTTGCTCTTATGGATGCAGGTGTTCCGATTAAGCGTCCGGTTGCTGGTATTTCTACTGGTTTGATCGTAAACGAAGAAGATGAGAATGACTTCCTCGTATTCATGGATATTCAGGGCATCGAGGACTTCTTCGGTGATATGGACTTCAAGGTTGCTGGTACAACAGAAGGTATCACATCTATCCAGGTTGATATCAAGGTTGACGGTCTTTCTTTGGACATCATCCGTAAGGCTTTCGAACTGACACATAAGGGCCGTCTGCAGATCATCAACGAACTGCTCCTGCCTTGCATCCCAGCTCCACGTGCAGAGCTTTCTAAGTATGCGCCGAGAATCATCACCATGCAGATTCCGGTAGATAAGATCCGTGAAGTAATCGGTACAGGCGGAAAGGTCATCAACAAGATCATCGCTGACACCGGTGCACAGATCGACATCAACGATGACGGTATTCTCCATATTGCAACACCTGATCAGGAAGCTGCACAGAAGGCAGTGGGTATCATTAAGGGTATCGTTGCTGATCCGGAGATTGGTGCGGAGTACGAAGGTGTAGTTACACGTCTGATGCAGTTTGGTGCATTCGTTGAGTTCCTGCCTGGTAAGGAAGGTCTTGTACATGTTTCCAAGATGGCATGGCATCGTGTAGAGAATGCTGAAGATGTCGTAAAGGAAGGCGATGTTGTAAAGGTTAAGCTTCTTGAGGAAGATGCAAAGGGTCGTTACAATCTTTCTATGCGTGACTGCATCGAGAAGCCGGCTGATTATGTCGAAGAAGAGGCACCAAGAAGAAGTGATCGTCCGAACCGTGAGCGTCGTGGTGGTCATGGTGACCGTTTCGAGAAGCGTCCGAGAAGAAATAACTTCGAAGAGAACAACGATGTAGACGAGACACCTCGTCCGGGTTCTCGCTCCCGTGAGTTCTGATTGTCAGATCACAAGAACGAATATTTGAAGTAAATGGAAAGCCTTCGCTCAATATGAGCGGAGGCTTTCTCTATATTTGTTGACACTTGTTCTCGTTGTGTTAGAATTGAATAAGCGTCGGGGTGTAGCTCAGTTGGCTAGAGTGCTTGCTTGGGGTGCAAGAGGTCGCCTGTTCAAGTCAGGTCACTCCGACCACTCTATTATTAATGAACGTTTTAGGAGGAAAGAGTATGTTCTGTACGAAATGTGGAAATCAGATTCCAGACAACAGCATCTTTTGCCCGAATTGTGGACAGAGCTTTCAGAATGTTAATCAAACTGCCGCAGTTCCGGTAGCACCTGTTGCGCCAGCAACACCTGTAGCACCAGCTGCACCTGCAACACCGGTTGCACCAGCAGCACCTGTAGCACCTGTAGCACCTGCTACACCGGTTGCACAGTTCAATCCGCAAGCACAGGCACAGAAGTCGGCTACTGCTTTTGAGTATGATATTGGTGGATTCTTCTCCCAATTTTTCAAAAATCCTTTCGACGCGGTTGCTTCTCGCGCATTGCCGAAGCATATGCTTCTTGGACTCTCTTTTCCGCTCCTGCATCTGATTCTTCAGATTATTTATAACATAATCGACATCAAATATAAGAAGGGATCTTACATTGCGCTGTACTTCCTTACAGATTTGTTTACGATTGCTGTATTGATTGCTTTTGTATGCATTTTCAATGGCGTTTTCGGTGGCAAGAAACTTGACTTCCTCTCGTCTACTTCGTTAGTCGGATTAGGTTTTAGCTTATATCCTGTGATGCACTTTGTTTCTTTCCTTTTCCAGAAGATCTGGAAGGGTATGGATTACAAGGGATTTGCATTCCATTCTATGTTCACTGAGGTTGCATGGCTGTTCTTGATCTTCGTTGTTGTCGATTTCTTGGTAAGAGACAATCAGAAGGTTTCCAAGACAAAGGCTTTCTTGTATGCGGCTACATTTGTTGCGGTTGAGGTTTTCTTCTCCTCTTTCTTCAACTGGATGTTTGCGAAGATGATCTTCTGATTCTAATGTAATGAAGATAGAAGAAGGACTCCGTAATTTGATTACGGAGTCCTTTTTGCATATCTGAATCAATTGTAATCGAGCGCAATTAGGTTAAGAAACCACCATTGACACCGAGAACCTGGCCGGTAATGAATGAAGCATTCTCTTCGGCCAGATAGAAGATTGCATCGGCAACTTCTTCAGGACTTCCGATGCGGCATAGCGGTGTTTGGTCGCTCAGTTCTGCGCGCGTCGCGTCATCAAGTTCTGCATTCATTTCTGTATCGATGACACCCGGTGCCACACAGTTCACACGAATTGAAGAAGGACCGACCTCCTGCGCCAAAGCTTTGGTAAATCCGATGATGGCGGCTTTGGAAGTGGAATAGGCCACTTCACATGAAGCACCACTGATGCCCCACATGGAAGACACCGTGACGATGCTTCCGCTATGGCGTGCAATCATGGAGGGAAGTACTGTGTATACGAGGTGATAGAGACCACCGATATTCGTATCCATGATTCGCGCCCACTCGTCAGGAGAAGTCTTGGTGAGAAGCTCGATCTTGGCGACACCTGCGTTACTAACCAATACGTCTACCGGTCCAAATGTTTCGATTGCTTCGTTTACAGCGGCCTGTACGGCATCGAAGTCTCGAACATCGACCTGATAGGCGAGACAGTCGTAGGTAATCTGCTGAATCCGCTGCTTGGTATACTCTGCAGATTCTTCATCTGCACGATAGAAGAAGGTTACTCTATAACCCGCTTGGGCAAAGCGATAAGCCGTTGCCGCACCGATTCCTCGGGATCCACCCGTAATCAGACAATGCTTTCTACGATGTTCCATTCCGCCACCTCATTTCTATTCTAGTGCTATCGTATCGAAAAGACTTGTGAAAGACAAGTAATCGCACAAAAATGGTTGTAAATTTACCAAGAATTGATTATCATCATCATTGATGCTTTGTGGAAAGGTAGTTTACTATGGCAAAGATTTTGAAAAATGAGAATGAATCACCGGAAGTTGATCTGAACAAACTGACGGTAAAACTTGCTGGAATGGGTCTTGATGATGAGATCGAGGATATGATTCCAGGAAAGAAAGTAAAGAAAGAAGAACAGGCTTCTGATGCTGTAAGTGCTGAGGATGCAGAGGAGGATAACTCGGAGGAAGAAGTAGAAGAGATTGAGGCTTCCGATGCTTCCGAAGAAGTTGAGGCCGCGGAAATCGACGAGGAATCTGACGATGTCCAGGCTTTCTATGAGAAAAGAGCTGCTGAACGCAATCTTTCTGTGGAGAAAGTTGAAGAACTTGCGAAGGAGATGGATAAGTTAGAAGAAGATCCTGACGCAAAGAAATCGAAGAGACCTTCTTCTGCAAAGACCACAAAGGAGAAGAAGAAAGTAAAGCTTGATGCTTTTGTCATCTGCTCTGTGTGTCTTGCCGTGATTGCACTGGCTGCCGGCGTACTTTATCTGATGAAGTCACTTCGTAAAGATCCGAATCTGGGTATGACGCTCTCAGAGTTGAATATCAAGTATGAGGAGACACCGATCTATCGAAACAATCTCGAGAAGATTGGCTTCACACTTTATCTCGAGCCTGTCCTTGGCAATCCAGGTTACCGTGATTATGTATCGGAGAGTGCTTTCCCAACTGGTGTTGAAGGTGAGAAAGATCCGACAGCTGTCACCACTTTCGTTGACAAGAATGAGTATTATTACTTTGACTTCTCCTCTCATTGTAAGGTAAGTGGTCAGGCTTTTGATTTTTTGCCACCTATGTATGTGACCGGCCAGGAGTGTAAAGAGCAGAAACTGGGACAAGGTAATCTTAAGCGCATCCGTTTTGTTATGCAGTATTCGGATGACTCATGGTCAATTTGTTGCACAATGTTTTCTGCATATCTT
>JAGHVD010000067.1 GCA_018064475.1 Candidatus Scatonaster coprocaballi
AGACGAAACGGAGAAGTCACCCTTGATTTATGGAATCTCTTTTCTTTCCATGCCTTTGTTAATTGTCTTCTATCCCAAGGAAAACGTGAAGAACCAAAAAAGGAGGTGTCTTCGTGTGGACAAGCCACCACCAAGACACCTCCAAGGCACCCCCATTTGCGAGTGTTTTTACCAAATAAATCGTATCACTAATCGGCTTCGCGCCGAGTAACTGAAGGATCAGACACTACCTGGTGTAATGCCATAATTCTTGCAACGATTCTTGAATTCATCGGAACCTACGATGCCGCGCAGCACCTGCAGTCTCGACCAGCCATTATTGAGACAGGAGATCCAGTAATTTCTACCGTTTGTATCCGGATTTCTTCCCAAGAGTGCCATGTACAGTGCATCGACATATCCTGCATTGGAAGACTTCTTATTCTGATATTCGGCGGAATCAATGAAGCCCTTCGCAACCTGGGCCGCACTCATACTGCCGTTGCAAAGACGAAGTGCCCAGCTGTCGATCTCCGAATTGGAAGCGGTTCTGCCAAGCAGCTTCTTGTAAAGCGTCGCAACATACTCACGTGCGCCCTGTGTGATGGTCGTCGCCGGAACCTGCGTGCCCTTCGTCGGGAGTGGCTCGACCGGCTTCGCGGTATTGGAACACGTTGCAGTCGAATAAGTCGAATACTTGCCGCCATTGATGAAATCCGGACGGCCGAATCCTGCCACCCTAGACTCCGTGATGCTGATCGTCGACTTACATACGCGGTCGGTATTCTCACCGGAGTTTCCATCGACGTAGGTGAATTGCTTCGTCTTCATATTCACATCCACGACTAATCCAGTATGATTCACCTCATTATTCTTATCGTAGAAGAAAACCTGGTCACCCTTCTGTGGGTTATTACCGCGTGAATAATAAGCGCCGTTGTCTTTGTAGTATCTCAAAGAAGTCTGGCAATATGCACTTCCGTATGGATACTGATAAGTCATTCGCTTGGCCTGGTCGATGCCGTATGCCTTCATGAAGCACCAGTCTACGAATGCATCGCACCATGCAGTACAGGTTGAATCCCAGTCGTAGAACTTGTTTGCCAACTCTTTACCGAACTTCGTGTAGTTATTGCGTCCAGATGTATTCGCTGTCTTGGAATACAAGTTCGAATCTGACTTCTTCTCAATGTAGCCAACCTCTGCCAGTGCATAATCTACGACCGGTTGAACCGAAATATTCGCGCTTACATTCTTCATCGGCTTGATAACGCCGATCGACAAAATACACGTTGCCGTCAGCACCACTGAGGCAACTTTGGTGATGAATTTCTTTGTATGCATTGATTACTCCTTACCCAATATGGAACCCGCTCAAGTAACCCAATATGGCCCTCGCTCAAGCAGTTCCTGATCCGCTTCGAAAGATGGCTCTCCTATTCCTTTTCTTCCAAATTTCGAAACCGATTTCCATGCCCAAATCTTCTATGTTTGTCGGCCCAAACTCTGCGCCATGCGCTCCGACGATTTGAGGTTATCAATTGTGTCCGCGAAAAGCAAGTCAAATTTGCTTGTTCTTTTTTTCGCTGGGACGTTACGCGCGCAACGTTTTGCGCTGTTGCGTGCACGCCCCGATCCGCCTCCAAATACTGTGAAAAACACGCCGGTTACTGTAAAAGAACTCGCCAGTACGACTTTTTCTATGAAACTGCGAAAAAGTCGTAAAGCCACGGTCGCTGAGGCACTTCTCGATACGACTTTTTCTACGAAACCGCAAAAAAGTCGTAAAGCCACGGTCGCTGAGTCGCTTCTCGATACGACTTTTTCTGTGAAACCGCGAAAAAGTCGTAAAGCCACGGGTGCTGAGTCGCTTCTCGATACGACTTTTTCTTTGAAACCGCAAAAAAGTCGTAAAGCCACGGTCGCTGAGGCACTTCTCGATACGACTTTTTCTGTGAAACCGCGAAAAAGTCGTACTCGCGTAGTTTTTCGCCATACAAGCACGCGCCTCCGCAGATCTGTCCCCCCGTCCACTACTAGATTTGTCATTTCGCACAAATGATTTTCACTAGATTTGACATAGGCGAAGTGTTATCTTATATGAAGCAAAAAATGGTTTTCATAAATTGACATAAATTGATTTGGAGATTGAATATGTGTATGCGTAAGACAAAGATCATCTGCACGCTGGGTCCGGCGGCAGATTCTGACGATATCGTAAGAGAGCTGATGCTGGCGGGCATGAACGTGGCGAGATTGAACTTCTCCCATGGTTCCTACGAAGAACACCAGCAACGTATTGACCGTGTGAAAAGGATCCGCGAAGAGCTGAATCTTCCGGTTGCGCTCCTTCTCGACACCAAAGGCCCGGAGATCAGAACGGGTGAGTTTGAGGGTGGCAAGGTCAACTTCGAGGAGGGCTCTCAGGTCATCATCCGTGAGAAGGATGTTATGGGTACGGCCAAGGAATTCTCTGTTTCCTACAAGGAGTTGGCCGGCGACGTGAAGGTCGGTTCCCGTATCCTCATCGACGACGGTCTCATCGAGCTGGTCGTCAAGAAGATTTCCGGCGGCGACATCTACTGCACCGTCAGCAACGGTGGCCCGGTCTCCACGAAGAAGAGTGTGAATGTGCCGGACGTTGAGCTTTGCCTCCCGGCCCTCACCGCGAAAGATAAGGAAGACATCCTCTTCGCTGTGAAGAATGAATTCGACTTCATCGCTGCTTCTTTCGTCAGAAAGGCAAGAGACGTGCAGGAGATTCGTCACATCCTGGAGAAGAACGGCGACCACGGTATTAACATCATCGCAAAGATCGAGAATAACGAAGGCATCCTGAATTTCGACGAGATCCTGAAGGTCAGCAACGGCATCATGGTTGCACGTGGTGACTTGGGTGTTGAGATTCCGGCTGCGAATGTTCCGATCGTGCAGAAGCGTTGCATCCAGCAGTGCCATACAGCCGGAAAGATTTCCATCACCGCTACGCAGATGCTGGACTCCATGATCCGTAATCCACGTCCGACCCGTGCGGAAGTTTCCGACGTTGCAAACGCAATCTACGATGGTACTTCTGCCGTCATGCTAAGTGGTGAGACCGCAAATGGTAAGTATCCGGTCGAAGCCCTGAAGATGATGGTTCAGATCGCAGAGCAGACCGAAGCATCCATCGACTACTGGGATCAGTTCAGCAAGTCCAAACCGTCCATGATGCCTTCCGTCGCAAACGCCATCTCGCACGCGACCTGCACCACCGCTATGGACCTTCACGCGAAGGCCATCGTCACCGTTACCCATGGTGGTCGTACCGCAAGACAGATTTCCCGCTTCCGTCCGGCCAGCCCAATCGTAGCCGGCACCCTCTTCCCTCGCGTCCAGCGTCAGCTGAACCTGAGCTGGGGCGTTCACCCGATCCTGGTTCCGGAAGTGGCCACCACCGATGAGATGTTCGCAGTCGGTCTGGAAGCCGCGCAGAATTGCAGCTTCTTGAACGATGGTGATCTCGTCGTCATGACAGGTGGCACGCCGGTCGGCATGAGCGGTACCACCAACACCATCAAGGTTCAGGCGCTCGGCAAATCCATCGTCCACGGCAACGGTCAGCCAACTTCTGACCAGCAGGGCGATCAGGTCACCGGCACCGTCTACATCGTCAAAGATCCGGAGCATCTGGATGCACAGCCGGCACTGGCCGAAGACGACAGCATCATTCTCGTTGCGCCATACACCAACAACAAGATGATGCCTTTCATCAAGCACGCGAAGGCACTCATCGTCGAGGATGATGACTCTGCTTCTCACGCAGCGACCGTAGCGATGGCACTGGATATTCCGGCCATCCTCTCTTGCGAGAACTGCACCAAAGTCCTCACGAACGGCTGCACGGTCTCCGTCGATGCCAAGCGTGGCAGCGTATCCTAACGCACGCTGGCTCAACCCATGCCAATGCCCACCGACCGAAACGAGCACCCGTTCGCTTCGGTCGTTCTGTATTTGGTAAAATCACTCGCCCCACGGGGGGATTCTGCGGCTTCTAATTGCTCAAGAAGCGCTGATTTTTGCATGTTTCGGCCTTTTATGGTAGAATATTCAAAATTATGTTTATATGAGGGGAGATAATATTGAAGTCTGCTGACCGTTCCAAACGCAATCACAGTCGTGCGCGGAGCCGTTTCTCAATCGGAATCGGAACCGGCATCAGTATTCTGCTCATTTTCTCCTGTATCGTCGGTGCAGACTCGATCTTGAGTGATTCTGCGGACCGCACCGAGGGCGAGAACTATGACATGGTCTCCCCTGCTAATTCACAGACTTCTGACGTCACCATCACCGAGACGACTGTCGTCGTCGACCCAAGTGATCCGAGCGCTTCCTCTGACCCTTCCGATCCGAGTTACGGTTCGGAGATCACAACACCGACCGTGACACCGGAACCACCGACACCGACCAGAGCGGTCAAGCCTTTCAAGATCGCGCCACAGAGAAAACCGGTCACCAAGGCTACGCCTACGCCAGATCCGGCACTTACGCCTGAGGCTACGGTAACCCCAGCGCCGACCGCAACGCCGGCTCCAACTGCGACACCGAAGCCGACTTCGACACCTGTACCGACGAAGAAACCTGAGCCGACCCCGACGCCGAAGCCGTCCTACACGGAAGAGCCTTGGGAAGGTATCTACTACACCATCGGTGAAGTCAATGTTCGTAAGGGTCCTGGCACAGAGTACGATATCACGAAGGTCCTAGAGCCGGGCGATGCCATCGAAGTCGTCGGCCGCACCAGCAATGGCTGGTATCACACCGTTCGTGACACCTATGTAGCGGTCGAGATGGTCTCTTCCGAACCACCGGCGGACCCAACCCCGACACCGAAGCCAAGCAAGAAGTATTCCGATCCGACGCCGACACCGAAGCCGAGCAAGAAGAAGAATTCTGACCCGACACCGACACCCAAGCCGGAACCAGAACCGGAGAAGAAGCCATCTAAAGACGGCATGACACTGGGTGGCAGCGATTTCCGCATCACCTTCTACGGCCCGGACTGGGCAGGTCCTGGCACAGATAATCGTACGACTGCAAGCGGCACGACCTGCAAGGAAGGCCGCACTATTGCCGTTGACCCGAGCGTAATTCCGATCGGATCGACCGTTTACATTGAGAATGATCCGTTGGGCGGCGACGGATATTACACCGCCGAAGACACAGGCAGTGGCGTGGATGGTCATTCCATCGACATTTTCGCCGAAGACGGCGAGAGCATGTCGACCCTGCACGGCTACACCGTGTACATCGTAAATTGACGAAAACCTATTTGACAAAGAGGACGACAACATGACGAAAAATTCAAATTCTAGTGAATCCGGTCAGTTTGCAAGAAGTAGCAAAGCGACCGGTTCTGTGCGTACATTCACGCGTAGCAAGATCTCCCAAGGCGAAGCCCGTAGTAACCAAGCTTCCCGCTTCCAGAAAGACGCCGGCAACGGTAAGACCACCCGTAGTAGTGGCGAGCGTTCGGAACTAAAGAGTTTCCGGAAGAACAGCACCTCCACCCCGACTTTCTCGAAGAACGTCACCTTCAAGCGCAAGGCTACGTCATCGAAGTCTTCTGTCAAATCCGATCGCAGCGCAGGCAGCAACAAAGATTCCCGCACCGAGAAGCGCAACTACACTTCCCGCCCGGACCGCGCCGCCTCCCGCAATACGAGCACGAAGCGCAATAACAACTATACGGATTTCGACGAGAGCATCTTCACCGATCAGGAATTCGTCAACTCTGCCCTCGCTTACCACGACGCAGCAATGGCTGAACGCAAGAACAATGCGAGTGGTTTTACCAGTGCATCGGACGAAGTCCTCTCTCAGATCAACGACACCTTCATGCAGACCGTGAAAGATGCGGAAAAAGCATTCGCAACCAAGCGTCCGACGGAGAAACTGAAGATCATTCCTCTGGGTGGCATGCAGGAGATCGGTAAGAACATGACGCTCTTCGAGTACGGCAACGACATCATCATCATCGATGTCGGCGTTGCTTTCCCAGAAGAGAGCATGCTGGGCGTAGACTCCGTCATTCAGGACTACACCTATGTTCTCCAGAACAAAGACCGCGTGCGCGGCATCTTCCTGACCCACGGACACGAGGACCACATCGGTTCCCTGCCGTTCCTCATGAAGGATCTCAAGTGCCCGCTCTACGGTGGTAAGCTCACCATCGAGCTCGCACGACACAAGCTCATGGACTCCGGCATCGGCACGCGCGGCATCGAGATGGTCTACTGCGCAGCCGGCGACACCATCAAGGCCGGAAGTTCTTTTGCCGTAGAATTCATTCGCGTCAACCACAGTATCGCGGATGCTTTTGCTTTCGCCATTCGCACACCGGTCGGCAACATCATCCACACCGGTGACTTCAAGATCGACTTCACGCCAATCAACGGTGAGCCCATCGACCTCGGTCGTTTCGCCGAATATGGACGTCAGGGCGTGCTCCTGATGCTGGCCGAGAGCACCAACGTGGAGATTCCAGGTTCTTCCCCGTCTGAGAAGCACGTGGGCGAATCTTTCCAGCGGATCTTCCAGAACACCACCGGGCGTATCATTATCGCCACATTCAGCAGCCACGTGCATCGTATGCAGCAGATCTTCACCGCTGCGGAGATGTATAACCGTAAGGTGGCACTCATTGGCCGCAGCATGCTGAATACGTTCTCTGTTGCGAATTCTCTGGGATACATCAACATGAACCCCAGTACGCTGATCGATATCAACGACATCAATAAATACGAGCCGGAAGAGGTCGTCATTCTGACCACCGGTTCTCAGGCAGAGCCGATGTCGGCGCTGTCCCGTATGGCCTTCGCTTCGCACCGTGTCGTCGACATTCACGCCGGCGATACCGTCATCCTCTCGGCTCACCCGATTCCGGGCAACGAGAAGCCGATCTATCGTGTCATCAATGAGTTGTTCCGTCGTGGCGCGCATGTCATCTACGAGTCTCTCGCAGATGTCCATGTCTCCGGCCACGCTTACCTGGACGAGCTGACGCTGATCCATACGTTGGTCAAGCCGAAATACTTCGTTCCTTGCCACGGTGAGTACCGTATGCTGTTCCGCCATGCCGCACTGGCACAACGACTCGGCATTCCGGAGTCTCGTACCTTCATCCTGAATAATGGTGATGTATTGGAAGTCTCCCCTGAATCTGCCAAGATTACCGGCTTTGTACCGGCCGCACCTGTTCTCATCGATGGTGCTGGTGCAGGCGATATCGATAACCGTGTTTTCCGTGATCGACGCACTTTGGCCGACGACGGCGTCGTATCGGTTTCCATCGTGATTTCGAAAGTCTCCGGCAAGCTTCTCTGCCCACCGGTCCTGCAGTCTGTCGGTTTCCTCTTTGAGAGCGAAGCAGGTCCGATCCAGCATGAATGTGCGCAGAAGCTCTACAACTATCTGCACCGTCTGGAGTCGCAGAAATCGACGAAGTCGATCCGCGAAGCAGTGGAGTCCAACCACATCCGCGACGCGCTGAAGAGCATGCTCTACGAGAGCACGAAGCGTCGTCCGCTGATCATGATTTCGGTATCAGAGATTTGACGGCAAACTTTTTGTGTTGAATATTGTTACAAATCCTCGTAGCAGAGCCATTACACAAGAAAATCAAACGACCGAAGGTTCTAGTGCTTTCCCCAACGAGGGAAAGACTGCTTCGGTCGTTTCTTTTCTATACACTCAGAGTCTCAGAAATGAATTCTCCTTCAGACTACAATTATTCATTCTGAAGTATCGTAGCTTCTATCTATCTCTCCTTGTTATTTCTCTCTGTACTTTACATACTTCTTGACATTAGACACGTTAGATTGTCCAGTTGGATCACTTGATGATTCTTTGCTGACATTTCGCGAGAAATAGTATGTATATACGGGCTCTTGATAGTACCATCTAGTCCCGTATTGGGGATCGTCATACTCACCATCATAGTACCAGTCATAAGCATTTCCACATTGGGGGCAAGTATATGTTTTGTATCTAGGCCTTGAGTCCCACTTTGTTAAGGAGTAAGTCAAGTCAATCTCGTGTCTAGTGCCTTTTTTCATAGAGCTGTCTGTACCACAAGTGTATCCATATGTGTCCTTTGACTGAATATAGCCATATCCGTATCTATGATAGTATTTGTAGTGGTGTGTGTAGGAAGTCACGTATTGTTCCGACCATACATTTCTACTTCCATCATTGGGATTGCTATATACTGGACCTTGCGTAGCCCCCCATGATGTTCTTTGTTTATCGTACGGATTTCCCCACCCGGACAGGCTAGATGCGGAATTACTCGTATACTCTGTTAACGTGTACGTGTACTTAGTTTCTACTATTTGGGCGTTCGAAGGAACATCCGAAGCAAGAACCCAATCCGAAACTGAATTCTGCGTCCACTGTGCATATAAAGTATGAGTATCCGATACAGAAACAATAGTATCCGAAGTTACCCGACTTCCACCAGTGGCACTTGTATACCATCCGTCAAAATGATAGTAAGCCTTTGTCGGCACCGGAAGATTTCCGTATGACTCTTTGAGATATACTGTTATATCATCAAATGAAGTATCAGCGCCTGTCGTATCAAGGTGCACTAGGATACCCTTCTTTCCCGTACTCACTTTAAGCGTTACAGACATTCCCGACTTAATTTCTGCTCCGGCAGAGGGATTCTGTTGCACGACATAACCTGTAGCTACAGATTCATCGCTTACTTCTACTACTTCAACCTTCAATCCTTTTGCCTGCAACGCAGTCACAGCATCTGCCTTCTTCATTCCAACCACATATCGAAGAGTTCCTGGCGCTGTCGTCGGAGTTGGTGCCTTAGTCGGTGTCGGTAAAGGTGTCGGCGTTGCTGTTGGCTTTGGCGTATTGGAAACAGGAGAAGGAACCTTTGTCGGTGTAGGTGTCGACGTGGGTGTAGGTTTGGGTGTAGGTTTGGATGTAGGTTTTGGCGTTGGTTCAGATGTCAGTTTTTGTGTAGGGCTCGGCGTAGATGTCGCATTCGGATTTGCACCCAAACTTACAAATACTGTTATAGTCGTTTGCGCTTTCTGAAAAGTGCCTCCAGCCGGAGTCTGACTGATAACTAATCCAGCAGGGATAGTATCATCGTAATTTTCTACAACATATGCAACAAAATCGTTAAGTTCAAGTAACTTCTGTACTTCTTCTTTTCTCCTACCGACTAGATTGGGGACCTCAACTAGTTTTTCGCCGGATGAAACTACTATAGTCACTCTATCGCCCTTGCGTACATACTCATTAGCTTGGGTGGTTTGACTAATTACCACTCCTTCCGGAACCTGTGAATTTGACTCATATGTAACATCCACTATCAGTCCCTGGTCTTCTAAAATACTTTGAGCTGTTGTCGCCTCCATGCCGACAACATTCAGTATCATAAACGGTGCAGGTCCTTTTGAAACATAGATCGTAATGCTGGTACTTACGGGAACTTCTTCGTTTTTCTGTTTGCTAACGGATACAACCAGACCTTCGTATACGATTTCATCATATACTTCCTCAAATTGGGGAACCCCTAATCCTGCTCGTTTGCATTTATCAATTGCCACTGATCTAGTATCACCGATAAGGAATGGAATTGTAGCTATTCCATCATGTGGCTCAACAACACCGTTACCAGAGCTTATAAGCAGTAACACATCACTGTTTTTCTCCTTGAAAGCCCCGGCTACAGGGTCCTGTACCATTACTTTTCCTGGTGCAATATAATCCGACTCAATATTACCAGTAATTACTGCGTGAAGCCCTCCTGATTCTATTTTCGAACGCGCCTCCTCATAGTTACACCCCTCCACATAAGGCGCTCTTACTAAATTTTCAGGAATATGAACTTTGTTTGAATAGCGAGAAAAGTTAATTACTCCAGTAAGAAGTAACACTCCAAATGTCAGCAGTGCTACCAAAACAATTGGTACTGCCGCCTTCAACCACATCGGCCAAGCATAGACATCGATTTTCTTTATCTTGCCATACCGTCTTTTTGCAGGTGGATTTGCATTCAATTCACTCAAAAATGTGGCCACATCTGGAGTACGATCTTCGATTCGGACACTCATAGCGTTTAGTATAGCTACTTCTCTCCCTCTAGTAATCGTCTTATCGATTGTGTGAGGAGCCACTAGAATGTCCTTATTTTTATTCTCAAACTTAGCTCTACGCTCCATTGCGTCAGGAGGAGTCTTTCCGGTAATCATTTTATACAAAGTAGCTGCTAAAGAATATACATCTGTATATTCTCCTTGATCACCTCGGCTTCTATACTGCTCTTCTGGTGAATAGCCAGGCTTAACGATTACAGTCAAACTTCTACTGTGTGAAGTTGTCGCATATCGAGATGCTCCAAAATCGATAAGTTTTGTCTCTCCTTTGTTTGTAAGGAAAATATTATCAGGTGCTATATCTCTGTGTAATAGTCCTTCTTCATGTACATGTATTAGTGACTGAATAATCGGCAAGAGCATATTAACAGCTTGTTCTTCAGGAATTTTGCCTTCTCTTTTTATATAAGAAGATAGCGTTTCGCCTTCCAAATACTCCATAACAATATATGCTGTTGCATTTTCTTCAAAAGTGTTAAACACCTTCACTATGCCTGGCTCACTCTGAAACTTTCCGACTCGTTTTGCCTCATCCACAAACTTCTGAAGGCCCGCGTGAAACTGTTCATTTTTCACGCCATTGAACACACTAACTTCCAGTTGTCCTGGAATTCTCGTTGAAAATTCTCCGGGTAGATACTCGCGGATGGCAACTTTCTGTTCAAGCTTACCATCCCAAGCCAAGTATGTGACACCGAAACCTCCATATCCAAGTACTTTTCCAACTATATATCTGTCTTGAAGAATACTTCCAGGTGAAAGGTGAATCGGTTCCTCTGCAGGAGTATCAATCGTATAGCCACAGTGCGGGCATACCTTATACTGTTCCTCAAACAACCCCATGCACCCCATGCATCGTTTAGTCATTGTCTTCTTCCTCCTCATAGAAAACGAAATTTCCATAAATTGACTTAAGTGGTTTCAAACTATCAAACTGGCTCGTTTTCTCGATGAAACAAGCCTCGTTAATTGGAATTTCTGGGACCATTAATCCATTAGCACTATAATCCAGCATCAGTTTTCCTTGATACACTGTTCCAAGCATCCACGATAATAGGACCTCTGCAGCTTTCTGTTCGTTCTGACTACACTGACTAATACTCCATTCGTATGTATATTTGCAGTACAGTTTCGGCTTATCGCAGTACACGTACTTTTTTCCATAACTTTGTAAGTCTCTGACTTCATTTATTGCCATAGAAGAAGAAATCATTACTGAACTAAGATTTCTACTTGGGTTAAGGAATGCACTAGCATCAGCAAATCCGCTAAGATTGAAATTATCATTCAGAAGATCGGCATATCTTTTATCAGTTGAGACATTTGCAGCACTGTCAAAATCGGATATGTCCGTGAAGTAATCAGACTCATAAGAAGTATATTTATATCCAGATGTAATGACATATGCGACAGGCACTTCAATCGCTAATGGCATTTGTTTCTTTGACGGATAGCAAGTTAGATAATCATCCATGAAAATACACTCATCATATTGCGTAGAATCTATCACATTATCAAGCGCAATTGTGTTCATCAGCACATCATCATGCAAGCCCGTGCTCTCAAACAAAGTCGGCATTTTCCCTTCTTTCGAAGCTTCCCTTATCCTTCGGTAGTACTCTGTTTCCGGAATAGCCTCGTAATGGATAGTAATACTTTTGTACTTCGAACTAAAGTCATCTATCATGTTCTTCATGGCAATTTCTTCAGAAGATTTCTCTGTTACAGAGAACCAAACCGTAATTGTAGCGGCTTCGAGATTCTCCTCCTCTTTTTTTGTGACTAAGAGGTTAAATAGTAAAGTCGCCATTGCAGAAATGAATATACAAGTAGCAACTATCCCAGCTATACGCCTCATCCTTCTTCTACGTTTCTCCTGATTCAAAGGAACAATCTTTTTCTCGCCATTAATAGCATTAAGGAATTCTTCAACATTTTTAAACCGCATATGACGTTGTACTGCCATAGCCTTCAATATAGTGTTGTTTAGATTATTTGAAATCTTCGGGTTCAGCTCTATTGGTGGAACCACTGTATCTTCAATCTTTCTATTGGTTGACTCGTCTGGTTTTGTATTCGTAAGCATGACATACAAAGTAGCCCCCAACGCATATACATCCGTCCAGGGGCCGATGTTTAAACTCTTGTCATATTGTTCAACTGGTGAGTAGCCAGGTTTAAGCACAATGTCAATGGAATCATCCGTCTCATCAAGAAGTCGAGCTGCACCAAAGTCAGTTAACTTGATAGTAATATCTCTTCCGGAGCATATAAAAATGTTATCAGGCGCGACGTCTCGGTGTATTATTTTATGCTCATGTAAGGCTTGCAGTGCGTGCCCAACTTCATTTGCAACTAGAAGGACAAAGTCCAAGCTGACCTGTCCGTTATGTTGAAGTAAATACTCATCCAAAGCACAGCCTTGCATAAACTCCATGACAATGTATGCGGTATTGTTCTCCTCGAAAACCTCAAACACATTCGGGATATTCCGATGACCGCCAAATTGCGCCATCGTCCTTGCCTCAGCTAGTACACGTTTCTTCCGGTACTCATACTCTTCCTGGGACTTCTTATTAACAATTACGTTTTTCACACCTTCCACTCTTGTCATGAAGCGAGGAACAAAAAACTCCTTTATAGCAATGATTGTTTCGAGTTTGGTATCCCAAGCACGATATACTATTCCAAATCCTCCGGAATTGGCAGCCATGCCAACTATGTATCTATTGGCAAGCAATGTTCCAGGAGTCAAATGAATCGGAACTACTGGGTCAGAGGAATGGACCTGTCCACAATGAGGACATACAGTAAAAGACTCTTCATATTCTGTAAAACAAAAATAACATCTTCTCACTGAAAACAATCACTCCTTTATATATCTTTCCCAAGAAAATGACTCTCCACACAGAGGAATAAACATTAATTGACTTTCGCCGAGTTCAACGATGTCTCCAGCTACAATCTGTTTTGTCTCAGAAATGTATTCCTCATTGACGTATGTCAGCCCAGAACTTTCTCCTGGTTTTATGTAGAAGTTTCTATGTTTCGGTTCATAGGTTATTATTGCATGCTTAACTCTTGATACTAAAGAATCTTGTGAAAGAACAATTCTATTATTCGTATCCCTTCCTACAGAATTAGCTCCAGCATAAATGCAAAAACTTTCACCAAGATGATTTCCCTTGATGCTAATTAACCAACCAACAACAGGATCTATCGCTCTATGGTTATTTGACTTTTCAGCGCCTTTAGAACCCTCATTGGTCATGGAGCTGAAGTAACTCAACGTTTTTCCCGCAGAAGTAGCAGAAGCTTTTTTGATCGCATCTCGAAGAGGAACTTGACTCACTTCCTTTGCAACCGAGTTCTGTTCTTCTGCACGCATACTAACATCGTCGCTTACAATCGAATCGTCTGTAGCATAGCACTCTATGTCACTCTCATCATTCGGTGTCTCAAACCCATCTGCAATGTTTCCTTCAAGTGTCGAGTTAGACGAATCCACATCCCAGAAATCCATTGTTCGTCCTCTTCTATTACTTGAACTACTATGTTCACGCAAACGCTCATTCGACTTCTGTTCATACTGATTTGCACTGTCCTGGTCAGAACTCAAATCTGCGGAGGTTTTGCTTCTACCATTTTGAACAGCAAGCGAGTCACGTTCTATGTTATTTGTCTCTTCAGCACTTTGAGAGTTACTTCGGATTTTACTGGATATCTGGCCAAATATAGACTTCTTCTTCTGAGGCAATTCATGTTTGGAAGGGACCTCAACTTCAGCCCCACAATGAGGGCAAACCTCAAACGAATCATCATCGTAAAAATGTCCATTTTTGCATTTCACTACGTTCATAATGTATCCCACCTCGTTAGTAATTAATTGAAATGATTGCGATTGTCGCATTATCTCGAGATATTGACTTCCTCTTTGCGATATTCGCGGCTTTCGTTTCGATTACTTGCACTGCTTCTTCACAATTTCGGAAGTTTGTAATTACTCGTTGAATATCTTCATCTGAAAGCAATCTATAGTATCCGTCAGTCATTACAACTACGATATCGTTTTCACAAAGTTCAATTGGTGACAAATTGAAATCGATTAATGAAAGATTGCCTATTCCCAAATAACTGATTAATGCCTCTCCATTCTGAATTTCTTGATTATATTCTTCACTTGTAATCAAACCTGCTTTGAGTTTTTCTTTCAATACTGTTGAATAGTTCTGATCTGAAGTTAACTGTACAAACTCGTTCTGACGAAGAAGATACGCCCTGCTATCACCAACAGAGCACCAAAAGAGTTCCTTCCCATGAATAGTAATAGCAACACATGTACTCCCAGCTTTCAGTAGGGTTCCATCAGAATCCGTCAGACTCACTACTAATCTATCGCTCTCTTGCGCCGAATAAATTAAAGCATCAGCGGAAACAGTATTGGTTTGACTGTTCGTATAGTTATTCAAGAAACACTCTGCTGACACTCTACTCGCTTCAGCGCCCCCGTGATGTCCTCCCATACCATCACATATCACAACCATACCGTTTTCTTTATTTAAACTATATCGGAAAGAATCTTGCTGTTCTTCTCTATCTCCTAAACAAGAAAGGATTGCAATCTTCATACTAGAATTAGAATCGTATACTATTTTGTCTCTATTTGATTGACTCATGATTACCTCTTCTATTGACACCAGATTGCTATAGCGGAGTTATTATCCATGTTTTTTCCAACTCCATTTGTCATTACGACACTTTTCATTCTCTCTAGCCACTCATTAACATCACTCGAAGTTTTCAGTAACTTTACCATTGCCGCTTCGTCGATTTGTTCCCAGAAACCATCTGAACAGCATAGGATTGCTTGGCACTTTCCTATAGACAGGGGTTGTAACAATTCATACATTGGCTCTTCCCACTCAATTCCTAATACTCGCAAAAGAGTACTTCGATCCTTATGTCCCCGAATCTCAGACTCCTTTATATCACCGGAAATGGCGAGCATTTGTGGGATACTATGATCTAAAGTTCTGACTTTAAGTTTGTTCTTATAGAAAACATATACTCGCGAATCACCGATGTAACCGATATGTACTTTCTTCTTATCTGTGATAACAGCAACTGCCGTAGTTTTCATCTTCCGTACGGCTCTTCTAACTTTCTGTTCAGCTAAAAGAACATCCTGAGCAGCTTCAAAACTCTCTTGAAGGTAATCTTCTATAAGACTAATCTTATGATATTGACTCTCGAATACTTCTACTACCAAAGAAGAGGCTATATCTCCCATGCCATGTCCACCTAGACCGTCACACAGAATGAAACCTTCCCTTCCCGACTCAGATGTAAAAACACCTATGGAGTCTTCATTTACTTCACGGTTCCCCACATCAGTGTATGTAGCATAGCTAATTTTTCTTTCTCTACCAATCAATTAAAGCACTCCCAACAATTTACCGAAGACCATCTGCTTTATCGATAATATTAATAACGGCATTCCCATAGCACTTAGCACAAGTACGAAGAAAGTCTGCATAGCGACTTAGTGCACTAATCATCTGCATCGTTGTCGACGTTTCAGGATCCTTCGTCTTATCCCATTGAGTAATAAATGCATCGTAATCCGAACCATTCCAGGCGTTGTTCAAGTAAAAACTCGTCTGAACGTTTGTAGTAAGCATAAAAGCCTGAATCTCTGAAACATAATGATCAATTTGATCTGCCGTTTCAATCAAAGAAAGTACGTTGAATTTGATGTACGTCATAGTACCTCCAGTTATTTAAACTTATCTGCAAGCGAAACGTTATCGTGTTCTGTTTCGGAATAGCCAGTTCCCACCAAGTTCTTTAAATATGACACATACGCGTCAATCGTCTCATAGCGTCGATGAACATATTTAATCCGAAGCTCCTCGATAACAGGCAATGATTTTGAAGCAGTGGACGATTCCCACACTTGACTAAGTTTATCTACAGAATTCGAAACTGATGAATAATTGTCTAGCAATTCTTTATTGCCCTTTTGAATACGCAACGCTATTTCATAGACTTTCTGAGGATTAATATATATTCCTTTCATAAGAATCTCCTTGCGAATAAAATCAGGACTTACTATCTATCTGTTCATCATCTTCGTCGTCAATAGAAATACTCCCTGCCAGAACTTCGTCATAGAGTCTATCAATCTTAACTTTGAATTCAAACTGTTCTTCATCCTGATAGCCAATGGCAAAAACTCTCTCAATCTGATCGTTATTGAAAAGGAATGTCTGATCTGGTCCCATGTATCCTTCCGGATAATAGCAGGCTGAATAGTCCCACAATTTGGGTTTTCCGCTAGCAGTGTCGACTTGCTTTTGCAAAACACCGATAATCATGATTCGCTTGGTACTCTCCTTTAGCAATACCACTGTTCCAATTGGCAGTAATCCTTTGTCCATTTCACACCTCCAAAAGCAGAAATCTACTTTTTCTTTTTTATACTAATATGTTCTTTTGCTAGAACAATTTCTTGAACTTCTTCCACGCTGCTTTGGCCGCCTTCTTCACCGCCTTAACAGGTTTTCTTACATCAACTTTGATGGACACATCAAAGCCCAAACCAAATGCTGCTCCAAATTCACAAGTAATTACTCCTTTTTTTACTTCCGCTTTAGCATGAAATCCCACTCCTACTTTGACGGAAGCAGTAGCTTCAGAGTCAACACCAAATACCGTAATGCCAGTTGTTGCACTGACTTTAACCAAATTTGCTTCAAGATTCAAAGATGCCTTTAAGCCTTCTTTCGTGCCGAAGGAAAGTTCTCCGCCTTCAGAAACTGTTCCAATTTCAGCATTAACACTCCCATGTCCGCCCAGCACTTCATTGCCCAGTTTCTTACTTAACGAACCAGACAGAAGCGAAAAGCTCGAACCAGCTTCAGCTTTGACATACCATCCTTTCTTACTACTATATCCACCATCCACTGAGTAGTGATTTTCGCGTTTGGCAAAATTCAAATCCCACCAGTCTGCGTCTTTGCCGAAACTTTTAACTGATTTTTCGATACTATCTGATTTGCTAAACAGTTGAATATCTGTCTCAAACTCGAAAGACTTGCCCTTCTTTTTTTTGTCTCCGTTTTTTTCAATCGCTTTCTTAACCAAGTCTCTGGGTTCATATCCTTTTGTGTATTCCCCCCACTTTTTGTATGAAGAAACCATGTATAAATAATCGTTTTCAGAGGTTGGTTGAACCTCGCCGAACGCTCGCCCCATGCTTTTCCCTACGAAAGTCGAATGTTTAGCTGAACCACTGACAATTGTCTTTCCTTTAGGTGGATGCATTATTTTTTCAGCATTTTTAGCCAATTTACTGACAGTCAGCGAACCAGGGACACATATACTACTCAGTCCAAATCCAAGGGCTGATGGATTCAGTTTAGATAAATATGTCTCCGTGTCATCTAGAGCTTCTGCAGCAAAATCTAAATACTTCTTGCATTTACTGATTGTAGCATTGCCCTCGTTCAAGAGTCGTATTGCAATCGTTGAATTACTATTACTAACCAGTGATTTTATACGACTACCTTGATTTGATATTTTTTTGCTTACGCCATTTAGTTGCTTTGAGTATGCGCGCAACTTATCAGTATCAACAGCAATTGTCAATGAATCAAGAATTCTATCGTAAATATTACCATCCATGTGCTATTCACCTAAATTGCGTGGCCTCCGCCGCCGCCACCGCCAAAGCCACCGCCGCTACTCATGCCACTATTTCGTTCATCAATCTCTTTTGCTAATGGCTTTAGTTTGTCTATATAAATGATCGCCTTACTGTATTGCGTGATAGCGTCATCGATACTTGCGCTAGCTTTCTCGCCGCCTATTCCAGAAAGTTCTTTCTTGATACTACTTTGTATCTGTTTTAGTTGCTTAATTTCATTCTGTATTTCATCTCTGATGCTTGCCAATTCAGAAGTTGCTTTTCCACTCATCTTCTTACTACCTTCCGATCAATCCTCAATTTCGCAGGCACTAATTGTGAATAGCGACAGTTGTGGAGCAGAAACTGCTCTCACAACTATCGCAAATCACATTCACTTAAATGACTCCGCAAGCTGAATATTTGCGTTCTCTGTTTCAAAGTAGCCAGCATCTACATTTGTTCTCAGGAATTGAATATACTGTTTGATAACATCTTCATACTGAGCAAAGTAATTCGTTGCAAACTCTGAATAAGCTCTTTGAGTTGCTTCAGCTGCCTCACCCTGCCATACGTTTTTCAGTTGCTCAATAGTCTGTTTGCTACTTTGCAATTCTTCAGACAATTGATTACAAAGAGTTTCAAGATCTTTCGCAATTCCATTCACTTGATCTGTGTTTACCCTAATGCTATTTCCAGCCATCGTTCTTCTCCTTTCTGTTAATTCACCAACTTTTTCACTTGAGTAATATTGTCATCCTGTCTAGCAACATAGTTGGCACGCTGCTGGTCTAGAGTCTGACTCGCAACTGAAAGCTTTTCAGCCATCTGTTTGAGTTCTTCCGCGAAACCATTAATCTGCTCAACAAAAGCTAAATTGTCGGCACCGTCCCAAGCTTCACCCATAGTACTCGCGTTCTGCAAAAGTCTTGTATAGATTTCTCTATAGTTCTCAGAAATAGTCTGAAGTTTCTGCGAAGCTTTCGCCATCTCGTCAAAAGATGAAACATTAATGTTCTTTCCCATTTCACATCCTCCTTTCTACAGTTTTATATCAACAATAGACATGAACCGTTCTTAATTCCGAGTTCGGCAATTACTGAATTAACATCAAAAATGCTACCTGTATCCGCATCACAGAGTGCCGACTCAGCGTTCGCTTGATACATACCCTCTAGAAGTCCTTCTAGTGCCTTCAAAACCATCTGTTTAACTTCATACATTCTGCTCTCCAAAGGAATCCACACGTCGAATCTTTTCCCAGCAGCCGGAACATATACTTCGACCAAAGCTTTATTGTTCATATTCGTCCTCCTCAGAATGCTCGCATAGAAGTTTAAGTCTCACTGCTCGTCCATCAACAAGCGAGAATCCGTATTCAGACGAAGTCTCTTCTCTCATTTCCGCAGTCAGTTTATTTGCTTTCATGGTGTATTGCTCAGTAAAACCATTTCCAATCCAAAGCCCATCTGCATTGGAAACATTACTCGTATACCACTTCTTATAGGAAAGTGATGAAAATGCCTTCACCTGATCCGCTAAAACAATGCATACATTGTATGTAACAGCCCCCTTCTCAAGAATCAGAGAGAGTTTCTCGTTAGCAGTTTCATTAATCAAACTCGTAATTGATGAGAACGAATTCATAATCACCATAATCGGCTCGAAGTGCTCGATTTCCTTTTTCTCATCAAGTGCTTCCTTATAAGTGTTATTTCGATACAGAACCTGATCAAAAAGTTCATCTATCATTTCTTCACATTCTTTAGTACTATTTGCAATCCTTACGGAAGACGAACTGGGCACATATGAATCCATTAAGTCAATCACATAGACTGAGTGATTAACTTCTCTGCAAACAAAGCAGATAAAGTCACTCACAAACTGTTTATAATCTGAACCATTTGACATTATCGTATTGATGTATCGCTTACCAAACTGAAAATAGTGAACGGCAAGTGAGTTCTTCTCAACACCGATTGGCAACTCAAATTGATCGCCATTCTTTATGTAGTCTTTTAGGAAATCTATGTCTACATGCTTAGGCAGAACTGGAATCTTCTTCGCCCTTCGTCCTTCCCATAGTTCATCGAGTTCTCTACACTTCTTTTGAATACACATATATGGCATATCATCGAGCGTAACACGACCAATCTGAAACTCATATAATGCATCACGTCTTACCAACCCTCGGCCTTTGATTTTCGCAGGTATTAATCCTTCTGTTTTCCCTACTACGGTTGAATAGTCTGACTCATCATTTAACTGTAGCGTAAATATTTGTTTGAAATTCTGAAGCAAGCGGAATCTTATGCTACCAACAGTAATTGCTGTCAAGACAAAGTACAAACCATACTTCGTCCCTTCTCGAGAAAGATATGTGACAGCCTCCTCTTGATCTTCATAGATTTCTGTAAAAGCGGAGAAATTGTTGATTACCACGACTATATTCGGAACAGTCTCACCTGAATTGCGAATATAAGCTGAATAATCTCCTCCATAGTCAGAAAAGTGCTTTCTTCTATCGTTAAGTTCACTAAATAGAATTTTGAAGAGATTGTTGATTTTCTCACTCTCGTGAGCAAGAATTACATCACCAACGTGCGGTGACTTTGCAAAAGCTCGGAGCGTCTCCGAAGAGAAATCTAACACATAAATATTTACTTCTTCTGGAGAATAGTCACTAATCAGAGCATAGATCATGGCATTAATAAATGAAGTCTTTCCACTTCCAGCGGCACCATAAACTGCTACATTTCCTTCCTTTGAAATAGGCAGTGTAAGAACAGCCTGTCTTTGATTCGCCGGATCATCATATTCACCTATCACAGGATTAAGTACATAGTTAGTCTTTTCAAATGGATACTTCATTTTCACTTCATCCAAAAGAATACTCGCAGGTATAGGTTCCAGCCAAAGTGGACGTATTCTAATCCCCTCCTCTTGCGCAATTTTACTTAAGTAAGATGTAATCACATCTAATTGCTTAGGCGGTTCATTATTTCTGTCTTTTTTCTTGTCGATTTTTACTTCACTGAGAGGACGACCATTTGTATCAATTACGACAACACTATCGTCTTTCTCCTTCTGGACAGTATCGGCTGGATAGTAAGGAGCACCGGCCCATGCTGACTGGCCAATTTCAAATAGTTCATTGTAACCAACTTGGAGATAGAATCTTCCTGCGTCAGTTAATTCTGCTGCATCCGGACGTTTGAGCATATCCATACTATCTGCACGTTCCTGTACTTTTAGACATACTCTAAATCGGCTATTACTCCATATCTGATCATCTACTACGCCACTTGGTTTCTGTGTTGCAAGAATCAGATGAATGCCTAAACTTCGGCCGATTCGGGCAGCACTCACTAGTTGCGTCATAAAATCTGATTGCTGGTTCTTCAATTCCGCAAACTCATCTGAAATGATAAACAGATGCTGCAATGGTTCAGACACTTTCCCTTCTCTATAGAGTTTCTGGTATTTATATATGTCTATATTGCTCATCCCTATCCGTTTGCTCGCTTCCGAAAAAATGGATTGTCTACGTCTAAGTTCACTATGGATAGAAATCAGTGATCTATTAATTGATGACCCATCAAGGTTTGTGATTATTCCAGCAGTATGAGGAAGGTTTTCAAAGGATTTTGCCATACCTCCTCCCTTATAGTCGATAAGTATGAAAGCTACTTCATAAGGATGATAATTCACTGCAAGAGATAGTATGTAACTAATGATGAACTCCGATTTTCCAGACCCAGTCATGCCGGCAACTAATCCATGTGGTCCGTGATACTTCTCATGAAGATCCAATTTGAATACTTCACCAAGGGAATCCACCCCAATCGCAGCCTCTAACGACTTAGTTGGGTCATTCCTCTTCCATCTAGCAAGGGCATTTAAATGCTCTACTTTTCCAACATTGTACATTTCCAAGAAAGTAAGCATTCTCGGCATCTTTGATTCAGAAACTAACGAGTACATTGGCGTATTTAAAAGTCTCTTACTCAAAGCAATAGGATCGTTCTTCAAGTGCTCATCAACTTTAAACGAAACACTAGTTCCATTGGTCGCATCCTTATCAAACATTCTTCCGGAGGTCTTATTCATTTCGAGAACGATTGAACATTCTTTGGGAATATCGTTCAATTGCTCAAACACGGAGATGACACCTATTCTAAGATTCTCTTTGTGAGCTAGAATCTGTTTGATTGCTTCAGAACGTAATGCCAGTTCCTTATCAAAAGAAAATATGAGGTAGTAAGGATTGACGTTCGCCAACTCACTTTCAGATAGACCACTTCGAAATGAGATAATCCCTTCAAGTTGTGAAGAAATCTCCTTTGATTCGTTAATATCTGTCGCTACATATCGAAATCTGTGTTCCTCTTCCCACACGTGTGGAAGCCAACGAACAAAATCAAGTTCTGTAGCTTCTCTTTTATTGTATAAGAATACAAATTTTACATCATCATAACTATAAAGAGCTGATAATTGAATGATCAGATTCTGAGCAAACTCTAGTACAGACTTACGATCTCCAATAATTCCTGAAATGTGATCCTCATAGAGAGAGTATGTAATAGGAACATCAGTCAATCTTTGGTTTTTTTCACAAAGTGCATACATTTCAGAACGCAAGACGTCGTCATCCAGAGAGAACACTTTCTGTGGGTAAGTAAACTCAGCATCAAGCATACCTTCTCCTGTTCCTACTCTAACTCTAAGAAAATCACTCTGAACTGAAGTCCTTTCCCATAAATTACGGCTCGTTTGAAGAATACGGCCTTCACATTCGTTAACAGTAACGTTGTTTTCACAAGAAATCTCTTTCTGAAGTTGACTCTCTCTGCTTATTCTCTCTGCAATTTGTGACAAGTATTCTCTATAGCGATCTTTGCGAGCCTTTTCTTTGTTTTTCTTACGGTTTTTTTCAAATACTTTAGTTACTACTGGAATCAATAAAGTAGCCACAACCATACTTCCGCCCATAATTATCGACGGTATATTCTTTGTGCTTATCGCAGTAACAAGCATAGTCATGGACATTGCGCCCATTGCTACTGATGATCCCATTACAAGTGCCCAAGGCAACTCGTCTGCTATTGGGCTTTGTGGCGGGGGATCAATACGAAAAGCAGGTGGGGTTATCTCCCTCATAAATCTAGGTGATCGGTAGAAGTATTCTGGTTCCTCTAGCTCGTATTCATCTTCTTCATCAGTATTAGTATTTTCTCTTTGAATACTATATGGGCGCAGGCTACTTGCGAGAATCACCTTATTGTCCGGGGAATTTACTGCGATAAAAACATCACCGATGATAACCTTTAAGCCCATGATGAAAATAACATCACCAATCTTAAGTTCACATTCGGATACCTTTAATCCATTTACATATGTTCCATTACGGCTTCCTTTATCAATCAAAAGCCATTTCCCATTTCGGCGATACAAAGTGGCATGATGTGAAGAAACTGCTTGAAACGAAAAACATATAATGTTATCAGGCTCACGGCCTATGGTTATTTCAATGTCTTGAGGAACTGAGTACTTATAGAACGAAAGACGGTCTAAAGACTCTGGCTGAACAAACAAGATTGATTTCTCTGAGAAACGATTCTGTAATGGAACAATAGACATTGGTGAAAGAGCAACGCTCTTAATCGCATTGCCTTTATCTATGATTCTCGCCCATCGATTTGACTTAAGCATCCATTCGCCATTGATTCCTTCAATACTTATTGAAGACTTATTGTCACCTACATCATCAATGGGAAGCCAATACTGACCATCTACAGTCTCGGGAAGCGATATTGAGAACAACTGGTTTTTATTCATTGTCGTCACAATCATTCAGTCCACCCCATGTCTAAAGCAATCGAAAACCTATTCAACAATCACTCTTTCTTACTTAACAAAGACTTCTCTTCTTCGTAGGCATGTACTCGATATTTAATTAATCAAATATCCTAGTAGTTACCCAAAATTACTTCATCAATCCAGTACAAGACTGACGAACATAGTTTTCATGGAATTAATTGTAACACAAATAATATTAATAGTATGTAAATTTCAAAATATAACGCCTTTAGTCTGTGGTGATTTCTGAGATATCTTTGTAAAATCACAGATGAAAGGTGTTTGTCATGAGTGAATTGTCAATCATTGTAGGTCAGAGAATTCGTCGTTACCGTATGCTTCGTGGATTAAGTCAGGAGTCATTAGCAAGACTCTGCGACCGACATCCAACATACATTGGGCAACTAGAACGAGGAGAAAAAAGTCCTACTCTCGACTCTATCAACAGAGTATGTCAAGCCCTTCAGATTTCGCTATCCCAGTTATTTGAGAAATTAAGTGATGAACCTACTGTTCGGACTGATTACATAGCACTACAGTGCTACGATATGATGTGCAGTAAATCAAACGACGAACAGAAAGAAATGATGAACCTAATCCTTGCAATTGAGCATTACAAAGACTCAAAGGATTGATACTTATCCAACGATAGAAGATGGAACGAATTGATCAGTTCCCCTTACGCACTTCGATGACGTCTCGGATCGCTTTGATGCGCCCGAGAAGACGGTCGAGCTGTGTCTGATCCTTGACCTCGATGGTCATGGTGAAGCGGGCCGTAATATCCTTCATGGCCGCCATCTGCGCCGAGGTGATCGGGATGTGTTCTTCTGCGATTGCATTGGAAATATCCGCAAGTAAGTGACGGCGGTCGTGTGCAATGACTGTAAACTCAACAGGATACGTCGTCTTACTGTGATCCTGATCCTTCCAGTACACTTCGATCAGGCGGGATGCACGTTCAGCGGCTTTGGTAGAGGCCGTCGCATTACGCATGATGTTCTTAATATTGCTGCAGTCTTTGCGATGTACACCGACGCCGTTGCCACGTGTGATGTAACCGATGATCTCATCACCCGGAATCGGGTTGCAGCAGCGGGAAAGATGCACGAGGCAATTATCGATACCTGTCACGACAACAGTATTCTCCGGGCGATTCTTGCTATTCGTCGTCTTATTCGAATGGCTGCTCTCCTGCGCGCTGGCCAGCACTGCAGAAGGCGTTGCACCGATGCTACGCTCATCCAAGATCTCCTTCGCAATCGGCTGATAGACCACCTGGCCGTTCGAGGTCACGCGGTAACCGAGTTCGAATCGTTCGTCCTCCGGCAAAGCACGTATATATTCGTCACGCAGACGTCCGACCACCTTCTGTGCGGTGATCACGCCATAACCAATGGCGGCGTAGAGGTCGTCCAACGTATTCTGTGTCGTCTTCTTCAGGATCACTTCCACGTGGTCCTTCTGCAGGAGCTGTTGCGGCGTGAAGCCCAACTTCTTCATCTCACGCTCTACGGCATCCTTACCCATGAGGATGTTCTCGTCACGCGACTCACGCTTGAACCATGCATTGATCTTCGACTTCGCCGAGGACGTCTTGACCATCTTGAGCCAGTCACGGGACGGTCCTTTGATCTGGTCGGAAGTCAGGATCTCGATGATATCGCCGTTCTGCACTTCGTAAGAAAGCGGCACGATACGTCCGTTCACCTTCGCGCCGTACATACGATTACCGATACCACTATGAATGGTATATGCGAAATCGATTGGGCAGGAATGCAGCGGCAGCGAGAAAACATCTCCCTTCGGTGTGAATACAAATACTTCTTCTGCGACCAGTCCGGTCTTCAGCGAATCCAGATACTCGCCGGCATCCTTCGATTCACCCTGTGTGTCCAGGATCTGTCGCAGCCAAGAGAGCTTGTTCTCGAAGGTGGTATTCTGCGCCATGCTGCTCGAACCGCTCTCCTTATACTTCCAGTGTGCAGCGATACCGTATTCTGCAGTTCTGTGCATCGCCAGCGTACGGATCTGCACCTCGAAAGGCACACCTTCTTTACCGATGACCGTCGTATGCAGGGATTGATACATGTTCGGCTTCGGCATCGCGATATAGTCTTTAAAACGACCCGGCATTGGGTAGTACATCTCGTGTACGAGTCCCAATACTGCGTAGCAATCTGATACTGTATCCACAATGATGCGGCAGGCAAAAATATCGTAGATCTGGTCGAGGTTCTTCCCCTGAGTCTTCATCTTATGGTAGATGCTGTAGAAGTGCTTCGGACGGCCTTCGATCTCGGCGTGGATGCCCATCTGCGAGATCTTCGTATTCATCTCACCGACCACATTCTCCAGGAACTTCTCTCTTTCCGAACGTTTCTGAGAGATGGCGCCGACCAGCTCATAGTAAGCCGTCGGATCGGTATAACGGAGACACAGATCTTCCAGTTCCCATTTGATCTTATAGATACCCAGACGATGCGCCAACGGTGCGTAAATATCCAGCGTCTCTTTCGCCTTCTCTTTCCGCTTCTGTGGGTCCTGGTGCTTCATGGTACGCATGTTATGGAGACGGTCTGCAAGCTTGATCAGGATGACGCGGATATCCTTGGCAATAGCCAGGAACATCTTACGCATATTCTCCGCCTGCTGCTCTTCCTTCGAGGAATAAGGGATCTTCTCCAGTTTCGTCACACCATCTACCAGAACAGAGACCTCCTCGCCGAAGAGTTCTTTGACCAGATCATAGGTGACCGGCGTATCTTCCACGGTATCGTGTAGGAATGCGGCAACCAAGGTCTCCGCATCCACTTCTAATTCGGACAGGATCTGCGCCGTGGCAATCGGGTGAATGATGTACGGCTCGCCCGTAATTCGCTTCTGATCGCCATGGGCCTTGTACGCGAAGATGAATGCACGACGAATCATCTCGGAATCTGCTTTGTTCGAAGCATACGATTCGAATTTCGTAATGACCTCATCGAACATATCCAGAATCTCTTCACTGATCTCTTCCGGACAGGATGGATCACGAAGGGAGTCAAAAAACGCCTGATCCTTCATATCGATTTCTTCATTTCTACTATTCTCGCCGCTCATATTCTTATGTCAGACTCCTCGTCAACGTAGCATAGGTATTTGTCTCTTTCAGTTTACCCTCTACCAGGTCAGATAGCAAGGTAAACCAGATTCGTTCGTCACTCACACGGGTCATCGAAATGGTGCCCGCTTCGCTCAACATATCGAGGATCCTCGACAGCTTGAAAGCATGGATCGCACGACGGTAATGACCAGTCAAGAGTCTGGCCAGAAGCGGCAGGTCGCACATGTTCATCTCCCCGCCGAACATGGTCTGGATGTACTGATAGACCATCTTGATCTCATCGTCCTTCGGGATCAGGTCCTCCACTTTGCACTTGCCGACCAGCGCCACCTGGCGAAGCGGCAACTTGTTGCGGTAGAGGCTCTCCAGCGCCTGCGGCATATCCCACATATTCATACCGATTTTGGCAAAATGAATGTCCTGCACGCGGACCGAGAGGCTCTCGCGGTCGTTCCACACATTGACGCCCAGCTTGACCAGCACATCCACCGTGCTGCCCACCGCGTACATCTCTTCCTGCTCGCCCATGAAGAAAGCAATCGCATCGATCTTCATGAGGGCCGGCGCCTGCTGCGCTTGAGGAGCCTGTCCCTGCCCCTGGGCCTGCTGCGCCTGCTGCTGTCCCTGCGCCATCGCCGCTTTCGGTACAAAAACCACTTTCAAATGTCTTTTGTCGGCGCCGCACGTCTTGGTCTGGGCAACCACCAGATTCCGAATCAGGAAGACCGGCTCCCGGTTCCCCTCACCAAACGGTTCCATCTTGGCGAGTGTTTTTGCCAACGAAAGCGACAGATCTTGAGGGCGGATCTCTAGGTCACCCTGGACAAATCCAGAGTCCGTGTCCTGGTTCGTCACACGGGCGAATTCGCGGACCTTCTCCACGAAGGCCGGCAGGTTCTCCTGCGAAAGATCCAGTCCGCCCGCTCTCGCATGTCCGCCGAACTTCTGCAGCACGTCTTCGCAAGATTTGAGGCATTCTAATATTGGAAAATCACCCGCACTGCGGCAGCTGCCCTTGAGCATGCCGGGCTGGTCGGGGATTCGGGTCAGTACGATCGCGGAATGCTGGAAGCGGTCCACGAGGCGGTTGGCCACAATACCGA
>JAGHVD010000019.1 GCA_018064475.1 Candidatus Scatonaster coprocaballi
GATCGATCCGGGCCATCAAGAGGTTGCGAATCTGGAACAGGAAGCAATGTCATCGGCCATGGGCGGCTCGAAGGATCGTTCGGCGGAAGGCTATACCGGCGTTGTCTCCGGCATCAATGAGTCTGAGATCAATCTTGAAGTTGGATGTTTATTGAAAGCCTATCTTGAGTCGTTGGGATGTGAAGTGTATCTTACCCGTGAGACAAATGATGTCGATATTTCCAATCAAGAACGTGCAGAATTCGCAGTTTCAAAAGATCCAGACCTATTCATACGACTCTACTGTAATGCTGCAAATGATTCGAAGACTAGTGGGTGTGAAGTCATTGTCCCTGCAAGTGGAAAGTTCGCTTCTGATGTGAGCACTTGGGGCGATAATCTGGGAAAAACACTCGTGAAATTTACAAATGGCGTTTTCAATGGTTGTAAGAGCAGTTCTCAATACAGTGGATTGAATTGGGCAGATTCTGTTCCGTCTTTCATGATTCGAATGGGATACTTGACGAACAGCGACGAGGAAGCGAATCTTCTGGATGAAGCATATCGTCTGAAGATTTGTCAGGGTGTTGCTCAGTTTATCACGACGATGCCCAAGCATTGAGCAGATCGACTCGGTGCCTGTTCCATGTTTTGAGACGAATCCAAACATCAAGGAATGATTGTGCATTTATGTTTTTGTGATAAAATTGTACTATCAGTTTTTTGTGGTTGGAGGCATTGAAAGTGAAGCGAAGTCGTATTCTGGCTTTTATAGCAAGTATTCTTTGCATGGCGATGCTCTTACCTTCATGCAACAAACTTCATAAGAAGACAACTACTGAACGTACGGAAGAGACAGACGATACGGAAGAGACTGGGGCGCCCATAGAGACCCAGCCATCGGCTACGATGATTGTGACTTCGCTTGATCAGTTTATCTCCGATGGTGGAATTTTCTCTGAAGATGTCAAACTTCCGACACCAACTCCCATTCCTTATAGTCAACTTCCCATTGGCTTGACCAATGATGATGATGGGTACTTCAGTGGTCCGTTGGTGAATGCAAGCATCGTGGATAATGAGTTCTTCCGCTATACGATTATCAGTACAGAAGTGACGCAGACTTCGTATATTGTGAATGCAGAATTTGAGAATAAAACGGATGAGCCGTATTCTTTGGTTCTTTTGCATCCAGCTATTAATAATTGCTCATGTGCAGAATATCGATTCGTGACGGAAGTCATTGAACCACATACAGTTCTGCAAGATACAACAGATTTTGCTCAGTGTTTTCCCGATTTTGATGGGACAGAGCCGAACAGAATCGCATTTCTATTGAAGAGTAATCCGGTCAGCTCTGGTCTGATCGTCCCATTATTCGATTCAGAGCGCAAAGCCAATTATGTGCCTTGTGTGCTTTTCCCGCAGGGTGAAGAGAATTTCTCTTTCCAGGATCGTGAAGAAGTTTCCGGTTCTTCTGTTCTGTACGATTCGGAAGTTGGACAATATACCATCGATTCATTTGAAGTTTCGGATGGTTATTTAGTTGTCAACTACTCATACCTCAATAAATCGCCTGAGTATGTCATGCTTTCTGCTGGAAATGATCAGGTCTTGATCGATGATTATTATTACGATATAGAACAGGGCGCATTATTATACATTCCGCCTTACTCTCGGCAGACAAAAGAGTATTATGTTCGAGTGTCTGATCTGGAGAATAATGGTATTGATCCATCGCAGGTCCGGTTTATTTCAATAGATTTAGAGGCGAAAACATTGTATTACGGTATTTTAGATATGTGGAATTCGACGGTACGTGGTGAAATCGTTTTTGGATAAGCTTCGGTGCCGAGAGAAGAAAGGAAGTAGAAATGGGATTATTTGATCGCAAGCGTGCGAAGGAAAATGAAGGAAATAGCATTGAACCACCACGCGAAGGTAAAGTAGAAGTAAAGTTTCCGATTGTTACGGTCGTTGTGGAGGAGATCCTCTCCATGACCGCATCTGAAGTGTCCATCATCGGAAATGTTCACGGCGGAGTTTTGAAGGAGAATGATCGCCTTTACATTCTTGGTCGAAATGGAAAATCGATTCCGACTGTGGCGCTTCGATTGAAGGATACCATGATGACAAAGATGACGCAGGCAGAAGATGGTATGAATGTGTCGATCCTTCTGGATGGCGTTAGCCGTCAGAGCATTGAGAAATTTGATGTACTGTCTTCCGTAAACTGTATCACTTCTGAGCTTGATTCGCCCGATACACCGGTTAACCCATATTTGAGCGGCCTGCTTCGTGAAGCCAAGGCGCATCAGAAGGAGACGGATTTCATGGGACGCATCATGGAGTATATCGCAAATACTGCTGTATTCCTTACACCTTGCATGCGTGAAGATTCAGAAGAGGGAAAAGAAGATAAGGTTGGCTATGCGTTACTGAAGTCGAAGGACGATAAGATGTATATGTCTGCTTTTACAGATGTACACGAGTTGGAGTCTTTGAATGGATTACCGGGTAAGATGCTGGAACCTGTTGACTTTGAGAAAGTCATGAATGTCATACACGGCGCGCCGGTAGAAGGGTTACTGATCAATCCGGCTCATGAGGGCTTTGTCTTGAAGAAGAACTTGTTGGAGTCTTTGGCACTACAGAAAAGAAAAATCATCAACAATGTCAGAGACCAGAAGATCGATACGAACCAGCCGGTTGCACTTGCAGTTCCGAAGGAAGAACATATTCCTACCGAACTATTTGAAGCGCTGCGTCAGTACATGACCAATGAACCGAGTATCCTTCGTGCTTGGTACGGTGTGATGCTGTTCCCGAAGGAGAACAAGCGGTCACATCTTATCATCATCGATACACTTGAGGAGACACCGGAAATCTTTGGCGCAATTGGTCGAACAGCCAAACCTTTCCTTGACGAAGATATGCCGCTTAACATGCAAGCGGCCTCGAAAGTCGGTCAGATGACTGAGAAATTGATGATGTTTTATGAACGAAAGGATGAGATCAATACACCTTTGTAAGCGTTGAATCGTTTATTGAAGTTTGTTTCGTTGTTGAACAAGGAGGAACAAATGGAAGATATTCACTCGGATCAGAATCTGGATGGAACACGTAAGTCTGCCAAAAACGGTAGAGTCACCGCAAGACAAGCAACCATCGATGCGAAGTCGCGTCGAATTGAGGCTCAACGTGCGATGGATCATAAACGTGATGAAGAAGCTCATAAGGTTGCAGAACTTAAAAGACAAGAAGAGCAGCAGGAGAATGATCGTCTTGATGCGGTCGTGAAGAAGAAAGATCGGAAGAAAGTGGGGATTGCGCTTCCATTGATCATTCTAGGCATTGCGGCCTTGATCATTGTTCAGAGAAAGGTTATTCCTAGCTATGACTACCGTAACGCGGTTGACCTGATGGAAGAGGGGAAGTATCACGAGGCCATCGCTGAGTTCAGAGCACTTCAAGGTTACAAAGATAGTGATGAGAAGATTCTAGAATGTGAAGCTGCATTGAACGAAGTTGTGTATGTAAATGCTGTCAAGATTATGGATGACGGTCATTTTGACGACGCAATCGCAGTGTTTGAGACGCTTCATGGATATAAGGATAGCAAGGATCTGATCGTCAAGTGCATGGAAGGGAAGTATAATCTTGCACCCTCTATACTCGCAGAAGGAAATTATAGGGAAGCAGTAGATATATACTATTCACTCGAGGAGTATAAAGATAGTCATGATTTAGCTCAAGAAATCTGTAAACAGCATGGCCTGGATACGCTAGAAGATGTGGATGTTGGGGACGTTGTATATTTCGGTCAATATGAACAGGACGACAATCCTCATGATGGAAAAGAATACGTCGAATGGGTAGTACTTGAGAAGAGAAACGGCAAAACACTTGTAATCTCTCGATACGGTCTTGATTGTAAATGGTATAATCCCCAAGAAGATACTACATGGGAGGATAGCTACATTCGTTCATGGTTGAACAGTACGTTCTACGATGGAACATTCTCGGAAGAGGAGAAGGGAACGATCATGCTTGCGAATGTCAGGGCAGAGAAAAATCCTGTGCATGATACAAAACCCGGCAATGCAACGAGAGACCGTGTATTCCTGCTGAGTCAGTCAGAGACTGAACAGTATTGTTCTACGGTTCTTGAAGGACGGTGCATGCCAACGAAATTCGCTATGGCTCGTGGTGTGTATTGCTACGAAAATTGCGGCGGTGACTGCGGTTGGTGGCTTCGTTCGCCAGGATTGAACCAGTCCAGTGCTGCATTTGTCAATGAATATGGCTGGGCGAGTTACGACGGAATTGGTGTGGAATATGGTTGGGCTGCAGTACGTCCGGCATTATGGATCAATCTTGAAAAGGTGTGACCTCATTCCCTTTAATCCATAACTTGTAAATACAGAGAACCCCTGAAGTTGAATAAACTTCGGGGGTTCTCTTCAAAATAAGACTTCACAAATTGGTGGAACGGGTGTCGTCAAGGACGAACACCCCTCCCAATAGCCATTTTCGCCTTCTAGAGCCGATTCTATATCCTCAAACG
>JAGHVD010000084.1 GCA_018064475.1 Candidatus Scatonaster coprocaballi
CACCTGGTTCGCTTTCTCGTTCAGCTGCCCATACGTGAGCTGCTCATTTTCAAAGACAACTGCAATGGCTTCAGGTGCTTTTTCCACCTGGGCTTCGAACATTTTCACGATGGTCAGATCCTGCGGATAATCCGCTTTTGTATCGTTGAAAGCGCGAAGCACTACATTCTGTTCGTCCTCATCGCACAAGGAAATCTCACTGGCTTTGGCAGAAGCATGGTGGGCAATCTGCCAGGCGATCTGCTTCAGATGAGTTTTCAATATCTGTACATTTCGCTCGGTGAAACAGTTCGGATCGTAGGAGAACGCAAACGCCAGTGCACCTTCGTGAATGTACGCCAGAACAGATATGTCATAGTTCGTCTGCTCTCGATCGTACAGCGGTTCCAGTGTCAGTTTCTCCGATGTTTGGGTGTCTTCCGTCTGATCTTCGATGCCCGGATAATTCTCAAATACAAACAGGTGCTTGATGTATTCCGATACATTTCGTCCATTGGTCTTCAGCTCACCCAGGGACACATGATCGTAGCCGTTGCTCTCTGTATTCGTCTTCTGCAGACGGCGCAACATGGTCTCGATCGTATCATCGTTTTCAGCATGAATACGTAACGGGATCGTGTTGATAAACATACCGACTGCCTGCTCAATGCCTTTGAGCGGTACATTTCGTCCGGATACGACATTGCCGATCAGGACATCGTCGGTACCGCTATGTTTCTGCAGAAGGAGGCCGAATGCAAGCTGGGAAACCGTACTGATCGTGGCATCGCATTCCTTGGCCAGGCGCAGAAGACGGTCCGTTGTATCCTGATCCAGCATGAGTGCCTCTTCTTTGACCGGCTCGTCCGTATGGACCTTCACGGTCTCGATCGGTGTGATTTCTGCAACATTATCGAATTCCTCAAGATACTCCGTCCAATACTTCAAAACTTCGCTCTTTCGAATCTTATTGATCCAATCGACATAGTCTTTGAACGGCAGAACATATCGCTTCTCATCCAGCGCCAGTGCTTCGATTGCGGCCGGCCCTTCTCCCGAAAGACACAGATTATAGAACCGTACCAGATCCCGGAATACCAGATTGATACACCAGCCATCGGTGATGATGTGATGACTGCTGATGAACAGAACATCGCAGTCGGCAAAAGAAAGAATGGCCACACGCATGAGTGGATCCTTCTTCAGGTCAAAACCACGCTTGAGATCTTCTGCCGAATAGGCTTTGATCCAGGCTGGATCAAAATCTTCCGTATATTGCTTCTCGTAAATATCCAGTTTTCGGTTCATGTCGATAAACTGACGGATCTCATTAACGGATTTCGTCTCCGCAAATGTGGTCTTCAATACATCGTACTTGTCGGTCAGTGCATCCAGCGCGATGCGGAGATCCGCCGAATTCACGCGGATATTGGTCTTGTATGCCGAATGGATCGTATAGCTTGAATCACGCTGATCCAGCTGGTTATGGAAATACATACCCTCCTGGAGCGGAGTAAGCTTATACATATCGCTATCCGTGACCATCGCATCTTCCTTGCCCACGCACTGTGCGATGACCTGTCCGAGTGCGGTCTGATAACATCCGGCAAAAGCACCTGCATACTCGGCTGTGCAGTTGTTATAGGTCAATTCACATACAAACTGTCCATGCTCAACAGAAGCATTCAGGATGAGGTAACCCGGCATGCGATTATCCGGTGCGACGCTGTCACCCTGTGGCAGAGAGACTCCTGTCTCTCCTGTCTTTTCCTGCTCGCTGTCCATCTCACCCAGATAGTTAAAGAAAACATCCACACAGTCACCCAGATCACGGTCGAAAAGGAGCCCGTATCCGATGCCGTGATTCGGGAGTTCTCTCAACATGTCTTTCGTGTCGACGATCGCCGATTCAGCATCCTCGGTACAATGTAATACAACCGGATACATAGAGGTGAACCAGCCGACGGTCCGGTCGATGTTGATGGGCTTATGGATGCTCTCACGTCCATGTCCCTCAATTCCCACAGCTATCGATGCCTGACCGGTCAGATGACCAACTGCCATACCCAGCGCAGCCAGAAGCAGATCGTTGATCTGTGTGTGATACGCCCGAGCCGAATGACGAAGCAGGTCCTCTGTCTGATGCGCATCCAGTCTGAAGGTCATGCAACGGCTGGTTACATCGGTACGATTTTCCTCGCGAAGTGCCAGGCGATGCGCCTTTTTGTGTTCTTGGAATCGATTCCAGAATGCTTTCTCTTCCTGGAGTTCCTCGGAATTGCGATATTCTTGCAGCGCACGGCTCCATTCAATGAAGGACGCTGTCTTGTTTGGAAGTTTGACTTCGCGGTGATTCTTATAAGCTTCAACTATAGTATCGAAATCCTCCAGAAGGATTCTCCAGGATACACCATCCACCGCATAGTGGTGAATACAGATCAGAAGATATTTTCCGAAATCAGTATGGAAAAGGGCAGCTTTCATGAGGGGGCCATGAACCGGATCCATACTTGCCTGGATACCGGTGCAGATCTGGTTCACTTCTGTTTCCAGATCGGCATGACCCTGAACATCGAATTCTGAAAATTCGTACTTTCTGCTCTGTTCGTAACTGAGAATCTCAAGGGTATCGTTGATGTATACAGCACGTAAGATATCGTGATGACGGACAAGTGCATCCAGTGCCTTGCCGATCACCTCCGGTTCAGCATCAACAGGATGCATCACAGACTGGTTAAAGTGTGACGGATTCTTCAGTTTCCATGACAAGAATTCCAGCATGATTGGTGTTGATACGACCTTACCGGTTACTTCACCCTGCTCATAGACTTCTGCTTCTTCCTTCTTCACATAAAGTGCAATGTCCTCGGGTGTGCGTCGGTTCAGAATATCCCTGACCGTTACGGTATAGCCTTCTGCACGCATAGCGGAAACAACACGAATAGCCTTGATGGAATCACCACCCAATTCGAAGAAAGAATCTTTCACACCAACTTTTTCCATACCAAGCATGGATTCAAATGCATGACAGATAGCCGTTTCTTCTTCATTTCTAGGGGCCACATACTCGTTACGTGTCTTGACTTCAATATTCGGCAGTGCACGCTTATCCAGTTTTCCATTTCTCGTTACCGGAATCTTATCAATCTGCATCAAGTAAGACGGTAGCATGTAATCAGGAAGGTTCTTGGAAAGCTCATCTCTGATAAAAGAAACGTTGATCTCCCCTTCACCTACGACATATGCATAGATAGCCTTGTCACCACTTGCATCATCACGTACAGTTACAGCACAATCCTTTACTTTATCCAGTTCTCGGATTCGACTTTCGATTTCACCAAGTTCAATTCTGAATCCTCTAATCTTGACCTGTTCATCCAGACGACCCATGAATTCTATATATCTCTCCGGACACATTCTTCCGATATCACCTGTGTGGTAGATGCGTCCGAGTTCCGGATGTTCAACAAATACTGCGGCTGTTTTTTCCGGTTGATTGGCATAGCCTTCCGCCACGCCTTTACCACCAATACAAATCTCGCCTACAACACCAATTGGACAGAGTTTGCCATTCGGATTCAGAATAAACATCTTCTGATTGGCCAATGGCATGCCATATGGGATAGAGCTTGCACCCTCCGGTACCTGTCCAATGGGATAGTATATCGACCAGATCGATCCCTCAGTTGCACCGCCCAGACTGCACACTTTAACATTGTTAAACGCACTTCTAATCTGATCTGGTAGCGTTACCGGAATCCAGTCACCGCTTAATAGCACACTCTTCAGACGGTCATTTCCTCGTCCGCCACTCATCAAGAACATGGACATGATGGCCGGCACCGAGTTCCAGAATGTCACATTCTCCTCATCGATAATCTTCTGGATCTCCTCTTTGTCGCGCTGGTCATTAACGATCACTAACTTAGCACCAGTGCTCAGTGCACCGAAAATATCGTACACGGACAAGTCGAAACTATATGCAGAAAGTCCAATAATGCAACTTGCCTCATCGACACCGAACTTACTATTAATATCCAGCACAGTATTGGCTGCTGCGGCATGCTTAATCACTACACCTTTCGGAACACCCGTACTGCCTGATGTATAAATCGTATAAGCCACTGTATCCGGATCACTCTCACAACAATATGGTTCACATGCTTCCATATTTTCTGAGTGATAGCTGTTCTGATCTAGTCTAGCCACACACTTGCTGTTCTCGTACATGTACCTGTTTCTTTCTTCCGGATATTCCGGATTCTCAGGTACATATGAACATCCCGCAGCCAGAATGCCGACGATATTCACGACCGTCCAAATACTACGTTCACCGCTCACCGCAATATAATCATTGCGTCCATATCCTTTCGCATGCAGAAATCCGGCTACTTTTTCTGCCTTGGCCCATAGTTCAGCATAGGTTAGGCTTTCTTGTCCACAAGAAATCGCAACATTACCAGGTGTTTTCTGGCACTGTTCATACACCAGTTTCTCCAGACTGGTAACTGGGATCTCTTCATCCGTGTCGTTATAACTTGCCCATAAAGCCTCATCCTGTGCAGTCAATTCTTCGTTTATCGTAAACTCAACATTGATTGCTTCGATGTCGGCAATCTTAATGTCCGAAGATTCTGTCAGTCTATCCAAAACAAAGTTGAACCGTTCAAGCATTTTCTCGATTGAAGCCCGCTCATAGATGGAACGGTTATATTCCACAAAGCCACAGAGAGACTGGTCGTCATCGTGGATCTGGAAGTTCACGTCCAAAAAGGCTATGAAATCACCGAGACCGAATTCTTCACAGGAACATCCATCCAGTGAGAGATCCATCCTTCCGCGTGGATTATAGTTGTAACCCACTTCAGAGAATGGCGTCCGACTTAAATCGCGAGGCGGACGAATCTCATTCACCAGCTTCTCCAGCGGCACATCCGTGTGATCCTGTGCACTGTAGATCTGTTCCTTCGTGACTGCAACGATTTCATCAAATGTCATCTGTGGATTCAGTTCCGTCACAATAATCAGATTGTTTACGAAGCATCCAAGGAGATTCTCCAGTTGTTCATCATCTCGATTCGCCACTGTAATTTCGACCGAAATTGTTTCACTTTTCGTATACAACTGCAGAAGGGTGTTCAGCGCAGCAAAGAGTACCACGTTCACCGTTACATGCTGTGAGATTGCGTATTCTCGAATCTTTCGTTCAATATCAGACGGGATATTGAAGTAGATCATTCCACCCGCATTGTTTCGAATAGCAGGACGCGTGTGATCCGTTGGGAATTCTGTCGGCTCAATCTGAGAAAGTTGTTTCTTCCAATACTCAATCTGTTCGATGATTTCACTTGAATTCATCTTCGCAACATTTGATTCAGCATAGTCACCATAACTGATTTCAGGTCGCGCAATTGTAGACGGCTGATGTTGCAGAATGGACGTATATTCTACAGAGAGTTCCCTGCAGAAAAGATTCTCTGAAGTACCATCGTATACAATATGATGACCCGCAAGGACGAAGTAGTACAGTTCTGCTTCCGTCTGGTAAAGTGCAAAACGAACAAGCGATCCTTTCTCCAAATCAAATGGTTCGGCGATAAATGCTTTCGCTTCTTCCGCAATCTTCTCATCGTCGTATTCCTGATTCCGTCTATCACAGTAACGGAAATCCATTTTCACTTCCGGAAGAATTCTCTGGCATACTTCATCTCCATCGCGTTCGAAGACAGTCCGCCAGATATCATGTCGATCAATGATTCTCCTTATGCCTTCCTGCAATGCATCTATATCGACCGCACCGTGAATCTTACAGGCAAACGGAATATTATACATAGGATTATCAGGATCCACCTGGCAATCCATCCATATACCCCTCTGAACCATGGATAGAGGAAACACGGTCTTCCCTGAATGTATGATTTTGCCCTGTTCGATCTGAAGCTTCTCGCTTTGCTTCTTTGCGAGCATCTTGAGTATTAATTGTTTTCTTTCGTTACTATCCATCGTCGTTCTTCCTGCTAAGAATTCATGTCGTCATTACTACGTTTACCGGCATAAGTATTGGGTTATGTATTGGATAAAAGCCTCGTTCTCATTGAAAGCGAAAAAAT
This sequence comes from Candidatus Scatonaster coprocaballi, assembly GCA_018064475.1. Classification (GTDB taxonomy): domain Bacteria; phylum Bacillota; class Clostridia; order Saccharofermentanales; family Saccharofermentanaceae; genus Scatonaster; species Scatonaster coprocaballi. The sequence goes on from JAGHVD010000084.1 coordinate 6,090, forward strand.
GTCCGCCACTGAATGACTGGAAGGTAAAATCACCCGTTGTATATTTCTGCCATTCTTTCACATCTTCTGCGGGAGCCTCTGGGTCTGAATCTCCGCACATGGCCAGTATCGGCATGTCGATGGTTCCCATTTTGTAGTGTCGCTGGTACTTCGAAAACATCTGAACATCTGCATACATAATATCTGCAATCATCTCTAACAGTTCTTCACATTCAAGAACCTCGGGGTCAAACTGTCCAAGGGAAACAATTTCTTTCATTAAGGAATCTTTCGATAACGTACCAAGAGGCTTGTCTTTGTACATCAGATGTGGTGGGCGCGTACCAGAAACAATTAAGGCTTTGGGTAGAACAATCCCCTTATGTTGCAATGTAAAAACAGTCTCTAAAGCAACCAGGCATCCCATGCTATGACCATAGATCACATAGTCCCCCTGCTGTTGCTTCCGAATCATTTCACTGATATCTTCTGCCGCCTCTTCTATGCTTGAGTAGAAGTCCTCACAGAACCGGCTTGCATGTCCCGCATATTCAATTGGTCGTACATCAACAATATTCTTTAGTCTAGATGTCCACTCGTTATATATACTTGCGCTTCCTCCTGCATATGGTAGCGCAAACATCTGCTTTGTCATATCTGTAATCCTTATATGTCATTTGTGATGAAGAACGGAAATCAAGATATTTGATATTTTGCTTATAACAAACTCAAATCCGCATTTATGACTCGATCCCCAAATCGCCCTATCACCCTGTTGTTATACTATATTCGGTTATTTTTATCAACAGGATGCGCAAAACAGCAATTTATTTTGTGCATTTTGAATATAAAAGGATGTCCATTCATTTCTTTCGTATTGAGATGAGAATTCGCATGAATTCATAAGCCATTGGCAATCAGTACTACAATACTGGTAATGATCATCACTATACCCACCACACGGTTCAGGGTAATCGCGCTAGCTTTATTGGCAATCACGGCGGCTATTCTTGCCCAGATCAATGTAAAGATTACGCATAAAATCAGACATGGAATATCTGGTATGCCTCCGATTACGAAATGGCTGACACTTCCTGTCAATGCTGTAAAACTCATAATGAAAACACTGGTCCCAACTGCCATGTGCATCTGATAACCAAGGAAAGAAGTCAGTACGAAGAGGAGCATCATGCCACCGCCAGCACCTACGAAACCGCATATGAATCCGACAATCACACCGCCAATGACGGCTTTTACGATTCGTTCCCGATCTCCAATCGCCTCCATCTGTTCCTTCGTTGTAGTGACTGGCTTCAGGATGAATCGTAGGCCGATTGCAATCATCGCAAATTGCGTCGTACCACTCATGGCGCGCTCCGGAAGCAGACTGGCCACTAGGCTTCCCACCACCGTCATGACCAGAACCGAAATCAGCAACACCAAGCTGTTCTTGATATCGAGATTCTTGTTCTTCTTATATGTCCACGCACTGACCGCACTGGCTAATACATCACTGGCAAGACCAATACCAATGGCCCCATATGCAGGAATATCTAGGAAAACCGCCAATAGCGGACCTACGATAGCCGCCGCACTCATTCCGGCAAAACCCGTACCAATACCTGCACCCGCACCGGCCAGAAAACAAATCAGAACTGTAAACCACAAACCCATGTACTATCCCTTATATATTATTCAGCATACCCATAATCAGACTCACCAGTCATCCTCATCGAAATCTATCGACTGCAAATCAGCTTTGAATGTGAATTTCAAGCTCTTCAGTTTCAGTCCACATTTTCCAAAATGAAGACGGAAAATGGAATACTTGTTATAGAATCGGAATTCTTCCTTCGTCGTCACATCCTGTCCGTCCGAGCCGTTGAAGGTCACGACTCGAATCGGGATGCTGGTATAGAAGACCGTCATCGGAAGCTGTGCCAGAGGCGAGAGTTCTGAGGAAGTGACGATCTCACATTCGTAGAGACCAAACTTCTCACAAGTCACACCTAAGATGAAATCACTGCCGTCAGACGTATCCTGCTCCACGATGATCACTGGATCCTTGTTGATCTCATAGTACTTGTCCACCTTCGCTTCGATGGTATCGTCCGAGAACGGATTATCGACATGCTTCACCGCCGGTTTGTTGCCCATCACCGCCTCCATTGCCGGTGTGTCCATGGCAAAACGCAGGATATTCGCAGCATTGCGCTGAAGCTCCGTGCGTGTGATCAGATCCGTCCGACCGGAGGTAAGATTCTCATAGGTATCCGATGCAAGAAGATCTTTGCGTTCCACTGATGGGCAAACCATGTAGAGGTCACACTGCGAACGAGCCATAATAGCGTGGCTTCGTAAAGAATGATCGAACGGATTCTCTGGAATTATGTCAATATATGCCCACCAGTCGGTCATGAGAATGCCATCATATCCCCACTGGTCGCGAAGAATCACTTGATTCAGTTCGTAATTTGCCGTACCGAAAGTTCCGTTGATCATGTTGTATACCGACATGATGCTTCGACATTTTCCTTCCTTCACCGCGATCTCGAATCCCTTGAGATAGATCTCACGTAAGGCACGTTCCGAAACGATGGAATCCATGCAACGACGATTCGTCTCACGGTTATTACAGCAGTAATGCTTGATGGTCGCCGTCACGTGATGCTTCTCCAATCCTGCAATCTGAGCCGATGCAATACGACCGGTAAGAAGCGGATCCTCAGAGAAATATTCGAAATTACGACCATTCAGCGGGTGCCTGTGAATGTTGATGCCAGGACCCAGAATATCGTCCACTTCGTTACTTACCATCTCAATGCCGACCCACGTGAAGAGCTCTTCATTCAGTTCTTCGTTCCAAGTACTCGCCACACATGCGCCGCTGGGCAGAGAGAATGCTTTCTTGCCGCTATCCAGACGCATACCCGACGGACCATCGTCACAACATAGTGATGGCACGCCCATGGCCATCAGTTCTTTCGTTACGCCGGCAAAAGCAGCCGCCGTGCCAGTAGTGACCTTCGGACTGCCCATACCCTCGCCGCGGATGATCAGCGTCAGATCTTCGTCCGAAAGCTGAGCGATAAACTCATCTAAAGTATTTTTTCCGTTCTTGACATCCATGAGCTTGATGCCACGGTCGCCGGTCTGCGGAATCTCCGGCGGCAGTTTGGAAAGACGTGTTTCCACATGTTCTACCGTACGAAGCGGTACCGGTTCATATTGACCACTAATCGTCAATCTCTCGAAAGCCTGAAGTGGTTTGGCCGCGGACTCTACTTCTTCAAGAAGAACATCCTCCGGAAGCTCGAAAGATCCTGCGAGCGTCGTATCTATTACATTTTCGCCGGCATAGAAATTGTACGTACCCTTGGCACATACCCATCCGGTACGGCCCAGAAGACGTCCGTCATCGTCGAAAGAAGCATAACGGTTAGCGCCACAGGACAGCGTGAGCGTCTCCGCTTCACCCGGCGCTAGAAGCGACGTCTTGGCATAATCCACCAGCACACGAGACGGTGCCGCAAGTCGGTCACCCGGAACCTGTGCAAACAGCATGACCGTCTTCTTACCGGATGAATCACCCACATTTTGAACCTTGATCTTCACCTTCACATCCGTAATAGCAACTTGTCTCCAATCCACGATCTCCAACGAGAACTGGGTATAGGAAAGTCCGAATCCGAACGGAAACAGGACTTTGTCCGGTGCGAATGTAGAGAAATAACGATATCCGACGAAGATATCTTCCGCGTAGAAATCTTTGCTAAGATCATCACCGCCGAAATTCGCGGATGACGGATAATCCGACAGATCTTTGGCAATGGTATCAGTTAGGCATCCGGAAGGAACTGCTTTACCTGTGACAAGATTAGCCACTGCAGTACCGCCCACCATGCCGGCCTGCCAGACATAGAGCACCGCAGCAGGGTCGTACTTGGCTACGAAAGACATGTCGATGATGTTACCTACATTCAGAAGCACGATGGTCTTTCTGAACTTCGCGCATACTTTCTGAAGCATCTCCTCTTCCCCATCGTTCAGGAAGAAAGACCCCTTCTGTGCGGTGTTATCGCGGTCTTCACCCGCCGTTCTTGCAATCACCACGATGGCAGCATCGTTACGAGTCGCCGCATCTTCTACAACGACCTCATCGAGCGGCATCTCGTCTTGGGACCAGTTCTCCTTGCCCCAGCCAATTCCCGGATCAACAGGGTGGATCGCTTCCCAGTCTTCGTAGATCTTCAGAAGTGCCTCATCGATCGCAAGCGTTCCACTGGACTTGAGTCCCTCTAGGATCGAGACCACATGTTTCACATTTACCATGCCTCCGGAACCGGTGCCACTCTTATAGTAGTTCTTCTGCATTCTGCCAAAGACCGCAACTCGCGTACCATCACGAAGCGGTAATGCCTCACGGTCATTCTTCAGAAGCACCGCTCCCTCTTCCGCCACACGGATTGCTGTATCTGTATATTTGTTCCAGTCGAGTATATATTCCGGCATCGTGTACCTCCGTCTACTTATCCCGTAGGTAATCATCGCATTTGCACCGCATTTCAGTGCTTTTCCCACCTATTTTACCATTTTTGCATTTGAAACACGTATAAATCGCGAGTATAATCTTTTCATGTATAGATATTGTACAGATATTCTGACAAATACACATTAGGAGGACAAATATGAAACTGAATGTAAAGAAGTTTGCATGTGTAGCACTTACTTTTGCAATCGTTGCCTCTGCATCTGCATGCGGCAAGAGCAAGAAGAAATCATCTGCTGCCATTGATGCAGCAAATACTTTCCTGGAAGCAACCGTTTCTCTGGATGCAAAGAAAGTAAAGAAATTAGAGAAATCCCTGGGCGTAGATAGTGACTTTATCGCTGCAGTCGATGAGTTCGCTGACGAAGAAGCCATGAAGGCGGTCTTTGACAAGGCTACTTTCGAGATCGATGAGGATAGCCTGAAGGAGAAGAAGTCTTCTGCTTCTGTTAATGCTACCATCAACCTGCCGGATTACGAGGATGCTTTCGATTCTGCTGACGGAGACATCGATGATTTCATCGATGAGATCGACGGTCAGAAAGAGAAGAACTACAACGCTGTAGAGGTTACACTCAAGTTCGACGTAGAAGACGATGAGTACATCATGACCAATGCAGAAGATTTCTACGAAGATGTCTATGAGCCTGTATTCAACGTAATCGGTGACGGTGATGTGGATCCGGTTGATCCAACACCTGCAGACACCACTCCGGCAGATACCACTCCAGCTGACACAACACCGGCTGATACTACACCGGCAGACACCACTCCGGCTGATACAACACCAGCAGATACCACTCCGTCTGACACAACTGGTGCAACAGTCAATCCGACAACTCTTGACTACCTGAATCTGAATAAGGCTCCGTTGGATCTGGCAACATATAAGAGCGCAATCTCCGCTGCAGATCCGAGTGCTTTCGTCGTAGATTCTGATCCGAGTGAAGCTCCTATTTCATACACAGTAACAGATTATGTTGCTGTATTGGGTGAGACAATTGGCGCTTACTATGGTTTCGCTTCCGCAGAGGATGCACACAAGTACTTCGAGGAGACTTGTGCTGCTGCAAGTTCAATGGCTTCTGGTTATAAGCTCGAGTCTGACTATGGCTATATGGTATTCATTTCTGGTGATACAGGCATTGTCTACTACTTCTCCGGAACTGGTTTCGCAATGTTCATGTACTCCATGGAAGAAGCACCGAACAACGTTGTATCTTCTTTCTTCCATAACATTGGAGCTTGCTGATTCGTAGATTCAAGAAGCTGATTTACAACAAGTAACATCACGGAAGGACTATCTCAGAAATGAGATGGTCCTTCTTCTATTTCACCGTCCCGAAGATTCATACTTTACAAGTTCTTTCTTAACACAATCGTCACCAATTCCGTAAGTTGTCAATTTATAATGAGAACAGGTTCGTTGCTATCATGTAAAATCACTCGAACCCGTGGGAGGACACTATGACTTTTGAATCACTATACGCATCTGTGAATCCGCAGGATTATTACATCGGCAAAGTTACACAAGTATATCGCAGCAACTGTATCGCACAAGTGGAGAACCTCTCACTCTTCTGGGACCGGAGCCGGCTCAATGCTTCCTTCCTCCCGAACACCATCAACAACTTCGTCGTTGTGGATTCCACGATCGGCGTCTTCCTCGGCGAAGTATTTGAGAACAAAGCATCCAGAAAGAACATCTTCGACATGACCGGTGGCAGCGATAAGCCACAGGATTATCACGAGATCTGTATCGATACGATCGCAGTGATGGCGCCGGAATCGGACAAATTCGAACTGGCCGGATTCAAGACCCTCGGTATCACGGATAAGGTCTACTTGGCCACAGACGAGATCTATAAACTCTTCTTACGTTCCCTCGAATTCACAGGCGGAAACGAAGAACCGCTTCCGTCATTTGCCACCTATCTGAATCGTGCGCAGGCAGACGTATCCTTGAAGCCCAGCACGCTCTTCAACCGTCACCTGATGTGCGTCGGTGCTACCAATAGTGGTAAGTCCACTACCGCGCTGGCCATCCTCGATAAGGTCATCAGCACGAAGCGTAAAGCCCTCATTATCGACCCGACCGGTGAGTATCGCGACGCTTTCTCATCTGAAGAAGCAACCAAGCTGACCCTGGGCGTAGATGCCACCATCTCCCCTGGTAAAATCACCATCGAGCAGTGGGAGAAGCTCTTCGAGACCCATAGTGTCGGCCAAAGTGCCGTACTGTCCCAGGCGATCACTTCACTTCGATACATGAAGAAGACCGGCAGCCGCATGTTCTACGAGAAAGTCGGCGAGAATATCGATGAGGTACAAGAGAATCTCGCCTCCGTCACGAAAGACGATACAGATTTCAACATTCAGCTTCTCCCGGAGCAGATTCAAGCCGAGGCCGTCAGTGAGCCGGACCGCGACAACGACTACAACTTCCGTTATCGCTATGACGCACTCAAAGCCAATGCGAACTCTTCTCTCATCACGAAGATTCAGTTCCAGATCACGAACACGCGCTTCCTATCCTTCTTCTCGAATGACCCAAGTATGCGTAATCTCTTGGACGCCATTGAAGAATTCATCCATACACCGCAGACTTCGCTCTATATCGACACCTCATCGCTGGGTGCTTCCGAAGGTATCGGTGGTATGATCATTGACCTGGTCAGCAACTATGTTATCGCGCAGGAGAATATCTGCCCGTTCGTCTTCTTCATCGACGAGGTCCACCGCTATGCCAAGTCCCGCTACTCGGACAAAGAGTTCCACGGCGGTCTGACACTCCTCGCCCGTGAAGGTCGTAAGAAGGGTATTTTCCTTTACCTCACCACACAGAATCCGCAGGACGTATCCCCGATCCTATTCGGTCAGATCGGTACGATCCTGATTCACCGACTCATGCTCAACGAGGAGATCCGCACCGTCGAGAATCACCTGGACGACTACGCGATCAAGCACGTCCGCAAGCTCTACCAAGGTGAAGTCATCTTAACGAGTGTCAATCTGCTGCACAACATGTTCATCCAAGTGAAGAAGAGCGACCGCACGCAGCACAACGTGACCCCGACGCTCTAAGTTCAGTCTGATATCTTTGGGAAAATCACTTCCATCGTGAATCCTTCGCCCCATGTGGAGGTGGCCTGAAGTTTCAGCTTCAGGTCATCAGCCATTTCCTTCGCCAAGTAAAGCCCCATGCCGGTGGCTTTCTTGCGATTGGCCGTGGAATCGCCGGTGAACCCTTTCTGGAAGATGTATGGCAGGTCATATTCCTTGACCCCTGCACCGTTATCAGCAATCGACAGCACACCGCCCTCGTCCGTCTCTCGGAAAGAGATGGTGAGCATCGGTGAATCGCCTCGATATTTCAGCGCGTTACTAATGACCTGACCGAAGATGAATTGTAGTCCTCTTCGGTCGGTAAAAACACTCTCGGACTGGAGTTTGTTGCATACGACAAATTCGTTCTCCTCCAGAAGTGAGGCATAATCTTCCAGCACCTCTTCGACGCAGTCGAGTAAGTCGATCTGCGTGAAGCGATAGTCCTTGGTGGAGGCACGAAGTCGTGCATAGTACAGGATCTGGGTAATATCTTCCTGAAGCTGTCCCCGAGCATAGTCCAACTTCGTGTGGATCTCCGGCGACATCTCATCACTTCGGTTGTCGAGAATCATGGTCAGTAGTGCAAGCGGCGTCTTCGCCTCATGGACCCAGCCTTCCACGTATTCTTCGTAATCGGAGAGCGTACCCGCCATTGTGCTGCCCGCCTCCTTATACTGCCTTAACACCGTCGCCAGCAGCCGGATGGATTCACCTTCCTGCGGACTCACCGCCTGAAGAAGTCGTGTCTCATTCTGCGGAGTCGGATCGCTGACAAACTGCTGGAACAAGGCTGCATTTCGCATCTCTCGTCGGTTCATCACCACGAGAATGAGAATGAATAATAGGAAACTGGTGAGGAAAATCAGTGCACTCAGTTTCCGAAGTGCGTCAATATCTGAGACCCATAGGATCATCACACAGAACAAGTCCATGCCCAGAAGAAGGAAGAACCACGGATAGTACCGAGCCAGTAGTTGACGAACCCGATGCATCATGTGGTCACCTCATCTGTCCGCGCTGTGTCCTTCTGGGCAGTCGCGTCCTGGGAGACTTCGTTCTCCAGACGATATCCTAATCCACGTACAGCCACGATGCGCTGAGGCATCTCAAGGCTCGTCATCGTCTTCTTCAATCTCGTGATATTGACCTGAAGGGCATTCTCATCGATGAACTCCGTCGTGCCCCATAGTGCCGTACAGAGGTCCTCCGTCGTCACCATATCCGCCCCACCCGCAAGCAAGGCGACGAGTAATTTTCCCTGATTCTTCGGAAGAATCACCGACGTATTATTCACATATAACGTATAGGTCTGGCTATCTAAGAGGAACCCCTGTCCTTCTATGAGATTCGAGCGGCCCTCGAACCGCTTCAGGATATTGCTCACACGAGCCAGCAACCGCTCTTTGCGACAGGGCTTGTTCAAGAACTCATCCGCGCCCAGTTCGAAAGCCTCCAGTTCATCTTTGGCCTGATCCCGTGAGGTCAGTACCAGCACCGGAATGGAGGACTTGCTCTTCAGTTCCTGACAGATCTGGAATCCGCTGGTCTCCGGAAGATTGATATCGAGAATCGCCAGATCCGGCGCCATCTCCAGGAGGATCTTCGCCGCGTGTTCGAAGTCCGTAACCGTTTCCACGGTATATCCGCCTTTACTGAGGATGCTACATAACTCCTCTCGCACAAAGACTTCATCTTCCACCACAGCAATTCTTCTCACGACGACGTACGTCCTCCTAGTATTTCCGAATTATTCTTCGCGCTTGATGTCCATCAGCTTCAGCAGATACTTATCACTGGCGCGCTTCACCACAATAATATATACGAACTCTACGATGCAAAGCAACACCATCATCAAGGCCGCAACAAGAAGCAGCAGATTATTCGATGACATACCGGAGGAAGCATCCAGTCCGATCAGCAGTGCACGGATACCGAACATGCTACTTGCTGCAGCGACCACGACCGGAAGTCCCATGAACCATCTGATCTGCTTGCCGGCAGACTGACAGAGCGTCTCATAGGTGGCACCAAGGCGAATCAGCGTCTGGCATCTACGGCCGGTCTTCTGCTGGCTCATCAAGAACTGCACGCCCATGATCGTATTCGCTACGACCAAGAAAACAATGGCCAGATAGATAGTAATGTAGCTGGAAGCCACTTTGAAGAAGAGATTACGTCCCATGTTCTGCAGATAGCTCTCGTACTGAAGACCGGTAGCATTCAGTTGTTCGTTGACTTGGGTAAAAACACTCATCAGACTGTTGCCGTCCTTGGCTTCGTCGCTGAGTACAGCATTGACATACGTGAAGTAGTCACCCTGCGTCTGGTAGAGGAATACCTCATCCGGTACGATCAGTGCAAAACTATAAGTCACAATGCGATCGGTACACAGCTTCTGCGTCTGCACCTCGCTGGTAAGATACAGCGTCTCACCCGCCAGTGTGGTCTTCGGTCTGGTAAGTAGGATCTCGTTCATAAGTTCCGCTTCATCAGCCGTGGTAAAAGAAGGGTCGATGTAGATCGCCGCCTCATCCTGCTGAAGCGTGATCGGTGTTTCGCCTGCCATCTCCAGCAGGTGGTTGTAGCTCGAAAGACTGATCAATGTCGGGAATCCCTGATATCTCAAATTGTTCAGAATATCCTCAGATGTCTTCGTACCAGTCGAAGCAATCGCATCTGTAAAAGCACTCATATCGTATGCATTTTCGAAGTCTTCCGTAGTACGAACATTGCCCAGTCTGATCTCGAAGATATCGGAGAATTGATCCGCCAGTCCATTCTCCTGAAGCTTCGACTCGACTAACGTCAGGAGCTTTGTCGAATCATCTGTGATCTCTACATCATAGTGATCATCGGCAAAACGGCTGAAGGTATAGTCCATGACGTGGTCACTATACATTTTATTCGTAATGGAGATGGACAGTCCCGCACCGAAGCAGCAGAGGGCAGCCAGGATCAGAAGGGAGCTGATCGCCATCGAGCTTGACTTGTAGATAACATTTTCCTGAATCTGACGGAAAGTATATACGTGCAACTTCTTGTTGCCCTTGTTCGCTTTCACCAGCAGTGCGATAAAAGCACGCATGCCGAAGAACAGGAACAATGTGCCGATCAGACCCAATCCGAGTGCCAGTGCCATTTTGGCCGGTGTCGCCCAGGCGCCACCCACTTTATTACCCATATAGTAAGCCATACCAAGCATCAGAAGACCAATCAAGGCAACAATCGCATACACAGCCTTCGGCAACTGTTTCTTGGGGTGATTGACCGGCTGGGCCAATAACGTACCGATTTCCTGACGGCTGATGCGTCCGCTCAAGATAAGTAATGCCAGAAGCTTGATGCCTAAGAATCCAACCAATGTCCAAATAATGGCCGAACCGGACAGCGAGAACTGATGGTCTACAATACCCATGCCGACACTCTTTGCAGTAATCAGGCTGATGATCTCTGCCATCACCACGGCACTCGGCAAACCAATAAGCAGTGCCAGGCCACTTGAGATCAGATCCTCTGTCAGTAGCATGCCGAAGAGCTTACTACGACGCATACCATGCATCAGGTACACACCGAATTCGTGACGTCTTCTCTCAAACTGGTACTTGCATGCGAAGAAGATCAGGAAGAATAAGATGACCAACGTCATCGCATAGAAGATTGGAATCAAGGTCATGAGACGATTGACACCGTCACTCTCCATCTTCTTGAGGAAAGACATGACATCCTGAGAAGAAAGAGAAAGGATCAGATAGAAGGCCATGATGGAGATTACCATGGAACCGAAGAACAAGCCATTCTCCTTACGGCTTCTTCTACTATTTCGGAAAATAAGATTAGAGAACATTGCTACGACCTCCTCCGAGCTGGGCCATCACATTCAAGATGCGCTCGTAGAAATCCTGTCGGCTCTCATCCCCGCGTCGCAGTTCGTGGAAGATCACGCCGTCCGAAATAAAGAGGATTCGCTTGCAGAAGCTCGCAGCCGCAGTATCGTGCGTAACCATGAGGATCGTCGTCTGCTCATTGGTATTCAGGCCGGTGAGCTTCTCCATCAAGCTTCTTGCATTCTTCGAATCCAGCGCACCGGTCGGCTCATCTGCGAGCACGATCTTCGGGTTGAGGATCAAGGCACGGGCTGCCGCCACACGCTGGCGTTGACCGCCGGACATCTTGTCCGGGAACTTATCCAGCACCTCCGTGATCTCTAAGTACTTCGCCAACTCCTCCAGACGAGACTGTCCTTCCTTCTCGGACATCCCGTGAAGGGAGACCGGAAGAAGAATATTCTCTCTTGCGGTCAGATTATCTAGCAATTCAAAATTCTGAAAAAGATATCCCATCTTCTGTCCACGGTACTTAGCCAGCTCTGCACCCTTCATCTTCTGAAGGTCTTTCCCATCGATCTGGATCTTGCCACTGGTCGGCTCGATGACCGTTGCCATACAGTTCAGCAAAGTGGACTTACCCGAACCACTGCTACCCATGATGCCTAAGAACTCACCTTCCATCACCTGGAAGCTGATACCGTTCAGCGCCTGAGTCTGATTCGGTACTGTGCCGTATACTTTAGTAAGATTCTCAATATTCAAAATCGTTTCCATGTTTCGCTCCTTGTTTTTGCTATGGGAAGAGCATAACATAGACCACTTCCAAATAACACTTACAGTCGTTGTAAGGATTTGATTGACAGAAGTCTTTATCTTATATGACAATAGAATCACTTTATATTCATGGAGAGACAAGATGAAACAAAGACTGATTGCCATTCTGTTAGCCACCGCGTTCTACCTCACTGCATGTAGTAAGAAGGAGGAGACTAAGCCTTCTTCCGAGACATCACCTGCCATTTCAACCGAGACGGAAATGACTACGACCACTGAAGCCACGACCACTACAAGCGCTTCTACGGAAACAACACCGAAATATTCTTACGAGACACAGCTGGGTCCCTTCGTCTCTTCACTGGATACTTTCGAAGTTCGAAGTGAGAGCATCACCGACATGGATTGGGATGTAAAGATCGGTAACAATGAGAATACCACCCACGGTGAGAATCTGTCCCCACAACTATCCTGGGATGAAGTGGAAGGCGCATCTTGTTATGCCGTCTACATGCTTGACATCAGCGCAAATAACTGGATGCATCTGAAGTACTTAGTAGAAGGCGCCACATCTTTGGAATTAGGTGAGGTACCCGATTATGTCACCGCACCGAAAGGCCGCGGTTACTGTGGCCCGTACCCACCGGCCGGTAGCACCCACGCTTACGTCATCTATGTCGTCGCACTCAAGAGTGCAGATACGAAGATTGGTGGCATGGTCAATGTAGCCGGCAAAGATACTGAAGCACTCTTTACCGCGTTGGATACTACCACAAGCGGCGAGACCGGAAACGTGATTGCTTACGGCGAATTAGGCGGCGCATATTGTTCAGACTGGTGATCTGATCCCCGTCAGCATTGGGCATGCTTCTCGCCGCCTGGTGCGTACTTCGTCTTCAAAGGGCGCTGGCACAGGCGTTATTTTCGTGTGCAAATTTTCGGTTCTTCACAGAAAACTTGGGATAAACACGATATATCTGTTGAGGTCGTGCTCCATAGGCCTGAATGACAAAATGCAAAGCTCAGGCCTAGATATTCTGA
>JAGHVD010000050.1 GCA_018064475.1 Candidatus Scatonaster coprocaballi
GGATTGCACAGAAGAAGAGTATAAGAACTTCTATCATACTGTGTTCCACGATATGAAGGATCCGCTTTTCTGGATCCACCTCAATATGGATTATCCGTTCAATCTTCAGGGTATTCTCTATTTCCCAAAGACCAATAACGTGTATGAGAATCTCGAAGGACGTATCAAGATCTATAATCACCAGGTTTTCGTTGCAGATAACATCGAGGAAGTCATTCCGGAGTTCCTGTTCCTGCTTCGTGGTTGCCTGGACTGCACTGACCTTCCGCTGAACGTTTCTCGTTCGGCGCTCCAGCAGGATGAGTACGTGAAGAAGTTGAGTTCTCACATCATTCGTAAGGTTTCCGATAAACTGAATGAGGTCTTCAAGAACGATCGTGAAGGTTTCCAGGGTTACTGGAATGATATCAGCGTATTCGTGAAGTACGGCATGATGAGAGACGATAAGTTCTATGAGAAGGTCAAGGACATCTGCCTCTTTAAGACAGTAGATGGTGAATTCTTCACATTGACCGAGCTTACCAAGGATAAGGAGAAGGATACAGTTCGTTATACCAAGGCACCGGACCAGCAGGCGGCGTACATCTCCATGGCGAAGGAGAAGGGCTTCGATGTGGTCGTTCTGAATGAGGAATTGGATAATAACTTCATCTCTTTCTTGGAGTACAAGCAGCATGACGTGAAGTTCAAGCGTGTGGATGCTGAGTTGGAAGGCGAATCTGCTTCCGAAGATGAGTCCAAAGCACTGAGCGACCTGTTCAAGGCTGCAACCGGTGAGGAAAAGTTGGAGGTTTCCGCTGTGGCACTTGGTGCAGAGCAGCTTCCTGCGTTCATCCGTGAGACCGAGGAAGCCCGTCGTATGGTCGAGATGAGAAAGCAGTTCGAATCCATGCGTACCGGTAAGGAAGATGACCCGTATAAGGATCTGGACAGCATGTTCCCAATCAAGATGGACTTGGTGCTCAACACCGATCACCCGCTCGTACTGAGACTTCGCGGAATGTCCGGTGTGGCCAATGATCAGGAGAAACTCAATGCGCTTTGCCAGCACCTCTACGACCAGGCTAAACTGGCACATGGTTCTCTGGATGCAGAAGGCTTGAAGCGATTCCTGAAGTTTAATAGTGAGATGCTGACTGAAGCTGCGGAGCAGATCAAGTAAGCATTTGACGCAGGCTCTGAAGTTTTGGAGCATGAAAATTTGTAAACCACACATACAACGTGCAGTAAGAAGCCGTTTTTGTGTTAGGATAGATGAGGATACATCATTATTGGAGGATTTGTTATGAGTAATGCAGTTCGAAGAATTTATTCGGAGAAGAAGAAAGATTTCGCAGTCGAAGCTGCCGGAATTCTGAAGGATGTGAAGTCTGATGTGGGCGTGAAGACCATTGAACGTGTCAGAATCTTCCACCGCTATGATGTGTCCGGTTTAACGGATGAGGAGTATGAACTGGCGAAGAACGTCGTGTTCTCTGAGCCACCGGTCGATGATGTCTACGATGAGACCATTGATGTGGCGGATGCGGCATATATCCTTGCCATTGAGTCTTTGCCGGGTCAGTACGACCAGCGTGCAGACTCTGCGGCGCAGTGCTGTCAGATCCTGACACAGAAGGAGAAGCCGTTGGTACGTGTTGCACGTGTCATCGTGTTCTACGGAAGTGTAGCGGAAGATCAGAAGAAGGCGATTGCCAAGTATCTGATCAACCCGGTTGAAGCACGTGAAGCTTCGATGTCGAAGCCGGAATCCTTGGAAGAAGTATTCGATGTGCCGACATCTGTTCCGACCATCGAAGGTTTTACAACGAAGTCGAAGGAAGAGCTGGCTGCCCTTCGTAAGGAGTGGGGTCTTGCGATGTCCGATGCGGATGTGCTCTTCACCCAGGAGTTCTTCCAGTCCATCAAGCGTGATCCGACCATGACAGAGATCCGCGTGTTGGATACCTATTGGTCCGACCACTGCCGTCATACCACTTTCTTGACCGAACTGACTGACGTCAAGATCGACGGCGGCAGTGCTTTTGCCGAGGAATTAAAAGGAATCTACGCAGATTACCTCTCTACACGTGAAGAAGTGTACGGTGAGCGTATCAGCAAGAAGCCGGTCTGCCTGATGGATGTGGCGACCATGGCAATGAGAAAGTTGAAGAAAGATGGTAAGCTCCAGGATCTGGACGAATCCGAAGAGATCAATGCTTGCTCCATCAAGATTCAGATCGATGTAGATGGCAAGAAAGAAGATTACGTGCTCATGTTCAAGAATGAGACACATAACCACCCGACTGAGATCGAGCCGTTCGGTGGTGCTGCGACCTGCTTGGGTGGTGCGATCCGTGACCCGCTCTCCGGCCGTTCCTATGTATATCAGGCCATGCGTGTGACGGGTGCCGGTGACCCGACCGTTCCGGTCAGCATGACGCTGGAAGGTAAGCTTTCCCAGAAGAAACTGGTTCGTACAGCGGCTGCAGGTTATAGCTCTTACGGTAACCAGATCGGCCTTTGCACCGGTCATGTCGATGAGATCTATCATCCGGGTTATGTTGCAAAGAGAATGGAGATCGGTGCAGTAGTAGGTGCTGCGCCGGCTGAGAATATTGTACGTGTTCGTCCGAGACCGGGTGACATTATTGTTCTCCTCGGTGGTCGTACAGGTCGTGACGGTATCGGTGGTGCAACCGGTTCCTCTAAGGCACACGATGAGAAGTCCGTATTGACCTGCGGTTCTGAGGTTCAGAAGGGTAATGCACCGACAGAGAGAAAGATTCAGAGAATGTTCCGTATTCCGGAAGTCAGCAAGATGATCCTTCGTTGTAATGACTTCGGTGCAGGCGGTGTATCCGTTGCAATCGGTGAGTTGGCAGACGGCTTGACCATTGACCTTGATAAGGTTCCGAAGAAGTACGAAGGTCTGGACGGTACAGAAATCGCGATTTCTGAGTCTCAGGAGAGAATGGCTGTTGTCATTGATCCGAAGGACGAGAAAGCATTTATGGACTATGCTGCAAAAGAGAACCTTGAGACAACGGTTGTTGCAGTAGTAACCGAAGAGCCGGTTATGAAGATGACATGGAAGGGCAACACCATTGTTGAGTTGCCGAGAGCTTTCATTGATACGAACGGTGCTTCTTCCTATGCAACCGCTGAGGTGACCGAGCCTGATTTCAATAACGGAATCATCGATCAGCCGACAGAAAGCTTTGTTGCTGGTGATTTTGCCGCATCTTTGAAGGGCACACTTTCTTCCTTGGATGGTTGCTCCCGTAAGGGTCTGGTTTCTCGCTTCGACGGTACGATCGGTGCCGGTACGGTGCTGATGCCGTTTGGTGGTCGTTATCAGTTGTCTCCGGAAGAAGGTATGGCTTGTAAGATCCCGGTTGAGGAAGGAAAGACCAATGCAGTTTCTGTTATGGCTTACGGCTTCGACCCATATTTCTCTGCATGGAGCCCGTTCCACGGTGCATATCACGCGGTTACTGAGTCTCTTCTGAGACTGGCCTGCATGGGTTGTGATCCATTTACTGCAAGACTGACATTCCAGGAGTATTTCGAGCGTATGGCTGGGGAGAAGTCCTGGGGTAAGCCGTTGTCTGCGTTACTGGGTGCTTATCAGGCACAGCTTGATTTCGGTACCGCATCCATTGGTGGTAAGGACAGTATGTCCGGTTCCTTCAATGAATTGCATGTTCCGCCGACGCTGGTTTCCTTCGCTGTGGGTATGACAACTACGGATAAGGTTGTTTCTTCTACACTTTCTCAGGTTGCGAAGAAACTCTATGCGATCCGCATCAAGCGTGATGCGAATGGTCGTTATGTGAAGGATCATGCAATCCGCGTGATGAAGTGCATCACACAGATTCAGGACCGCGGACAGCTCCTGGCTGCCGGTGTAGTTCGCTCTGCCGGTATTGCAGCACGTGTAGCGCAGATGTGCATGGGTAATAAGCTCGGCTTCGCATTTGCAGACAGCTATTCTCTGGAAGAACTCTTCTCCCATTCCTTTGGAACCGTGCTCCTTTGCGTAAGTGATAATAATGCAGTAGATAAGATCGAGCAGGTTGGCGGTAAGCTTCTCGGTGTAACGACGAACGACCAGATGCTGACCTATGGTAATCAGTCCATCTCTATGGATGATGCCATCAATGCTTTCGTATCTAAGCTTGAGCCGATCTTCCCGACGATCGTAGATCAGGGTAAGGCTGTCTCCTATGAGAAGGGTGAAGTTGCAAAGAATGCCATCACTGCGCCGATGATCCTGACCGGTGCAAAGCCGAAGGTATTCATTCCGGTATTCCCGGGTACGAACTGTGAATATGATTCTGCTTTCGCATTCTCTCGTGCCGGTGCTGAACCAGATGTTATGGTCATTCGTAACCGTAACTCTCAGGAGATTACGGATTCCTTCGCGGAAATGAGCGAGCGAATCAAGAAAGCAAACATGATCATGATTCCTGGTGGTTTCTCCGCAGGTGACGAACCGGAAGGTTCCGGTAAATTCATCGCAGCGGCTTTCCGTAATGCAGCAGTCACAGAGTCTGTCCGTGACTTACTCTTCAACCGTGATGGTCTGATGCTCGGTATCTGTAACGGATTCCAGGCATTGATGAAACTTGGCCTTCTCCCATACGGTGATATTCTCCCGCTTGAGCATGATGGCCCGACGCTGACATTCAATAACATCGGCCGCCACCAGTCTGCTTATGTTTCGACAAAGATCGTATCGAATAACTCTCCGTGGTTGTCTTTCACGAATGAAGGCGATGTACATGAGATTGCGATCTCACACGGTGAAGGTCGTTTCTGCGCTTCCGAAGAACTTCTCAAGGAGCTCTTTGCGAAGGGTCAGGTTGCTACACAGTATGTAGATGATCAGGGTGTTCCTTCCATGGATACCGCATTCAACCCGAATGGTTCTATGTGTGCGATTGAAGGTATCATCAGCCCGAACGGTCGTATCCTTGGTAAGATGGGTCACAGTGAGCGTATGGGCAACGGTGTTGCGAAGAATATTCCTGGTGCGAAAGACCAGAAGATCTTCGAAGCTGGCGTAAGGTATTTCATTGGATGAGTAAGCAGGAAGTTCTGACCATACTAGAGAATTATGGTCTTTCGGCCACAAGAAGTCTTGGGCAGAATTTTCTGTGTAATGATGCCGTGATCGACGAGATTCTTGACCTTGCGAAGATTACGAAATCGAAGCAGGTCTTGGAGATCGGTCCTGGCATTGGTGCACTATCTGAGAAGGCCGCGTCTTCTGCAGCCGCATATACGGCCGTGGAGATCGACCAGACTTTCACAACACGTCTTCATAATCTACTCGATCCATTGGGTGGAGAGGTAATTTTTCAGGATTATCTGAAGTGGGATGCTGACTCCCTATCTGGCGAGAAGCGTAATCCTGACGTGATCCTCTCGAATTTACCGTATTATGTCATGACGCCGATCATGGTGAAGCTGATGCAGGATTTTCCTTTGTGTCCGAAGATGGTGTTTATGGTGGAAGAAGAAGCGTGTGATCGAATTTTCGCAATGCCTGGTTCGAAGCAATATGGTCCGCTTGCAATCTTGACGGATCTGTTCGGACGCAAAGAGAAGTGTTTCAACGTAGATGGTGGAAGTTTCTATCCTGCACCGAATACGACCTCATCTGTGATTCGTATCGAGCGAAGTCTTTCGAATGAGGATGGGCAAAGTAATCCACATGTGTCTTGTTTCCGGGATGCGGAGTGGTTCTCCATGGTGACAGGTGCTTTTGCCTTACGTAGAAAAACTTTGGTGAATAGTCTCTCTTCAGGAGGGAAGTATAGTAAAAATCAGATTCTTTCTGCTTTGTCTGAGATGGGACAGCGTGAAACCGTTCGTAGTGAAGATCTTCTTCCTACGGATTTTGTGGTGCTCTATCAGATCCTTCGCGGAAGAAAGGGTGAGTGAATTGTATGGCTTATGAGCGGTTATCGGATTCTCTGTTCGAGAAGTATTCTTCCGGTAAAGAGAAAACTAAGTCAAAGTCGAAAAAGAGTAAGAAGGCCGACCAGCCTGTACTTGCTGAGTATAGCCAGATCAAGAAAGATCCGCAGACTCCTTCGAAAAGGAAGAAGAAGTCGGATGAAGAGTATCCTCAGAATGTTTTTGTACGGATTGCCGGCATGACATACCGATTCCGTGTGGATTCAGATGAGGAGAAGGCCAAGACGCTGTATTGTGCGAAAGTTGCCAACGATCTGCTATCGGAGACGATGGAAGAGAATCCGATGATTCCGACCAATCAAGCCTTGATCTTAGCTTATATGGAAGCTTGCTTCCGTTGGCAGACGGTTCTTCATCAGAAAGAAGAAGACAGACCGAAAGAAGCGCCGCTTCTTCCGCTTGAACAGTATTGTAAAGAGAATAACATTCCGAAGGAGAGGTTATGAAACGTCCTGAACTTCTTGCCCCAGCGGGCTCAATGAGTATGTTGCGTGCGGCCATTGATGCCGGAGCGGATGCGGTATATCTCGGTTTGAATCAATATAATGCAAGAATTCATGCTGCGAACTTTACGTTGGCTACACTTCGTGAAGCTTTGGATTATGCCCATCTTCGTAACAGTAAGGTCTATGTGACACTGAATACACTTCTTGATGATGATGAACTGATGGATGCTGTCGAGCTTGCGCTTCAGGCTTATCAGATGGGGGTAGACGCTTTCTTGGTTCAAGATAAGGGGCTTGCTTCCTATCTTGCTATGCATTTCCCACAGATTCCGCTTCATGCCAGTACACAGATGAATGTGTTCTCACTGAATCAGTGTGAGGAAATGAAGCGATTGAACATGGAACGTGTTGTGTTGCCGCGTGAACTCTCTTTGGATGAGATTCGTGCACGTGCGGAACTGTGGCATGAACAGGATATTGAAGTAGAAGTCTTTGTTCATGGGGCAATGTGTGTCTGCTATTCTGGACTTTGTCTCTTTAGTGCCATGAACCGTTCCGGATCCCGTTCTGGTAATCGTGGCTCTTGCGCCCAGCCCTGCCGCCAGACGTATCAGATCGTTGAAGGAAATCGTGAAGCTTCAGTACACGAAGCGCCGCTTATGTCCGGAAAGCTGTTATCACCGAAAGACCAGTCTGCGGTGGATTATCTTTCGGATTTGATTGAGGTGGGGGTAGATTCCTTGAAGATCGAAGGCCGTATGCGTGATGAACAGTATTGTACAGCTGTTGTTTCTGCTTATCGTACGTTGATTGATCGTATCGTTTCAGGTGGTATCTCTGAAGAAGACATGCAACGGCTTCGTAACGATCTTCTCGTTACGTTCAATCGTGGCGGTGATTTTACCAGCCAATATATGGCGAATCAGAAATCTCCGGATTTCCTTTCCGGTGAATATGTTGGTAAATACGGCCTTTACTGGGGAGAGATTCTCTCTATTAATGCGAAAGCCGGAACCATCTGTATTCGCTCTTGGCAGTCTGATGTGCCACAGAAGGGCGATTTCCTCTCCATTCGCGATAAGGATGAAGAGGTGGCCAGTTTCCCAATTGGAAAGATCGAAGTCTCACGTAATTCAGCCGTGGTCAAAGGACTCCATCCGGAAGCCATTGCGAAGCTTCACAGTGGAATGGCTGTGTATCGCATGAGTAAGAAGATCGAGGTGGCGAAAGAGAATGTTCGTAAGACCCCGATTGAAGGCGTTCTGAGACAGGAGGGGAACGGATTCAGGTTGGATGTATCGGTCATGAGCGGTGCTTTTGCCGGAGTCAAAGCTTCGGCCTGGGTGGAATCTTCCGACCTTGGTGACGGTGAGCCATTAACTTGGATTCGTACGAAGGAACAGATCGAGAAGACCGGTCAGACTCCTTTCCATTTCCGCAAACTTATTCAGGACGGCGAATTCCCGATTCTTCTTCGCATTGCGCAGATCAATTCAATGCGAAGAGAGGCAATGTCTTTCCTGGCCGAGGCGATCCTTGATTCACAGACAGAAGGCAGGAACAGTGCTTTTGCCGACGAAGAATATGAGAATCGTTCTGTGAGTAAGCCGTCGCAGTCGCATATTACGATTGCAGACTATCTGGATATGAATCGTATTACCAGTGGATACGCTTGCGGTGCAGACCTCTATGTGTTCTCGGTTCTGCAGATCACGAGACCAGGTCGAATTGCGCTGATTGACGAACTTCTGGCTTCCGAGCCTGATGCGCGTGTTGCACTTCGAATGCCCGGCGCTTACAAGGATAATCTGATCGAACCGATCGCCAAGGCGATTACGCTGATGAAGATGCATGCAGGTTCTCGATTTGTCGGTTGTCTTGGCACATGCCAGGACGAGTATACCGTTGGTTTGTTAAGTGGCGCAAATATCTTCAATCACTACACATATCGATATGAATGCGCGCAGGGTCTGTCGTATCTCTTCCTGTCTTATGAGTTGGGGGATGAACAGATCCTGAAGCTTGCTGAGTCACTCGATGATTCGGAAAAAGCACCCTACATGTCGCTCCATCGTTATGGTCCGGTTGAATGGATGCAGTCTGAATTCTGCCCACTGGGTCAGAATCAGAAACATTGCAATATGTGCAAAGAGCATCCTGAGGTTTCGCTTGGGGAGAAGGCCGGCGGCAAAGAAGAGATTCATGAACACAGTCGCGTAGATCTGATTTGTTATCAGGGTGCGTGTCGTTGTGATCTGGTTGGTAATGCGAAGCACCTTGTGTCGGCTTCTACGGTACAGAGTGTCCTTGCTCGCGGTATTCCGGTTGCTTCCGTCGCTCGCTTTATGAATGAAGACCAGGATGAGCGTCGTGTGATCATTGATTCCTTCAAAGATTTCGATGATGTGATTGAGGACGAGGAGGAATGGTATGAGTACTGAGATTTTTGTTGAGAAGATTCACGAGGATGCGGTGCTTCCTTTCTATGCGCACGAAGGGGATGCAGGTATGGATCTCTGTAGTATTGACGATTATCGCATTGCCCCTGGTGAGACGATACTGGTTCATACAGGACTTAAGTTTGCTATTCCTGTCGGATATGAGGTACAGATTCGTCCAAGAAGTGGCATCTCATTGAAGACACCGCTTCGAATTCCCAATGCTCCTGGGACGATCGATAGTGGTTATCGCGGCGAAATCTGCGTAATCATGGAGAATACATCACCGGAGAATTATTCTGATGTTCCTGAATTGACATTGAATGATAAGGGAAATCAGAAGGGACCATACGTGATCCATAAGGGTGACCGTATCGCGCAGATGGTTGTTGCAAAGTATGAGAAGACTTCCTTTGTTGCTACTGATTCCGTAGAGGGAATCGGACAGGACCGTGAAGGTGGCTTCGGATCTTCTGGCGTTTCAAAGAATTGATTCTGCTTGAAACCTGCAGTTTCTAGTCAATCTGTGATGGGAATGGTACAATATGACCATTCTGATAGCTATTTGGTCTAAGGGGAAGTAATGGGACGAGGATTAGTTAAACGCGAAGGAAATAAGTTATCGATCTCCAAGCTCATCGTTCGTGTGGCTCTGGTTTTTAGTATTCTTGCTGCAATAACGATTGCTGTAATCGTTATGACGGCGACGACTGCCAACCGTATGATGAGTATTGAGAAGAAGCCGCTTGCGAATGTTCCTTCTAATATTCTGCCTAGTTACTCTGCGACCACATTTACCTCGGCGGATGAGCAGACGCTTCTTTCCGGTTGGTTCTTCAAGACAGATGATCCTATCAGTACGATCATCGTCGTTCATGATACGCAGTCGAACCGTATGCCTTTCAGTGTTTCTATGGTTGAGATGATCAATGACTTTCTGAATATGCATTACAATGTGTTCCTATTTGATCTCCGAAATTCCGGAGAGAGTGATGGTGCAATCTGTGGATACGGTTATCTTGAGTGGCAGGATGTGCTTGGTGCAATCAAGCATGTAAAGAAGATTTCTGTAACAAAGAATGTCATTCTGTACGGTATTGGTTCCGGTTGCAGTGCTTGTCTTCTTGCGATTGATAAGCTTCCACCGTCTTCGGATTCAGAAGTCCTAGAGAAATATAGTAAGAAGATCGTAGATCTGGGATTTGATGTGAATTATATAGTAGGATTGATTCTGGATTCTCCTGCCAAGAATTCAGACGACTACATCACACCTTTTGTTGAGAAGAATTCGAAATTTGCATTTGTAACGAAGTATTTCGTTCCTTATGCGATACGTGTATCGGCAGGTGAGGGCGGCAACTATAATCTTGCGACTCAGATTTCTCGTCTACCGATTCCTGTGTGCATTATCTATGGTGGTCGTGACACCTTTATTGGTGCGGAGAAGATCGAACAGATCGTTACGGAAAGACAGAGATTGAACCCGAATACGACGATGTCCAAGATGTTTTCCGGTGCAGGATATGTGGAATCCTATCTGATTGATTCAGAAGGTTATCGGCAGATGCTACGATCGTATCTCGAGACATATTTTAAGTGAGGAGGCACGTCATTTGGGCATTCTTACATTAGGAATTGAATCTTCTTGTGATGAGACCGCATGTGCAGTCATTGAGGATGGGCGAATCGTTCGGGCCAGCATGATTGCGTCGTCTGCGGATCTACAAAGCCAGTATGGCGGTGTTGTGCCTGAGCTTGCATCGCGCATGCACGTTGAGGCAATTGTGCCTTGTCTACAGGAGACAATGAGACAGGCAGACGTCAGTTATGATGATATTGATGCGGTCTGTGTAACCAAAGGACCTGGTCTGGTTGGTGCCTTATTGGTTGGTGTTTCTGCTGCGAAAGCAATCTGTGAAGTGAAGAAGAAGCCATTGGTTGGTGTGAATCATATGGCTGGACATATCGCGGCGAATTATTTGACTGATCCAACTTGGGAACCGCCGTTTCTTTGTCTGGTTGTATCCGGCGGACATAGTGAGATACTTCTTGTGAAAGATTATGACGATCTTTCTTTGATCTGCGCCACACGCGATGATGCGGCTGGTGAAGCTTTTGACAAAATTGCACGTGTGATTGGACTTGGCTATCCAGGTGGCCCGAAATTGGACCGAGAGAGCAAAAACGGAGACCCGCATGCGTTTTCTTTCCCTTCTCCGAGAATCGTGGATTCGCTCGATTTCTCGTTTAGTGGCATTAAGACCGCCGCCTTAAATACGATCAATCAGGTTCGCTCAAAGGGCGGAGAGATCAATGTAAGTGATTTTGCCGCTTCTTATCAAGAAGCCATCTGCTCGATCTTGATCGATCGATTGAATCAAGCAATCAAGTTGACCGGTATGAAGAAGATCTGCTTGGCCGGTGGTGTTTCGGCGAATTCCTGCCTCAGAAAGAAGATTGAGGAATTGGCACATAAGACGCACGCCACGCTTTGTCTTCCGAAGATGTCGTATTGTACAGATAATGCTGCGATGATTGCTTCTGCCGGTTACTATGAGTTTATGCGTGGGGTGCGTGATGAACTTGATATGAATGCGTACCCGTCGTTGGATTGGAGTGAATCATATGGCAATTAAGAAAGGTATTAAGGTCATTGCAGAGAATCGCAAGGCTTACCATGATTATTTTATAGATGAGAAGTTTGAAACGGGTATTGTGCTGTCTGGCACGGAGGTGAAGTCTCTACGTGCAGGGAAGGTGAATCTCAAAGACAGTTATGTACAGGTGAAGGAGGGTGAGATCTTCCTTATCGGTGTGCATATCAGTCCCTATGAACAAGGAAATCGTTTCAATCTGGACCCGATGCGTACTCGGAAACTTCTGATGCATAAGAGCGAGATCATTCGTCTGTATTCTACGGTCAAGCAGGATGGATTAACACTTGTACCAACTCAGTGCTATTTCAAAGACGGTAAGGTCAAGTTCGAAATTGGTCTGGCAAGAGGTAAGAAGAATTTCGATAAACGTGATTCTGCTGCAGAGAAAACAGCGAAGCGTGATATCGATCGTGCCATGAAGACGCAAAGGAACAATGCCTACTAAATTTTGTGTGATGTTTTGTAAATCGCATTCTTGTGGTATAGTATTTCTATACGTGTGAGGGGATAGGCATGAAATGAGTCTGACGGAAACCAAGAGTAAGTCACTTCATCCTTTATATATAATGTTCGCTATCATCATGTGGATCTTGGTGATTGGATGGTTGGCTGTCATTTTTTCTTTGTCTTCGGAGACTGCTGAGGTCTCCAGTTCTCGTTCACTCGATGTTGTTCAGCAATTGAACGATCGTTTCCATATTGAGGTATCAGAACACTTTATACGCAAGTGTGCACACGTATTTGAGTATATTGTGCTCGCATCCTTGGCGTATATTGCGATGTTCGCTACCAATCACATTGTTGTAAGAGAAGAATTGCCGGAGAGTAAGGCGATTGATCGTTTTAAGAGCGATAATGAGATCTATATTGCGGTCGCGCTTTGGATTACGGCTTTGTCAGCTGCGGCGGATGAGTATTATCAGATTTTCGTTTCCGGACGAGCTTCCAGTCTTTTCGATGTTTTCCTGGATCTTTCAGGCGCATTTGTTCTGATGATGATTATTCGTGTCATTGCTTCAATCTGGGCTTTCCTGAAGAATAGAAAGCTATCGAATCATTTAGTGAATACAAATACTCAAACAAAGGAGGAGTAACCCATGGGCATTTTCGATCGTAGAAAAGAACGCGACAAGGAGAAGAGTGAGTCACCAGAGTGGCTCCGTGCTTATGTTCCTTCCTACACATATCTTTCGGACAAGAATAGTAATCCTTATCCGGCATTCGTTTTGAACGAGGACATTTCGACGCGCCTTCTGAAGAAACCTCAGGAGGACTACGAGAACGTTGATAACTTCAGGCTTGTTCTTGCAAGTTCGACAGAGAAGAAGATTATTGGTGAAGTTCCTTATGATAAGGCAATCAAGGTCCTTGAGAAGTTCCAGATCGATGAGACGAAAGAGGAACTTCTCGTTCGCGCCATGACGAATGCTGAACTCAAGGAAGTAATTGAATTATGTAAGTAGAATTTATGTAATTCATTCGAACAGTTGTTGACTTGTTCATCGTAATCAGGAAATTTAAAAAGGGAGAACGCGTGATGTGTTCTCCCTTTTCGATTGCTGAATTTCAATATCAACTTAAGCTGTATAGGTCATCTTGGAATAGTAGTCTTCATCAACAATACAGATATATGACTTTCCTGCATTGACTTGAATCTCTGCACCATTCTTGTCGAAGCACTTAATCTGATCATTTGGCGTAGGCTTTGTCCATGTGATTTCTTCAATCTGACCATTGGAAACATAATAACCGGCGCCGCCCTCTTCCATATGGATATCCTTATGCTTCTCAGAAGAAGTATCGTTAGGACGTGTGTTGATTGGGCAATAGAGTACAAATACATTCGTAAAGTGAATCTGAACGTTGTTGTTGAGGTCGATCTGCGGTTTACCATTGTACTGACTCTTGTAGTACACGTTCTCTTCTTTATTGTATTCGAAGAAAGCATCATCGTTCGTTGCAGAGAAGTAAACGTTCAATTCTGTGCAAGGCTCAGCATCGGTCATTTTTGCTGTACCGTCTTCAACGAAACGGAACAATTCAGGCATCGGTTGATTCAGATCAAAACCGTAGTCGTTGCAAGCCTTCAGAAGGAAGTCGCCACGTGAAACACCACAGTGTTCCTGTGAACGTTGGGTTTTCCAATCACTATCGTACCAGCAATACTTACTTTCTGGCACATCGTCAGCAGTATGACCATGACCATAATCATAGATATGATTGTTGATATCGATCCAGTCAATGCCGATATTACGAACGTGTCCAGGAACTGCTGTCGTGTCAGAACCCCAAGAAACGAAGATGCATCCGGTTCCTGCACACATATCTACAGCACCAACACGGCCACTACGGAGGGATCCGAGTAACGGAATTCTGGAAACATCAGGGTATACGGCGAGCATACGTGTCTGACCACCCTCTGTTTCATACTCGAAAATAACGGAAGCTTCACTTGTACCACGGGAAGGGTTAGCTACCTGACAGTTGTTGACTGCAATGCCAATGCCACGTTTGCCTTCATTATCCTTGCTCATATCCATGACACCCGTCAACGGATTCACTACAAAATCACTGATTGGTTCTGTTGGTTCAGTCTCTGTGTTGGTCGGTATGGTATCAGGAATGGTGGTTTCTGCAGTAGTTTCTGTTACGGTTGTTTCTGTAGTAGTGCTATCGGAAGTAACCTCTTTCTTGTCGCTACATGCGCAAAGTGGCGCAGCCATCATCAAAAAAGTGGTAACAATTGAAGTTACCTTAATGAGTTTCTTATTCATCTGAAATCTCCTTATGTTTAGATGACTATATTGTAACATAACATATGAAATATATAGCGTGTCATTGAAATGTAATACAAAATCGGGTAATATGGTGTGATGTTAAGGAAGGAAATGAATATGTCTACTAATACAATTGATTATAGTAATCAGGCTGCAAAGCAGACAAAGAAGCGTTCGAAGGGTAAACTATTTCTTCGTATCCTTTGCTATATTCTTGTTGGTGTGCTTGGCCTCGGTGGTGGTATTATACTTTACCTTTATAGAATATGGGGATCTGTTGGTTTTGTAAACACGCCATTTATTAATGACCGTGATTATGAGACCATTGAGTTTGATAATCTGGATAATGTCGATCTGAACGATGGAGATATCAGTTCTTCTTGGCAAGAAGGTGGTCATACCAGAGTATATGTAAATGAGAAATATCCGATTAAGAAAGTCGCTCAGAAGGATAGTAAAGTTGAGAATATTCTTGTATTTGGTATCGATTCTCGTGGTACGGATGATGTCCATTGCCGCGCAGACGCAATTCTGATCGTTACGATCGATGAACGTCATGACTGCTTGAAACTGACTTCACTTATGCGTGATACAGGCGTCAGTATCCAGGGGCGTTCCAATACTGATAAGTTGACTCATGCCTACGCATATGGTGGTATTGGTTTGTTGATCAATACAATCAATGAGAACTTCGAACTGGATATTCAGCGTTTTGTTATGCTCGACTTTGGTAGTTCTTCAGATGTAGTCGATCTTGTTGGTGGTGTTGAGATTGATGTTACGGCCGGTGAGGTACGCTATGCGAATAAGAATATTGATGAAGAGAGCCGACTCCTTGGGGTGGAGCCGTGTTATCTGAGCCATGCCGGTAAGCAGACATTGAACGGTGTTCAAGCAACTTCTTGGGCAAGAATCCGTTACCTTGACTCTGATTATGTACGATCCGGAAGACAGAGAACGTTGGCTTTGGCCTTGATGAATAAAGTAGCTGGATTTGGCCGCTTGGAACAGGCTGCGCTGATTGAAGATTCAGCAGGAATGTTCGAGACCAATATGAATGCGGTGGACATGATGAGACTTGCCCTGAATGCAACCGGTGTTCTGGGTGAAGTGAAAGAATATCGCGCACCTGCAGATGGTATGTTCTATGTACAGGAAGATCCTTGGATCATGATTGTCGATTGGGATAAACAACTCAGCGATCTACATCAGTTTATCTGGGAGGAATCCTAAATGAGTAAGACAACAGCCGCAGTAGTATGCGAGACCAATCAAATTGCGAAGCATAACCAGGAGAATGTGTTCTTCCATGGTTTGTATCGTATACCTTCAGAATTCTCTTCGACCTATTTCAGATCTGCGAAGTCTACGACACCGATTCAGATTTTTGCTTGTTTCTCTGCACAAGGAGATGATACGGTTGCAGCGATGACGCTTCAGGATGTTCTGAAGAAGATGCAAGAAATTGCTGAATCTACTCAGTTGAAGAGTGTTCTGGATTATGAGAGCTTCACTGATCAGGTTGTGAAGCAGTTAAATCAGACTGTATGTAATGCATCGATCAAGAATAATGGTGCATCGATTCGTGTTTCCATGTCTATGGTCATCATCGAGGGAGATACGCTTCGTGTCATGAATATCGGTAACACCCATATCTGGTTGTATCGTGGTGGTAAGTTGATCTCTTTGACAGAGAATCAGACTGTTGCACATCGATATGTTCAGATGGGCGCAATTGATAAATCCCAGGAATCCACTCATGAGGGTTGCAATGAATTGACACAGTATCTGGGAAGATTTCCGCAGGATGGCGAAGTGATCCCAGATAAGAAAGTTCATCTAAAACTTCTGGATGGAGACGATATCTGTATCTTGGGTACCGGTCTTGATCAGGGTGTCTCGATTTCGAAACTTGGTGTGGTGATTGCTCGTCCGACGCAACCAGAAACCAAAGCCAAAGAGATGATTGAATGTGCGACTAGTAATGGCGTGCGTTATGGCTTGACCGCAACTGTCATTCATATTGACAGCACCTTGATTCTTCCTGGCGAAGCGAATATTGATTCGTCTGTGATGTCAAACGCGGTTGTGGCTACGCCGGCTGCTGTTCCACATGCTGCTACCAATACTGCACCTGCGGCCAATACTGTTCCACAGAACCAAGCAACACAGGTTGCACCATCTGTGGCTGCTGTACAGGAAAGTATTGTGGATGAGCCTACGATTCAGTCCGAGCCACTTCGTTATCAGATGAATCAACAGAATCCACCTATGAATGATTCATTGGAATCAAACGATTATTCTGAGGATGACTTCGAAGATGATGGTCTTGAAACACCCGCGGAGAAACCGAAAAAACCGAAGAAAATGAATAAGACAGAGAAAAAAGAGAAGAAATCATCTGGTTGGAAGACAGTTTTGATTGGATTCATTATCTTCTTGATCTGCTTCGGAGTTGGATACGGTGGCATGTATGTGTTGTTCAACTTGGCTCATTGGACCGGAAAACTTGAATCTACGACTACAACGACCGAAGAAGATGATCTCGAAGGTAAGGTCATGTATGTCTTGTTCGATGATACTGTACTATACGTCGAAGAATCATTGGATAGCCAGGCCATTGATACGCTGGCTCGCGGCGAAGCTGTAACGCTCCTTGCTACAAATGATACTTTTGCAAAAGTTCGTAAGGAGAATGGCCTCATGGGTTATGTTCCGGTTGAGATGATTGCAGATGAGGATCCGACACATGGAGAAGCAGATCCAAGTGAATTTGTTGATGTAACACCTGTTCCAACGGAGCGCATTCCAGATCCAACCAAAGCTCCGGAACCTACTGAGACAACGCCAGCTGAAACGACTACAGTTGAAACAACAACGTCTGAGACGACTGTTGAAACTACTACCGAATCTACTTCAGAGAGTACGTCGGAGACGTCTGACACGACACCTTCCGAGACGACTCCTTCTGAGACGACGACTGAATCGACAACGGAGACAACGCCAGAGGAGACGACTTCTTCTGAAACATCCGAAACAACAACGCCGGCTCCGGAAGAGACAACAACTCCTCCTGACGAAGGTGGTAACGATCAGGATCCAGGTGAACCGGGGAATTAATCGAAGTCGAATAGTAGGGAATTATTGATGAAGTTGTACTTCTGACATCTGCTCAATGTCAAATGATTGAGGGAGAGGAAGTGCAACTTCATTCTTTTGTAGGACTGACTGATAGAAACCAAGTACCATGTCAACGGCAATATAACCTGACTTGCCATCTGCAATCGGAGAGGTCTGATCGACAATAGACTGATATAGGTCTGTGTAGATTCCGTAATGCGGATTCTTCGCGACATTAATGAGATAGGATAATCCGAATTTCTTAATATATCGACGAAGATATTTAAAGGCCAAATTCTTTCCTTTCGGATTGAGCACCGAGTAGGATGGTTTTCCCTTATGCAGACTGATCCGAATCGCTGCTTTCTCGGCATTTATGAAGAATGAGGCCTCTTGATCGTTTGGAAAAGTAGCCGTCGTTCCTTCAATCTGACATAGTGCTCCATTATTGAGTGTATATACGCCCATTGCGGTATCTTCTGCTTCCATATCCCGGAAACGATTTGCAATCATGCCATGGACTGCAATTGGCTCAGCATTCATGAGATAGCACATCAAGTCCAAGGCGTGGACGGATTGATTCATCAGGGCGCCGCCGTCGTTCTTCCATGTCCCACGCCATGCTGCTTGATGATAGTAATCATCGTCATGCCCCCAACGAACGATGACCGAACCATGTCCGACCTTACCCAGTGCGCCGGATGCCATGTCATCATGTAACAAAGAAACGATTGGAAAATAGCGGTAGATGTGGCCCATCGCAATTTTCAACCCTTTGCGATCAGCTAATTCATACAATTCGCGTGACGATTCATTATTCATGGTCATTGGCTTCTCCAGCAGGATGTTAGCGCCGAATTCGAGACAGTCTTTCGCAATCGCATAGTGCAGCCCGGAAGGTACAGTAATCGCAACCACGTCAGGCTTCACTTCTTTCAACATGTCTTTGTAATCATAATAGTTCTTGATCGATGCTGTAAAAGCACTGAAGTGCTTGATCTTCTTCTTGGTGGATTTTAGAAGAATTGCAGGTGCATCGGGATTGTTGTCAACCAGTGCACAAAGCTCTAAACGATCAGACATACGTGAGATCGCACGAATGTGCTTGGCGCTCACGCGTCCACAACCGATGATTGCGACTTTAAGTTTGCGTGCTGATGCTTGACTATCCATGGAATGACCTCACTTCAATTTGCTATCGATATTCTATCACATATGACGAAGATTCTGCTATGTAATGATACAATAAGATGGAAGGTTGATAAGCGGAGGAAGATAACCATGAATATGCTCGAATTGATTGAGAAGAAGCGAGACGGTGCGATACTTAGCAAGGATGAGATACAGTTCTTTGTAGACGGTGTCACCCACCAGACACTGCCTGATTATCAGATTTCTGCATTTCTTATGGCGGTGCTTTTCAAAGGGATGAATGATCAGGAGACAACTGATTTTACGCTTAGTATGGCTCACTCCGGTAAAATATGTGATCTGTCTGATATTCCCGGTGTCAAAGTGGATAAGCACAGTACCGGTGGTGTGGGTGATAAGGTCACGCCCATTCTACTTCCTATCATTTCATCTTTCGGGGTACCTTGCGTGAAGTTATCAGGTCGTGGACTCGGCTTTACTGGTGGTACGATCGATAAATTTGAGTCGATCCAGGGCTTTAGTACAGTGGTTGCACCTGATTCTTTCAAACAACATATTGAGAAGTGTGGCATGTTGCTTGGCGGACAGACTGCTGACCTCGCGCCTGCTGATAAATACCTTTATGCGATGCGAGATGTTACGGGAACTGTTCCATCGATACCATTGATCGCGTCTAGTATCATGAGCAAGAAGATTGCAGGTGGGGCCGACGCGATTGTATTGGATGTAACCTGCGGAAATGGTGCTTTTATGAAAGATGAGGAGTCGGCGCGAGAATTAGCTCGCCGCATGATTGCAATTGGCAAACTTGCTGGAAAACCAGTAAGCGTGGTGATGTCCTCTATGCAACAGCCGTTGGGTAGCATGGTTGGCAATGTTCTGGAAATGCTTGAAGTAGTGGATATACTCCGAGGTGAAGGCCCGAAGGATGTTCTGGAAGTTGTATTGACAATGGCGGCTGAGATGTTACGCTTCACGCCTGTCGGTAAAGACTCTGATGTGGATACACTGAAGAAAGCTTGCCTTGAGAAGATTTCTTGTGGTGAGGCGTATGAGAAGTTCGGCGATTTGATCCTTTCTCAAGGAGGAGTACTCTTGTCAGATGGCTCTCCTATGTTTGTAGAACGTCCATATGAAGTCATGACGGTCTATGCGGATCGTGATGGTTACGTGTCGAAGTGTAATGCGCTTGATGTAGGTGAGGCTTCCTGCCTTATGGGCGCTGGACGCATGAAGAAAGAGGATACGATCGATATGGGGGCAGGCGTCAAGTTACATAAGAAAATCGGCGACTCGGTTCGACGTGGAGATGAGTTATATACTTTGTTTGTTGGTTCACATGCCGATATCTCAGAAGATCGAATCGATGAGGCGCTGAATAAGATGGAGCAGGCCTATGAAATCTCGAGTTCTCAAGTTCTACCGCAACCTGAGATCCTCGACGTAATTTCCTGAGTAATGTTGCGCGTGTTTGAAAGGATTGCTATAATGTATCAAGAACGAATGTTCAGAAATGTGAAGGGATATGTGAAATGGTCATTCTAGGCATCGATCCAGGTTATGCGATTACAGGTTATGGTGTGGTTTCTTATGAGAGAAACCATTTTACCGTACTGGATTATGGCGCGATTACTACCAAGGCACATACTCCATTTGAACAACGCTTGCTGACATTGCATCAGCAGTTGGATGCAATCATTGCGCGATTCCAACCTGAAGTAATGGCGATAGAAGAGTTGTTTTTCCAAAGAAATACAACCACCGCTATTGGTACGGCCCAAGCAAGAGGTGTGTTGATCCTTGCTGCTGCAGAAGGCAATATTCCAGTATATGAGTATACGCCGATGCAGATTAAGCAAGCGGTGACTGGTTATGGTCGAGCCGATAAGAATCAGGTCTCCACGATGGTGAAGATGCTTCTGAATCTTGAGTCGGTTCCGAAACCTGACGATGTGACGGATGCGTTGGCGATTGCAATCTGTCAGGCACATACGGGCGTGAACTCTGCATTCGAAGCAGTTGCGGGCTATCAGTATGGGCGATATGGTAAGAGGGAGTAATCGATATGTACGGTTATATTAAGGGTGAATTTGTTTCTGCTCGCGGTGAGAATATTATCGTAGAGAACCATGGAATCGGCTATAAGATCTATATGCCATTGATGTTGCAAGGACGTATCGGGCATATTGGCGATCAAGTCTGTGTCTATACATATCATTATGTAAGAGAAGACGTCATATCACTATTTGGTTTCCCGTCTCCAGAAGACCAGGATATGTTTGAACTTCTCCTGACTGTTAGTGGCATTGGCCCGAAAACGGCCATCACTGTAGTGGATCTTCTTCAGCCAGCTGAGCTTGCTATGGCTGTCTTGGGTGGTGATGTGAAGAAGTTGTGTACTGTCAAAGGCCTTGGAAAAAAGTCTGCAGAGCGTATTGTTCTGGAGTTGAAAGATAAGTTGAAAGGTTTTGATCAAGGAGCCTTGGAAGCTTCCGGTGAAGTGATCATGCCATCGTCTGAATCAGGTCGGAGTGAATTGGCAGACTGTGTCTCCGCTTTACTGGTCTTGGGTTATCCTGCCTCTGAAGCGAATCGAGTTGCAAATCTTGCATATGAAGAAGGTCTTGATGCAGAGCAGATGATTCGGAAGGCTTTGCGACTTCTTGCGAAGTGATATTGTTTTTGAATGAAGTATGAGGAGCAATTAGTACATGGATTTTACAGATTTTGATCATGATGAGCGCATGATTGCTCGTGAACGACTGTCCGAGGACCGTGATGAGAAGAGTCTTCGTCCACTTACTTGGGATGATTATTCTGGACAGAAGCAAGTTACTGATAATTTGAAAGTGTTTATTGAGGCTGCAATGAAGCGTGGCGAAGCGCTCGATCACTGTCTTCTATACGGACCTCCTGGACTTGGTAAGACTACACTCGCCGGTATTATTGCGAATGAGATGGGTGTGAATCTTCGAATTACAACCGGACCTGCTATTGAGAAAGCAGGGGATCTTGCGGCACTTCTTACCAGTCTTCAAGAACGCGAAGTGCTATTCATTGATGAGATTCATCGTTTGAATCGAAATGTTGAAGAAGTATTGTATCCTGCCATGGAAGATTTTGCATTGGATATCATGATTGGTAAGGGACCTGCTGCACGCTCCATTCGTCTGGATCTTCCGAAGTTTACGTTGATTGGTGCGACCACTCGTGCAGGTATGCTATCTGCCCCTTTACGTGATCGTTTCGGTATGGTTCATCGTTTGGAACTATATAAGCCTGAAGAACTCAAAGTTATTCTGAGACGTGATGCAGAGATCCTTGGAATTGGTATCGATGACGACGGTCTGGATTGTCTGGCTCGTCGTAGTCGCGGAACGCCACGTATTGCAATTCGACTTCTGAAGCGTTTGCGTGATTTCGCTCAGGTCCGTGGTGAAGGACTGATCAACCGTGAGATTGCCGAATTTGGTTTGAATCAGTTATCAATCGACCATCTTGGGTTAGACCTCACAGATCGACGCATTCTCGAGACTATTGCTGATAAGTTTGTTGGTGGTCCGGTTGGACTTGAGACACTCGCGGCTTGTACGGGTGAGGATGCAGGTACCATTGAGGACGTGTATGAGCCGTTCCTTATGCAATGTGGCTTTATTGCCAAGACTCCTCGTGGACGTGTGCTCGCGCCAATGGGCTGGAATCATCTTGGACGCACATGTCCTGCTGATATCGAGAAGAAGCTTTCAGGATTGGGCGTGACATCTTCTAAATCTGTTGTTAGCGAACAGATTTCCATTGAAGATGTGATGAATGATTCTGATCATCAGGATGGGATTCAGATATGAGTGCTTCAAAGTTCTTACTTCATGCGTGTTGCGCGCCTTGCGCGGAATACCCAGTATCTGATTTGTTATCTCTAGGTATTCAGCCGGACTTGCTCTATTTCAATCCGAATATTCATCCGCGTTTTGAATTTGAGAGAAGAAGAGAGCAGGTTGCCAAGCTTGGTGAGATTCAGTCGCTTTCTTGCATCTATGTGGACGATTTTCGTATGGAAGATTGGTTGAATCATGTTTGGGAGAACCAATATCGATCTCGATGCGAGATGTGCTATGACATTCGTATGGAATATGTGGCCGCCTATGCCGAAGAACATGGCTACGATTCATTCTCAACAAGTTTACTTGTGAGTCCTTATCAACAACATGATTTCATTCGTGAAATTGCTCAACGTGCGGCTGAACGCCACAATGTTGAATTCCGTTACTTTGACTGGCGACCACATTTCCGTGAGGGACAGGCGATGGCACGAGAACATGGGCTATATCGTCAGAAATACTGTGGTTGCATCTATTCACTTGAGGAATCTGAATGGAAAGAGAAAGTCATTGCTGACTTTCCATCTGATTGGGAAGTTTTGCGCTAACGAGTAGCGTGGAGTATTCATTATAGATGACCATACCAGGTTTTGCTTTCGGTATTTTCTTGACGTGACTCACCGGACAATAGTCGATCTCAACACGAATATCGTATTGTGTCACGGATTCGGACTTCTCTGTCACATAAGCTTTGTTACTCTTCGAATAATAGGCGGCTATCGAGGCGGCCTGCAAGATTGCTTTATCTGACGGATGCTGACCTGATGAACGTAAGATGACATGGGTGCCCGGCATATTCTTCACATGAAACCAGATATCATCTTTCTCCGCGATATGAAAGGTCAACTGATCGTTCTGGATATTGTTTCGTCCGGATAGCACCTCAAGACCACCGTCAACTATGTATTTGCGGGGAGAAGAGGGATCTTGTACTTTCTTTTTGGACTGATCTTTGTTTCTTCTTGAATTTGCCATACGAGCTGCTTGACGTAGCGCACGTGAGGAAGCCTTGCCTGATTTGGATTTACCAGGGTGATAGACTTGTTCAGGTTGATTTGTTTTGGAGGATTCCTTGCTCTCTGTCATCAGATTCATGATCTCATATTCAAGTGCTGCCAAGTCATCCTCTTCACTTGCTGCATCAATGGCCTGAATGAGGGACTGAAGGTATTGAACCTCGTCTTTCTCTTCTGCTAGGAAGCGCATGGCTGACTCACGGCGACTGGTGGCTTTGTGATAGCGCTTCAGATAAAGTTGTCCTTGA
This sequence comes from Candidatus Scatonaster coprocaballi, assembly GCA_018064475.1. GTDB lineage: Bacteria > Bacillota > Clostridia > Saccharofermentanales > Saccharofermentanaceae > Scatonaster > Scatonaster coprocaballi. The sequence continues at coordinate 23,700 of JAGHVD010000050.1, forward strand.
GAAGAAGCGGTCATTCCAGGTTCAAGCTTAATTTTTGTAGACTGTCCGAAGTCAGGATAGTCCGGAATGACCAGTTCAGTGTCGTCTGGCTGGATCAGATATTGATAGGCGAGTATCAGTTCACCTTGTGTTTTCAATGATTCAGCATTTGAGGCGGAACGTATGTCTTCTTCATGTATTTCCAACTTCTTACTTGCATGGGCCAAAGCAGTGGTAACCATACCTCGGATTCTTCTTCGACGATTCTCAAAGACTTTCTTGGCTTCTTGAAAACCATATACACGGTCCATTGCTTGAGAAATAGTCTTGGCTTTCTCAACAACACCTGCATCTTTGAGTGCAAGTCCATGCCAGTCTGCCGGCTGACCGTCAACAAAGAATACGGACGGGCTTGGTTCATTCTGGCAGATACTCTGAAGAATAACAGATAAGTTTGCCTTCAATCGAGCAATCTCTGTAGGTTGTAAAGCGTTCAGCCCCTTGCGTGGATCGATATCTGCCTGGTAGCAGATGTCGTTTGCAAGCAAAGGAGAGAAACCGAGTAAAGAATCAAGTATCGCTTTAGCAGTCGGTCTAGATAGCGCATTCTGAAGAATCGGAAGTTCGTCTTTACATAACATATCGAGCGCATCCTGAGGCTTGATCTTGCCTTGCGCCGGTGGCGCCTCGTAGATTCTGGCTGGCATGATCTCACGAACACGGTTATTACTTCCGTCTACGTGGACTAAAGCATCAATGATTCGATTCTCTGCATTGAGAAACACAATATTGCTGTAGCGTCCCATCATCTCGATCATCAGACGTTTCACAGAAGTGTCCTGCAGTTCGTCTGTGACAGAGAAGGAGATGGATATCATTCGCTCGAAATGGGGGCATTCAATATTGAGAATGCGTGCGCCTTGTAAGTACTTGCGAAGCAACATACAGAAATTCGGCGGCATCTGCGGGTTTTCACGCATCTTCTCGGTAATCTGGACACGCGGAGTCTGCGGATCACAGCTGAGAAGAAGACGTAGATTCGCTGTATTGGTCCGTACAGTGAAGAAAACATCAAATCTACTCGGCTGATAGATTTTATCAACTCTGGCTCCAGCCAGCTGTTGATTGAGTTCATTTGCGAGAAGATGTGTAGAGACTCCGTCTAAAGGCATAGTTTATTCTCCGTTTGAGAATTTAGTTTTCGTCACTATCAGCAAAACGTTTCCGACGGTCGAGTATTAAGAAGACTACCCATCCAACGAGCATACCAATGATTATCTCTACTCCCAGAATCATGAAGAATAGATCATACTTATTCATCGCGATGAGAAGATCCAAGCCAATCACCACAAGAATGGCTAGAATCAAGTAGAAAATCTTCCCCCAAGAATAGGACCAAATACGAATCCACATCGGATCTTTGTCTGGAACAGATGGAACACTCACACTTTTCGAAGTCTTCTTGGGTGAAGACTTCGCTTGTGTAGCCGTTCGTTTGGGCCGATTCTTTGTGTTCTGCTTATTCGTAGGCATAGTGAGCAACCATCCGTCAGTTCTTAACGGAATCTTTGATGGACTCAACTTCCGGATCTTTCAAGTCACCCTTGCTTGCCAACAATTTCTTGATCTTCTCAGTAGGCTTGATCAGATTGGAAAGGGAAGAGTCATGATTAATTGCATCAATCAATAATGCAACGAACTTACTCATGTTAACATCTGCAAACCATTCTGCAGCCAAGAGTTCAGGACGTCTGTAAATCAGGTTGGTCGCGAATACCTTCGAAATATAACCGTTCTGATATGCTTCTTCGAATTTATTGATGCCGTCTGTGAATAGGGCGAAAGTAGCAGTGCAGTAAATGTTCCTAGCACCACGGCTCTTCATCTCACGAGCGATATCGAGCATGGAATCGCCGGATGAAATCATATCATCTACGATCAAGATATCCATTCCGCTTACATCATCGCCGAGGAATTCGTGAGCAATGATCGGATTACGGCCATTCACAACAGTTGTGTAGTCTCTACGCTTGTAGAAAGTGCCCAACGGAACACCAAGAATAGAGGCGAAGTACATTGCACGAGAGATACCGCCTTCGTCTGGGCTGATTACCATGAACTTTCCATCTGAGAAGTGAAGATCCGGGATGGAACGGTACATCTCTTTGATGATTTGGTAGGTCGCAGAAAGACTCTCAAAGCCGGATGTCGGGATAGCATTGGCTACTCGCTCATCGTGAGCATCGAAAGTAATGATGTTTTCTACGCCGAGACCATAAATCTCTTCCAATGCAAAAGCACAGTCAAGGGATTCTCTGGAGTTTCTCTTGTGCTGACGACCTTCGTACAGGTAAGGCATGATGACGTTGATTCGGCGAGCTTTACCAGAGCAAGCGAGAATAACACGCTTGAGATCCTGGTAGTGATCATCCGGACTCATGTGATTCTGATGACCAAACATATTGTATGTGCAGGAATAGTTTGTTACGTCACTGATGATGAACAAGTCATGACCTCGTACCGAACTCTCGATCACCGCTTTGCCTTCACCAGAAGAGAAACGGTCGTTCTTGACAGAAATTCGATAGTCTTCACGATAGAATCCAGGATATTTGCTTACAAATTCTTGCTGCTGGTATTCAGATCTACGTTTGTTCAAATACCAGTTAACCTTATCCGTAAATTCAACACTGCCTTTGAGCGGAACCAGAGCGATTGGTCCGACCGGAGCCATTGGGTTGTCACCATATTGGTTATAACGGTAATAAGCGCCATCATCCGCTGACTGCATAAATGTGTCCATAGTAATCCTTCCTTCTATCAAAAAAGTGTTTCTTAATATCTGTCTAATAATTCTTCAATTCGTACTTGATCAAGTAAAGACTTGAAACGATCAACAGGCGTAATGAGTTTGCCAATCGATTCATCAACATTGATTGCATCGATCAGACGAGCAACAAATGGTGTCATATTTACATCTACATACCAGTTCGTCTCATGGAGTTCCGCTGGACGATAGGTAAGATTCGTACAATATACTTGTTTAATGAGCCCTTCTTCATGTGCGCGATTAAAAGGCTCAAGTCCTTCTGTGAAAAGACCGAACGGAGCAGCACAGAAGATGTCTCCGGCACCACGTTCACGCATATATTTCGCAGTACGAATCATCGTATTACCCGAATTGATCATATCATCTACAATCAGTACCTTCTTGCCTTTCGGGTCATCGCCCAAGAAACGATAACTCTTAATCTTATAGTTACCATCCTCGTCGATCTTGGTGTAGTCACGATCACGATAGAAGATACCCAGAGGCAACTCTAACATAGAAGAGTAGAAGATTGCACGGGAAACCGCTGTTTCGTCAGGGCTTACGATCATCATGTTATCTTTGTCAATGTGCAATTCAGGGTTTCTTGCAATTAATGTGCTAATGATTTTATATGCGGATTTCGGCATCTCGATGCCCATGAGTGGTACTGCGTTGATAATACGAGGATCATGCGGATCGAATACAATCAAATTGGATACGCCATGTCTGTATAAGTCTTTCAACATCTGCGCACAATCAAGGGATTCACGGCTGATGCAGTGATCCTGTCGACCTTCGTACAAGAAAGGCATGATAACATTGATACGTCTTGCTTTGCCGCGTACGGCCATAATGATTCGCAGAAGATCACGGAAATGATCATCCGGACTCTTGAAGTGAACCTCGCCAGAGAGCGAGAAGGTCTCATCATGTGAAAGAACGTCGGTAATGATAAAAATATCATGACCACGTACGGTTTGACTCAAAGTAACCTTTCCTTCGCCTGTTTGGAAACGAGTAAAATGGGCTTTAATCGTGAAATCCTTACGTAGATAGCCAACGCTGTTTACATAAGGACTTACATTTTGTTGTTGTCTCAGAAGTCTTTTCTGGTATAAAGTGTCGTTCACTTCACGAACAAAAGCCTCGTTGGAGGTGTGTGAAATGATACCAATTGGTCCAAAGGGCTCCATGATGTATCCACGATAGTCTTGATCGGTAGACCCCTCATAACTCGATGAAGCTATGTTTTCCGACATAACACCCTCCGCAATAATCAGATTAGCTGATCGCTACAGAAATAGTATAACGCAATTGCTTTGATTTTGTAATGTAATCTTTTTAGAATTATTCATAAAAAAAGCAAGTGAAATAGTCAGAATGCATATAATTTGTTTATATGTTCCGTTTTGACTTGCTTTCGTACAAAGATGTTGGGTATCATATTGAGGATAGGAGGGGGAAATGGGCATACAGTTTAGAAATACTAAGTTATGGGGCGTTGCGTCGGACTTGAGCGGATGCCCGAAGACAGATATTCCGGAGATCGTTCTCTCAGGCAAGTCAAATGTCGGAAAGTCTTCTCTTGTCAATGCTTTGGCTGATAATCGCAAGCTTGCTCGTGTGAGCGCTACGCCAGGCAAGACTCGACTTGTTGTGTATTTTGATGTGGATGGTAAGCTATTACTGGCCGATCTTCCTGGATATGGATATGCGAAGGCTTCGAAGGATGTGAAAGAGAAGTTCAACAAACTTTGTGATCAGTATTTTGTGTCCGGCCGTAAATTCAAACTCGTATTGCACCTTATTGATATTCGTCATGCTCCGTCCGAAGACGACATTCGCATGTTGGAATATATGAATCATAACGCGATTCCTTATTTTCTTGTGTTTACAAAGTGTGATAAGTTCTCTCGTGCGCAACTTAATCGTCAACTTGAGGAATTTTCGAAGATACTTGATTTTCACGATGATGCGCATTGTTTTGCGGTTTCAGCTGAGAAGAAGGTTGGACTGGATGATCTTCGCCAAGCAATTGAAGCATATGTTCTAGAATCATGAAATTATTTGACTGATGAAGAGCATATACTTGCACCATTTCGACAAATTGTCTGTTATTGTCTGAAAATGTCGAAAACTCCTAGGTTTTATGCCGATACAATGTATCCATTCTTAATCGGAAAGTGGGTGCATATGTTGAACTTGTGTAATGATCAGCAGATTCATATGGGAAGTCCCACGTTCAATCTTCGAGAATGGTTATCTCGTATTGAGAGAAGTTTTCGTCGCCGACCAATGGTCTATGTCCTGATGATGGGCTTGATTGGTGGGTATGTTGGCTTTTACGCTTCTCGCAGAATCTCAATTGTTTCCGCGATTGTTGGAACACTCATCTGTTCGACTCAGTTTTGTAGAGATGGTCTTGATTTTCGACAGAAAATGACCTGTTTGGTTGGTATGACGTTCTTTTGTGCGTTAATTGTAGGCTTTCAGCTATGGAATCACCGAGTTTCTCGACTGCCGACGAACGAAATGTATGATGGAACAGCTGTCGTATGTTCAGCTAATAGCCATAATGTGGGCTACAAGAATGTCATTCTTCAATTAGAAAATGACGAGAAAGTAGTCCTTCTTACTGATGAACAGTTCCTATATGGTACGAAATTGAAAATTCAATGCCAATTATCCATGATTTCGGCCTCCGGCAATCCAGGAGATGTTGATCTTCAAGACTATTACCGTAAACAGGGCATCGTGAGAAGTATCGATTCACTTCGTATTCATAAAACGTCTACATCTACCCATAATCCGATATATTTGCTGTTTCGACTGGGGGCGACCATATCAGAGACCATACATGACTACTGGTTAGAACTCACTGATATCCAGACTTCTGCGTTTCTTTCAGCCATGATCGCCGGCAATGATTCATACTTAAGTCGGTCAGATAAACAAAACTTCTCCAGAAGCAATATGATTCACATTCTTGTGGTTTCCGGAGCTCACGTAAGTTATTTCTCCACGACTATTCTTACACTTCTTTCTTTTTGTACGAATAATCGTAAGAAGAAGTGGTATGCCGTGATGATTCTTCTGATTTGTTTTGGGTTTGTCTGTGGTTGGTCTGGTTCCGTTACAAGAAGTATTGTCATGTATTTGCTGATCACTGCTATTTCAATGTTTGGGAAAACGGTTGACCGACTTTCAACTTGTGCATTCAGTGCACTAGGATTAATTGTTTTAGATCCTTTTTCCATGTTCTCGTCAGGAGTTCTGTTATCGTTTGGGGCAACCCTTTCCATATCTGTTTTCCTTCAGCGAGTCGAATCTGGCATGAAGAAACAATTTTCATTTCTTCCAGATGAAGTAATCTGTACGATATCCTGCTTTATTTGTGCTCAAGTTGGAATGATGCCAATACTGATATCGATGGGCAGTTCGTATTCATTGTTAAGAATTGCCGCTGTTCTTCTTGCTGGATTTCCTGCAGAAATCATTTGTTCGCTTGGATTGATTATTTCTTTGGTTAGCATTCTGATTCCGATTACATGTATGAAACGATTGCTGTTTGTTCCGCTTCGTGGATTGATCAGCTTACTTGTGCAAATCGCTGAGATTGGTGCTAGTCGTACTTCTGATAACTTTTCTTTCGCACGAATGCCGATGACGTTGATTATTGCGCTGTTGGGTGTTTTCTTGATTTGTGTGTGTCCATCTGGATTGCGTCGATGGATTACAGTATTCGTATCGACCTTGGCCGCCGCAATATATGCTATTCCCATGTCTGGTAAGTATAAGAACGAGTGCCAGGTGTATTTCTTGGATGTAGGGCAAGGTGATAGTACTCTGATCCAATACTGCAATACCAACATTCTGATAGATGGAGGTAATCTCGGAAACGGTGATGTCATCCGTTCTGTAATGGATTATCTTGACATTGATCAGATTGATATGGCGCTGATGTCACATTTGGATATTGATCATGTTGGTGGAATCCTTGAACTATATGATTCAGGTGATATTTCGGATGTATATGCTCCTTTTTGGGGAGAAAGCGAAGATATGTACGAATTGGAGAGTATTTATCCTCAACTACCTGATTCGGTCAAGATATTACGGGGAGGAGATGTGGTATCGATTGATCCAGACTTATCCTTTGAGTGTATTTGGCCAGTGTTGCCGTCAAGTGGTGGAAATGCTGATTCTCTGGTTGTTCTTCTACATGCTTTCGATACATCTGTGCTTTTTACCGGTGATATAGATGAAAATGTTGAGAATCTTCTTCCCAGTTCAAAGCTTCAAACAGCTCAAATCCTGAAAGTGGCGCACCATGGAAGCCGGTTCTCTACATCAGAAAACTTTCTTCAAGGAAAATTCTTTCGTGCAGCAGTGATTAGTGTAGGGTATAATCATTATGGTCATCCGACAGAAGAAGTGCTTCATCGGTTGGAAGATGCGGATATTGAATACTTCCGTACGGATGAGAATGGTTGCGTGCTCCTGACGATCGACGATTGCGGGTGGACGATGGATTACTATTTTGATTGTTGAGGGCGACTATGGCCAAGACTGAACAAACAAAGAAATATAGAGATTACGGGAACTTGATGCGCGAACTGAAAACGGCGGAAACATCGAGGATGTACCTGTTTTTTGGTGAAGAGAAGCTGCTTATGGAGATGGCTCTTCGAGCAGTAAAGCAATTCTACGTTTCTTCCGGTGCCGAGAGCCTTGATTATTACGTAAAAGATTGTACAAATTCTGAACTTGAAATCGGTGATTTCCTTGGATTAATTGGTTCTCCTCCATTCCTTTCTCGTGCAAGAGTAACCGTAATAAAGAATTCTAACTGGTGGTCTACGCGGGCACCATCGAGTCCGAAAGAATTAGAAGCGTGGAAAAAGTGTCTGGATTCTATCCCTGATTATTGTCTTGTAGTCTTCTTTGAAGATAAAGTGGATAAGCGTAAGAAACAGATGCTTGATTATGCCGATCAAGTCGGTGAGATATTCGAATTCTCCATCCAGAGTGAGGAAGAATTAGGGAAGTGGATTCGCAAGAAGTTTGCTGATAACAAGATTACTATACAATCTGATTGTGTTTCTAGCCTGATCAGTCGCGTGGATGCTTCGATGCAAGTTCTGCTGAATGAAATCAATAAGATTACGCTCTATTGCATAAATAAGAATGTAACGGCTATCGATATGAATCTTCTTGACCGGTTAAGCATTCCGGATGTTCATGCTTCTGTGTTCAATATGACGGATGCAATTGGCATGAAAGATGCAGGACGTGCATTGGCCATTTTCAATGATTTGATTTTGCTTAAAGAACCTATTCCAAAGATTCGACTTATGTTGGCTCGCCATTTCCGCCAATTGATCTGTGCGAAAGAACTGGGCGATTATCAGGCTATCATCAACGAGTTGAAAGTTCGTCCTTTTGTGGCGCGTAACCTAATGAATCAGGCACGTGGATTCACATTGGAACAGCTTGAACGAATTTATGGACTCTGTTTTGATTCGGATCAGTGGGTGAAGACCGGTCGGATGGAGGATCGTACTTCTATGGAAGTTCTTCTTTCTGCGGCGGGAAAGATATAAATTGCGTTGACGTATAAGGGGAATTAGGATAGAATCAATGAGAATTTTCAAGATGTGGAGGAGCATATGGCCAAGATTCAAATGAAGACGCCATTGGTAGAGATGGATGGCGATGAAATGACACGAATTATCTGGAAGCAGATAAAGGAGATTGTGCTCGAGCCGTTTGTTGACCTAAAGACAGAATATTTTGATTTGGGTCTGCCTCATCGTGATGAGACAGATGACCAGGTTACAATTGATGCTGCGAATCGTGCTGCAGAGTTAGGTGTTGCAGTAAAGTGCGCAACGATTACCCCGAATGCACAGCGAATGGATGAATACAAGCTTAAGCAGATGTGGAAGAGCCCGAATGGAACGATCCGTGCGATTCTGGATGGAACTGTTTTCCGTGCACCAATCTTGGTAAAGGGGATCAGTCCTTTCGTTTCTTGCTGGAAGAAGCCGATTACTTTGGCTCGTCATGCTTATGGCGATGTTTATCGCGATACAGAAATGTATGTTTCCGATAAGGCTACTGCTGAATTAGTCGTTACATATGAAGATGGACATCAGGAAGTGAAGAAAATCCATGATTTTAAAGGCCCTGGCGTAATTGAGGGTATGCACAACCTGGATGCTTCGATTGAAGCATTTGCTCGTTCTTGTTTCATGTATGCGCTTGATATCCATCAGGATTTGTGGTTTGCAACGAAGGATACAATCTCTAAAGTATACGACCACCGATTCAAGGATATTTTCCAAGAGATATATGACAAGGAATTCAAAGATCGCTTTGAGGAAGCCGGAATTACATATTTCTACACATTGATCGATGACGCGGTTGCGCGTGTAATGAGATCTGAAGGTGGTATGTTATGGGCATGCAAGAACTACGATGGAGACGTAATGTCTGACATGGTTGCTTCTGCTTGCGGAAGTCTGGCCATGATGACATCCGTATTGGTTTCTCCTTCCGGTAAATACGAGTTTGAGGCTGCTCATGGTACAGTTACTCGTCATTATTATCGTTACTTGAAGGGTGAGACTACGTCCACAAACCCGATGGCAACACTCTTTGCATGGAGTGGTGCATTGAGAAAACGCGGTCAGCTTGATGGTCTGGATGATCTTGTTGCTTTTGCTGATAAACTGGAGAAGGCTTCCATCGAAACGATTGAAGAGGGCACAATTACCGGCGATTTGAATAGCTTGTTGGAGCATCCTAATAAACGTGTTGTAAACACTGAAGAATTCTTACGCGCTATTGCAGCTAAATTAGCTTAATTTGGAGGATATAGAAATGGGTTATTTTGAAGATTGGACGAAACATTCGGAAACAGTTGAAAATGAAGATGCTTACAAGGCATACATTACCAAGTACTATGAACTGGAGAAGGCTGCATATGATGCAATTCTTACCAAGTATCCGGATAACAGTGACTTGTTGAATGGCAAAGCGATTGATCTTTGTGAGAAACTCGGTTTCGGCAAAGAGAATATGGAGATCTTCGTTGGATTCCTTGAAGGCATCAGCACAAGCTTGACCAATGAATTTGATTGCAAGACTGTAACGGATGATTCTGATATTGCTCTTTCTATCGATTATGAGAAACTCTATTACAACATGCGCGATGCAAAAGCTGAATGGTTGTATCTCCTGAAGAGCTGGGACAATGTTCTGACTGAAGAGAAAATGCAGGAAATCACTAAGAAGTATCGTGATGATAATACTGTTCATGTTGAGAAGATTGGACGTAATGATCCGTGTCCGTGTGGCAGTGGTAAGAAGTATAAGAAGTGCTGCGGTAAGAAAGAGGTTTAATTCTTCCAGCGTCACACTTTGATTGGAAAACTAAATACTGATTCTTTAGATGAATAGGCGTATTGCCTAATTGATCGGGAAAATCCCGACTGTGAGATGAAATTACATGTTTGTATTTCTCTCGCAGTCGGTTTTTTTATTTCAGAAAAAGGAGGTGAAAACATATGAAAATTTGTGAGATGAACCCATCTGTTCGTCCTTATGAACGTTTGGAAGAGTATGGCGTCAGTGCACTATCTGATGATGAGCTGCTTGCAATTGTGTTGAGAAATGGTACGAAAGGTAAGTCTTCTAAAGAAGTGGCAGCGCAGATCCTTGCTGAACTTAGTGATTCTGAAGGATTGAGCGGTCTTCATGATTTGACCATAAATGAACTTGCTTCGTTTGAAGGAGTTGGAAGAGTAAAGGCCATTCAGATATTAGCATGTCTGGAAATCGGAAGAAGAAGTTTACGACCGAATTCCAGTTTTCGATGCCAATTTATTAATTCTGAATATGCGATTCGTTTTTTTGAAGAACGAATGTCATTTCTTCCTCAAGAGGAAATACAAGTGGTTTCACTGGATGCACAGAACAGATTGATTTCTTGCGATGTCATCGGCAAGGGCGGAATCAGCGGAGTTGGTGTATGTGAACGAGAACTGTTTCGATTTGCAGTCAAATCAAACGCAGCAGGTGTCATTCTTGCACACAATCATCCAAGTGGAGATCCGACGCCGAGCCATGACGACATTGAATCAACATGGAGAATCATGAAATGTGGAGCCATGATCGGAATTGAAGTCGTCGATCACATTATTGTAGGAAGAGGTTTAAGCGTAAGCATGAAGAAAGATGGATTTATGGAGGTGTTCGAATGAACAGAAACAATCAAACAATGCCGGAAAGACTGTCATTTCAGGATTTTATGTCTGCTTTCCGCGCCCAATATGAGTATGGTGTACCGAAACTTAGAAATCGATTTACAATTTCAGAGCAGATGGTTCATAAGAATAACAAGAATTTGCATGGAATTATCGTACGAGAGCATGGAAAGAGTATTGCTCCTGTATTCTACTACGAAGATTTGTACGATTCGTATTGCGAGGGAGCGAGCCTTGATGAGTGTATGAATGAGGTGGTTTCATTTGTTACGACGAGCAGGATACCGGATGATTCGTTTCGCCAGCGATTAACGACATGGGATGAGGTGAAAGATCTCTTGATTCTGAAACTTGTTAACATCAAGCGTAACGGAAATATGCTTTCTCATACGCCCCATATGATTTTTGGCGATATGGCACTCGTTATGCAGGTATTTATGGATGATGATGTGCTTGGTAGAGGTGCGATTACAGTCGATCGTGAACTGATGGATATTTGGCAACAAAGTCAGAAAGTTGCTTTTGATCATGCTATGGATAATATGAAACGTTATAGAATTCAGACACTTGACTTACTGGATTATGCAGACAGTAAACATCCCGTCGATCCTGAGACACCACGCATCTACGTATATGCGTATGATTCGCCATTTCCAGGTGCATCTGCAATCATTCGACTGGATAAGATGTTAGAATTTGCAGAAGAGAAGAATATGGACTTCTATATTCTTCCGGTTTCAGTTCATGAGGTGTTAATGATTGAGTATCGTAATGATATCAGTCACGAGTTTCTCTACAGTATGTTGGCGTCGATCAATTCTGATCAGGATCTGGCCGATAATATGATGTCTGAATCAGTATACCTTCTTCATCGTGACAGCAAGAAAATCGTCAATATTTCAGACAATAAGGAAATTCTGTTGTTTACAGCGTAATACGAAAAACGGTTTCCTCATTCGCAAATGTGGTATACTCTATTAAAGCTTAAATTGGAGGTTCTTGCTTTGCGAAAGCTGTTTCAAAACAAAGTAGTAGCGATTGTAGCTGTTACATTAATAATGATTGCTATTATTGCACTTGGTGCGATACCTGGCAGTCCGTTCTCAAAAATAACAAAACCTTTATCTGTTATTCTTGACCCGATTCAGACGGTTTTTGAGAAAATAGGAACCAAGATTTCAGACTTTTATTCTGCCATTGCAGAAGGAATGGAAATTCGTAAGGAAAATGAGGAACTTCGAGCAGAAATTGCTGAACTAGAGTATGAAGTACAGCAAGGTGAGGAAGCAAGAATTCGCTGGGAAGAGCTGAAAAGTGCGTTCTCAATACAGGATTCATTTGAGAATTATCATATCCATGGCGCGTCTGTCTTGTCACGTGAAGCCGATGAATGGTTCAGCGTGATTCGCGTGAATGTAGGTACAGACTCAGGAATTGATGTTTCAGATGGTTCTTTTGCCGTAGTAGATGCACGAATGAATCTAATCGGCCGAGTTATGTCAACGGATGTGAAGTCATCTAAAATTCTTCCTATACTTCATGAAGGATTTAATGTTAGTGCCAAAGTAAACGTAGTGAATGGTGCTGTTGTTCTTGTGACCGGTGATGTGGTTTTAAAGAATGATGGTCTTTGTATGGTCACAAGGATTCCAGCAAATGTTGTACTTCAACCTGGTGATGAACTCGTTACGAGTGGTGAAGGCGGATTATTTCCTGCAGGTATTCCAATTGGCGTGATTGAGAGTTTTGATAATACTGATCCGAGTCATCCAACTGCAACACTTCGTCCATATGCTGAAATTTCAAGCATTAAGGATGTGTTTATTATGGTACCGAATAGTGAGGATGATAAGGGTCAACCAGAATTGACTCCTTCTGCATCTTCATCGGATACTACGAGTGATACATCTTTGGCTTCTGAAGAGGTTACAACTGGAACACAGGCTCCGGTTGAAAGTGGAGAAGATGAATGAATAAGAAAGAGCGAGCCAGACAAATAATCGTCTATGCAATCTACATCATCAGCGTGTGTTGCTTGCAAGTTTCTTTCTCCGGAAATTTCCGGTTGCTAGGAAGAAGCTGCGATTTGATGCTTGTTTTTGTCGCTTTAGCAGGCTATTTATTTGGTACTCGTGATGGTCTGGTTGTGGGCGCAATCGTTGGTCTTCTTCGAGACTATTTCTCAGGAACAGTAGTTCCAGGTGTTAATCTTGAACCAATCGTTCTTTTCGGCGTTGGTATGCTTGCCTTTTTCTACATAGGTCTGCTTGCCTCCGTTCTCTTTAGAAAACGTTTCCGTCGGAAGTATATGCTTGGAATTCTGCAGGTCGCACTGATTTCGATTCTTTACTATTCACTATGTCATGTTATATCTTTTGTGTGCTTGAGTGTCTCAGGTAATTTAAATACCTATCATTCGTTCAGATATATCGTATTCTCAAGTGTATGCCCTCAGGTCATGATCAACGTGATCGGATCTATTCCGATGTTGTTTCTTCTTCGTTTTGTCGGACCCTATCGTAAAGGTGTTCGCTCAAGCTTGATAGATGGTTATAGTGTGGAGGATCGTAAATGGCAAAGCGTCTAGACGACGACAATTTATATGTATTCGATGAAGACCATATCTCGAAAACACAGGTCGCAAGTTCCAGTGACTTTGGAAGTCGAGTGGTCGAGTTTGTAACGAGCCGCTATTTTGTTTTGGGTTTGTTGTTCTGTGTCTTTGGATTGTTAATCCTCATTAAGACTGTTTCTTTACAGTTTTCGGATGAATCAAAGAAGATTTCTGCCACATCCGTTGGTGTTTCCCATCAGTATATCGTGCCGGCACCGCGAGGTGACATTATCGACAGAAATGGTCGTGTGATTGCTACCAGCCAAGAAATCAACGTGCTGATGATGGCCAATTCTGGATTGGAAGATGATCGATTGAACCAAATCTGTCTTGAGTTATCCTACCTCTTTGATGAGTACAATTGTGTGCCTGAAGCGGATCTGGATGAGTATTTCTCAATGGAACCTTATCAATTCTTGAAATCAGACGAAGAAATTGCGTTGTGGCAGACCAACCGAAACTTATTTGCACTCCAAGAGCCTTCACTCAATACGGTTGTTACATATTCTGACTACTATGTGAAGAGTGATCCCAAGATCTTCTTTCTGTACTTGCGTAGAAAGTTTGCTATTGATGAGAACTATTCGGAAGATGAGGCTTATCGCATTATCCGTATTCGATATCAGATCTTTGCGGATAACTGGGCGTTCCAGACGGGTACGCCTGTCTTGATCGCCAAGGATGTTCCGGAAGAGTTGATTCGACTCTTGCTGGAACAGAATTATCATTACATGGGTATTATTGCCAATAAGGAGTATCGAAGAGTCTATACTCCTCTTGCAAAGTATTCTTCACATGTAATTGGCTATTTGGGGCAGATATCACAGAAGAACTTGACGGAGTTGGCACCTGTTGGATATCAGGCGTCTGATATTGTAGGTGTAGATGGTGTCGAGTTCCAGATGGAACGGTATCTTCACGGACAATATGGTGAGAAGCCATACAATATTTGGACTTCGGACGAAGATGCTGGTTTGTTCTTTGATTCCAATCTCGGAATTGATCCTGTCCCCGGAGCAAGGGTTGAATTGACGATTGATTCAAATATACAACAAGTTGGTATCAACGCAATTAAAGATTATATTGCAGCTGCTATTCGAGAAGAAGAAATCAACCCGAAGGGTTATAAAACGGCTTCAGCCGGTGCATTCGTAATGATGAACGTCAAGAACGGAGAAATCATTGCAATGGGTTCGTACCCAGATTTCGATCCGAATGATTTTATGCTTTCTATGGAGGGTGATGCGCAAGCTAAAGCACAGGTTAAGTATTATCTGGGAGTAGGTGAGTATCAGGATCAGGCAAAAATCGATATGCCTGTTTGGAATCGTGCGATATGTCAGCCATATGCTCCGGGTTCTACTTTCAAAATGGTTACAGCATTGGCTGCATTGGATTGCGGGGTTATCACGCCTGAAAATAGTGAGGTGAAATGTGTTAGTCCTACTGATTTCGGTGGCATGCCTTGGAAGTGTTTGGAAAGACCGGATACAGGTCATGGATTGTTAGATTTGACATCTGGTCTTGCTACTTCTTGCAATATTTATTTTGCTTCGATTGGCGTAGATACGACAATCAATGAGATTGATCGAATTGGTAAGTCTTTAGGGCTTGGCGAGAAAACTGGTATCGATCTGCCGGGTGAGAAGCCAGGAACAAGAGCGAATCGTGTGAATAAGAGATTATTGCGTCAGAATATTACCGATGAAGATAAAGACTGGCATGTTGCGGATACTGCACAAGCGGCAATCGGACAGTTCGACAATGAGTTTACCATCATTCAGCTTGCTCGATATACTGGAGCGATTGCAACAAATTCTCTGGTTACCCCGCATGTAGTAAAGCAAGTTGTAGCAGAAGACGGCTCTATCCTATACACCGGTCCTACGACTGCGATTCCTTGCGGTTTTGATCAAGATTATTTGGATGCAATTCATCTTGGCATGCGCGCCGTTGTTACAAGCGAACAAGGAACGGCTCACAATGTATTCAGTGACTTTCCTATCCCAGTTGCTTGTAAGACGGGTACAGCCGAGACTGGATTCGAGGAGATCAAGAAGGAGTATTCCAACGGATTGTTTGTATGTTATGCACCGGCAGATGATCCAGAGGTATGCATTGCGCTTTGTATTGAGAAAGGTGAGTGGGGATCTTACACCAGTGATATTGCTAAGAAACTTCTGATGGCTTATTTTGGAATTTCTGATCCAAAGGCGGATGCACCAATAGTTGCAGATCCGATAATTGGAGATCAGTATCCTTCCGTAGAACAGGATGATTTGAATGAAGAAATTTCGAATGAAACGGATTCAAACGACAGTAATTCGGGCGATTCAAGCGATGAATAGTCAATCATATGAGTAATCTAAAAGATTATTTTATGCAAACTGATAAATTTCTGTTGAAGTTTTCTGTTCTGATTAGTAGAATATATATATATGTTCCAGGGAGGCAGTGTCCATGAAGATCGTCATAATGGCTGATAATCGAAAGAATGAGCTTCTAGTCAATTTCTGTATTGCATATCGTCAACTTCTTGCTAAGCATACTTTGATTTCACTTCACAATACTGCAACGTTACTGGAATCTGCTGCGGATTTAAATGTTGTTGGCCTGTCTACTGATTATTCCGGTGGATTTGATCAACTTGCTTCTCGTGCGGAGTATAACGAGATCGACTGTGTCATTTATCTTCGCGATACGCAACTTGCGAACTATAATGAGATTAATCCACTTTTGAAGGCTTGTGATTATAACAGTATTCCTTATGCTACGAATCTGGCTAGTGCCGAGATACTTGTCCTTGCTGTTGATCGTGGTGATCTTGATTGGCGTGATCTGGTAAGAGATAACACTTTCTGATTGTCTATGCAGATCCTTTCGTTTCCTTATGGGATTTTTCAAGCCAATATGTATGTTCTGTTATTTCAGAACGAGGCAATAATAATAGATCCATGTACAAAATGGGAGAAAACCGCGCTTGAAGGTGTAGCGGTTAAATCTATTTTGTGTACACATGGCCATTTTGATCATATTAGTCGAGTTGATGGATTGAGACAGTTGTTTTCCTGTCCGCTATATATTTCGGAGCTTGATCAATCAATGTTAACGAGTGCAGAGTTGAACTGTAGCGCTTCATTTGGCCTAAGTACGGTTGTCTCCACTGAATCAGAAGTGCTTTCGAAGACTGTATATCAGGCTTCTGACTTGGGTATTACAAATGAAGACTTCTCCATGACGGTCGTTCCGACTCCAGGTCACACAGATGGTTCGGTCTGCTTTATGTTTGAGTTTCAGAACGGTGAGTCAGTGTTGTTTACGGGTGATATGCTTTTTGCAGGTGGAATTGGACGTACGGACCTAGGTGGAGATGAAGACAAGATGCGTCACTCCATTGAATTGCTGAAAACGATGGATGATGGACTGATTTGCTATCCCGGACATGGACCGATGACTGTCCTTGGACGTGAAAAACGAACTAATCCTTACTTTGGATAGACTTCTGTTTTCGACAATCCTCGTATAATTGTCGGATTTTGACGAATTGAATCAAAGAAATGCAAACGCCTTCTTGTTATATTAGCGATGGAGGTGATTCTTATGCATACTATTCAAACTTCAATTGTTTTCTCAACTGTATTCTTCTTTATTTGCACTTGCATTATGCTTGGTCCAAAGATGTACGCGCGAACAGCTTGTATTGCATCGTTGTCTGCTGATGCACAAGATGAAAGCAACGACAAAAGTGGGATTTTTGAAATGAGAAGAATTCAGGCTGAGAGTAATGACTGGGAAATTGAGATCAGTTGCCCGGAAAAGGCTTATCGTGTGTCCAAAGGTGTTCGTGATTCATTAGACATTATCCTGAAATGAGGTGATGAGATGAGGAGAAAATGGACAGGAAGACATGGCGCGATTACGCTGTTTCTTTGTATTATACTTTCTGCTTTAATCGTTCTAGAAACTGTGTTTGTCGCAGGTTCATATCGACGGAAACAAGAGGTTGAACTAACTGAAGCAACTTCTCATCAGGTTGAGCAAATCATGTCTCAATTTGACCGTGATGCGTTAAATTGGTACGGCATATATGGAATTGGTGAGGTGAAAGCAGATCATGCAATCTTTGAACGTATGACCTGTGACCTTACGGATACCTCATTTGAGTACCAATTAACAGATGAAATGGATGAAGAAGACATCGAAACATCTGTCATGGATTATATGAAACTTCGTGGATTCGCTTTCGAAGGCGATATGATACTTGATCGGATTAACACTTCTTTGTCATTCATAGAGTCTATGGATGAAGTATCGAGTGTTTCTGAATGGATGCCAACATTTCAAGAGTATCTTTCTAAGAAAGACGATTTCAGTTTTACTGGCATTGCTTTTCGACTTTCCTGCGAGTTGTCCGGTTTAGGTGACTATTTGGACAGTTTTGATGAGTTTTCGGATAGTGTTGCAGATATGTGGGAAAGGGATAGTAGTGCATCTCTGCAGGCAGGAGATTCTTCGGCATTAGTCTCGATGTTTGATCCCTCGGGTCTTCAGAGTGTAACAAGCATGTTCGACAAATACATAGATGCTGACACGCCGAATCTATTGGACCGTTTCTTACTAAATGAATATGCTTCGTATTCTTTTGATTCACGTGTGAAAACATACGAAACAGATGATGGACAGGAAGAAGAGTCCAATATAGTCGGAACACCATTTTCGGATATGCACGATGAACAGAAATGTGATCTAGAGTATCTGCTAATCGGATCGGATAGTGAATCGACAAATAAGTTTTTGTCTTTCGATCTGATTCTAGTTACGAGACTTCTTCTGGATTTCGGTGCTTTTCTGATGGATGACGAGAAGATGGCTGTAGCAATGGGGATTGCTGAGGTGATGTCCGTCCTGATAGCAGTGCTTTCTTTGGGGTTTGTCATCGTAGATCCAACAGTGATTCAGTATACGATCATATTTATGATGGCATTTATCCAAGCGGTGATGGATAGCACAGATCTAATTTCGGGTAAAAGTGTGACGCTATTTTACAATGATTCTGTTTCAGATACTATGGGTGATTTTTCGGATACTTGGTATCGTGACTATTATCGTGTTTTCCTTCTGTTTGTTCCGAAAGATAAACTACTCTCAAGAATGAATCAGATTATTCGAAGAGACTGTGGGACACTTTATACTGGCGTATCTGCACAAGGATATCTTCGAGGAGATGGATATCAGGTAGAAAGGAGATTCGAATTGTATGAGAGTCGCGATGAAACGTAGTCGAAAAGGGTCAATTGTTCTTGAAGCATCTATCAGTATATCTCTGGTCATTTTGCTTCTTTGTGCAATGATATCGTCGATGACTGCAGTAAATGCGGACATGTATATCCAACGTGCTACAGAGAATGTTGTTTCCGAAATGAATGTGGCCATGGCATTCCTATCGAATGGAATCTCCAGTTTGGATGAAATGACGAATGGAAAAGCTGGTGATTCTTCTTTGAATTCGATGATAGAACAGTCGAGTGAAGTTATGAACACGATCCATGAGATGTGCAGTATTGATTCTAAAGATATCCTCTCAACTGCTACGATCGGGCGTTATGTTCGTGATCGTATACAAGTTGAGTATGACAAATTAATCGACAACGGATGGGTATACAAAAAATTAATCAAAGATTTGTCTGTCTATGTAGATATTAATCAGGAGGAGCGAAGTATATATCTGACGGTCTTTTATGATATTGATCTTGGCAGCTACTCAATTCCGCGTGAATACTGTACTTCACTTGCTCTGTACGCTGACGATATTTCGATTTCAGATGGAACTGCTTCGTCTCAAAGTGAAGGAGACGATGTATGGCAAAAAGATAATTTTGAACGTGGTATCATTCTGCGTGGAAAGTATGGAGGTAATCTTCCGCATAATTTTCCAGTTATATGTTCTTTCAATAATGGTCAAGCGATATCGGTCAAAAGCATCGATACTACATCGCCACAGTATCAAAATCTAGATAATCTTGAACACAAAATCAAAGGTTATATCAAAGATCTGGAGAAGTTTGAGGCTGCTCAGTATGGTGAGTATTCGATTGAAAAAGGAGAGATATCTAGTAAGAAACTTATCCTTGTTGTTCCCAATAACGGAAGTAAACTATGTGATGACGACTTAGAAGATTTGAAAACTTACGCGAATGAACGTCAAATTGAGCTTGAAATCACAAGATATGGCTATTCTTCGCGATATGAAGAATCAGATGACTGATAAGTGGTAAGATAGAACTAGATTGTTT
>JAGHVD010000018.1 GCA_018064475.1 Candidatus Scatonaster coprocaballi
GGTTATGGTTACCGCAACGATGACTACTTCTTTATTCTTGTGCGTTACATTTCAATGCCGCATAACTTTATGCTAATCCCAAGGAAAACGTGAAGAACCAAGAAAAATGACGAACAAAGCAAAGTCATCAAGCATCCTTTACCAAAATGATATAATTACCTCAAATGAGAAGTGAGGTGATTGCCTTGGATCAAGCGAATGCAGATTACGACGGCATGTCTTTCATACCGGTTCTGAAGTTGGCGACTCAGGTCGTAGCGGGAACGAATACCATGTACCTTGCTTACGGCACACCAGCCATTCCGGACACCGAATCTTCTCTTAAAGTCGTTACCGTCTACAAAGATCTAAGCGGCAATTCTTCGATTCTGAATATCGCTGACTTCAACATCTCAGACTATGTCAACGATGCGTCACTTCCGACAAACGACCAGGAGCATCTGGCAGGAGGATGGCACGTCTGTGACGAGATGACCAGTTTACTAGATGAACCAACCGCTTCGCTTTTTGCCCAAGCAACTGAAGCTTCCAATGAAGGCAATCACTACCAGGCCATTTGTGTACTCGGCACACAGGTTGTTGACGGAACCAATTACTCCATTCTCGCGAAGCTGGACAGCCAGTTGTATGTCGTCACCATGTACGCAGATCTTCAGGGCAACGCCTCCTTCACCAGCGAATGTGCAATCGACCTGACAGAGTTCACGAAGTGATGGAAGAATAAAGATAACACGGGGCTGTTCCAAAACCATTCCGTTTGGAGACAGCCCCTCATTATTTCTCTTGATTCAGTGGAGATCTAGATTAGAAGTTCCAGACAACGTACCAGTAAGCCGCAGCGAGAAGTCCTACTCCAACAAAAGCTAATGCAACCATTCGTATTTCCCCCTAGTTCATTCTCTAATTTAGAAGGTCTTTACCTTCCAGTTTGTTTACATCTGTTTATACGAACGACAGAAAGAAAGTGCTACAATCTTCAGCACTTCCTTGCACAAGCCGGCGACTCATAGATCTTACCGTGAACGAAGAAGTTATACGATCTGCAACCACCCGCGCAGTACGGACCATATTCACACGTAGCGCACGCGCCGGTCAGATTCTCCCGTCTGAATTTTCTATTGTAGGCAAAAGCACTTGGGTCATTCCAGATGTCTGCGATTCGTCTTTGGCGGATATTTCCTTCGATAAAGCGGTCATCATACATAGATTCACAGCCACGAATGTTTCCGATACTGTCTATACCCAGAAGCGTCAATCCCGCCTGACAGCCGCGGTACCAGGAGTTCTCATGCCCGCGAAGTTTCCCCTCGTTCTCAGTATAGTAGCCAATGTTATCCGCGATGCCCATGGCAAAAGGAGCCGCTTCCATATTCTGTTCGACAAATGTGATCACCTCTCGGAAATCGAATCGATAATCGATGCCACTTCGGGCCGCGTTGCCCATCGGTGAGCAAGCTTGTAACTGCCAAGCAGCAATTGGACGCGTACGAAGGAAAGCGTAGAAATCATCCAAATGTGTCACACTTTCTTTATTCAGCGTGCTGATTACGGTTACCGTAAATCCGGCCTCCGTCAGCGCATCAATGGCTTGGACAGCGCGTGCGTAGCTTCCCTTCTGACGATATCGGTCATGCACAGTTTCTACAGAATCAAGCGAGACCGCAATGGATTCAATAGCCACTTCTTTCAGATCACGAATCGTCTCTTCTGAGAAGAGAAAACCATTCGTGATGATTGCAGTACGGATGCCGTAGTCAGTCAATTCACGAACGATGGTCTTCCAATCCCGGCGCATGAAAACTTCGCCTCCGATCAGTGAGACACGGCGGCATCCTAACTTCGCCAGCTGATGAACTACATCTAGACACTCTTTTGTTGTCAGTTCATTTTCCCGTGCTTGTCCACCTTGAGAACCACAATACTTACACGAGAAACAACACGCCAAAGTAATTTCCCAGACAGCGGTTTCCAATGAGAATCTGTTCATTCCATCCCCGAGCTGATCACTCATTCCTGCGAACCACCCTTGAAGGAGAATCCACAGTATTCACAGAATCTACTGCATCGACTGCGTTCTCCACAATTGGGACAGATCACATCTTGAACAGGTTCTTCATGAGCAGTCTTCTCATCACCTTGCATCCTCGACGAATTAGTATCTTCTATCATATAGTTCTGTGGATACCGCACCTGTGACTCCATTGGATTAGTGTCTCCAAGGTTGCACCGTATGCGTTCGAACATATCCGGACCGGCATATACCGCGCACATGGATGCATCCGGCTTCAACGGTGCGTTCACCGGTTCCGGACCGGCATACACATCAACCATCTCAAACTCTTCTTTGTCTTTATGAAACAATCCCATGCGTCCCTCCTGACATCATTCTTTCATGTAAGCAACCAATTCATCCCAGCCTATGCTATAAATACTTCTTGTAACCTCAGCATACGCTGGATCGTCTTGGAAGCGTATCTCGATGCCATATTTCGTATATGCGAGACTGGCTTTCTGGACTAACTCATAAAGATCATCATATTCCATGCTTTCCAACAAATCATACACATAATCGTTGACACTCCATGACATCATCCAATTTGCCTTCCCCGACTTCAGCGCATCAGTTAAGACCTGTCTCAGATCTACATCATCTTTGAACAAGTCTTCTACCTGTATCAGTTTCCCACTTTGATCAAAAATATAGGTGTCATCCATTCCCCATATAATTTTGTCTAACGCATCGTATACCGCACTTACTTCTTCGTCAGATAACTGTTCGCCAAAGATGGAATCATCCATTCTCGTGAAAATCATAGATGAAACCACATACACCTCACCAATCTGGTCAACCGTAAAGAATGTACTCATGGAGCATGTCACCCCCAGTTCATCCAAGGTGTCTTTGGCCGCCCGAATTTCTTCAGTATCCGTCTGCATCAATTCCTCTTGTAGTAGAAAACGGTGTACTTCATCCGGCACTTCACACAAATACCCGACTATTCGCTCTTCTGATACTCCCTCTAAGCCGCGGAAATTTGTGAACTCACATCGATCACACACTTTGAACTCATTCCAATCAACATATCCTTCCGAGAAGGATGGCAAGAAATGAATGCGTTCCTGCGTTGTTTCATCGACTTGTACCGCGTCTGCCAGGGCTGTCATTTCCATAACATCGAAGGGGGAAAGTGTTACATATACACCATCATCAATGTAAATGTTCAACGAACCATCTTCTTCTATGGAGAATTGCTGATCTTCTTGAATACCAGTGAAGAGGATCGTCTGTTCT
Organism: Candidatus Scatonaster coprocaballi; assembly: GCA_018064475.1. Taxonomy (GTDB): domain Bacteria; phylum Bacillota; class Clostridia; order Saccharofermentanales; family Saccharofermentanaceae; genus Scatonaster; species Scatonaster coprocaballi. The sequence goes on from JAGHVD010000018.1 coordinate 3,293, forward strand.
AGATCATTATGTTCAAGTAGCCATTCATTGATGATACCATTTAGAAGCGAGACATAATCCGTATCTTCATAGAAGATATCCTTCAGTTGCATGCGCTCACCCGTGACGATGTTATAGTTCGAGTAATACATTGTCTCGAAATACTCGCCGTAATCATCGCTTGAAGACGTAAAGTCATCCCATCTGCGGATAGAAACAGACAGAATATTGTTGACTACGTAACAATAAGGTTCTGCCACTGAAACATCATGATGGGTATATATTTTCTCGAGCGCCGCTGCACCGACGTGATTCCACTCGCCGTACTTGATATCCTTGAGTTCTTGATTGATCGCATCGGAGAGCTTCTCCTCCTGATTCGATCCTCCTATTTCGCCGATAGCAGATGTATCGGTTGATTCGACCGGAACCTGGAAGAAGTACAGGCGCTTCTCCTCTTTTGAGGTCGGTCTTTGTACCGTGCCATAATGCCATGACGTATCCTCTTCCGTTGGTGTTGTTTCAACTTCAGATGTGGATGGAACCGAATCGATTGGTTCCGTTATCGATACTGACTCACTGGAACGGGATGCTGTGGTCTCTTGTTTTTCTTCACATGCTGTACAAGCACTTACACTCAAACTTCCGATAAGGAAAAGCGCGACAAGTTTACTTCTTTTCATTCTCTGCTTCCTCCAACATCGCTTCTTCGGTCACAGACCATTACTCTGAAATATTCGGTACGTATCCGAGTTCTTCTGCCAGTTTGGCACCCTCATCACTCATGATCCAGTCAATGATATCGTACACTTTACTGTCCGAAGGCGTACCTTTTCTTACCACGGCAAGCGTAGGATTGCAGAACGGATATGTACCCTGACCGATTGTCTCATTGTTAGGTGCTACGCCATTGATCTGGATCATCTTAATCTTGTCATTGATTTCCATATTGGCAACATAGTAGTAGTAGGAATAACCGATAGCGTTGTCCGCATTGTCATAATCGGCATTGCCGAAAGCATACACGATCTCGCTCATCGTATCAAAGTAGTACTTCTGCGGGGCCTGCATCACTTCTTCCTTCGGAAGCACATATCGGTACAATCCGTTCTGGGATCCCGATCCTTCTTCTCGTTGAAAAGCAACGATCTCTTCATCATTTCCGCCCACTTCTTTCCAGTTCGTGATCTCACCTTTGTATATTCCCTGAAGCTGTTCAACCGTCAACGATTCTACCGGATTATCGATACTTACGAAGAACACAAATCCACCTGTCAGGATATGGTGGTATTCGAACTCCACTCCTTTCTCCGTCGCTGCATTCACCTGGTCTTCAGAAGGATAGGAAACAAAGATCATATCTGCTTTCCCATTGATGAGGTTATGGAAAGCACCGTCCGTGGTCGAGCAAAGTATATTGGCTTTGGCCGTATCCTGATCGACATCACACATCTTCGCAACGACCGCCTCGTAGAATGGCTCATTCGCGGTCGCACCATCCAGAATGGGAAGTTCATCTAGGCTTAATACCGCTTTCTCTTCCTTTTCTGTTGATGCGGTCACGCTTTCCGTCGTCTCAGTCATACTTTCCGTCGTCTCACTCTTCTTACAAGAGGCCATCGGCCAAGCTACTGCCACCGCAAGTCCGCACATTGCAATCTTCTGTGAAATTCTTCTACTCATCTTCATCCTCCTAGAATAATCTGCTAACCATTATGACATATTCATGCTTGCCTTGTCATTTTCTTTTTACGTCGTATCCATTCTTCATTCGCGAATGAAAAACATAAATTTTTCTTTATTTACGCAAAAGGAAAATGTTATAATCCATCTGAAAGGAAATATTTCTTATAGGAGGGAATTATGAAACGAGAAGTAAAACGTGCAGTCAGCACCTCCATCGTGCTGACTATGCTGGCGTCCGGCTTTGCTGTGCCCAGCTTAAAGAAGAAGATGGATTCACCTGTTTTTTCAAGTGTCGTGGCAGACATCTCACCCGACAGTGACTACGAAGACAACAGCCTGCTGATTGCCACTGAGCCAAGCATCAAGGAAGAGGATCTTCTCGATTCTGAATTCATCGACAGCGTCAATCTGTTGATGGGTGATGACGCGTCCAACATGTATGAGATTGCATATCATGCGCCCGTCTCCATCGAAGATGCAATGAACGAAGTGGCCAAGGAAGATGGTATTCTGCGCGTAGAACCGAACTATGTTGTCGAGTTTGAGGGAAGCAGTCCCGCCAATGTGACATCCAGCACTTACCAGTGGCAGCATGATGCAGTTCACACGTATGAAGCTTGGGATCTAATGAGGGGCATCACGACGTATCGGACCCGTGTGGCCGTCATCGACAGTTGCCCGGACATCTATCACGAAGATCTAAGCGCGAACATAAACAAGACCAAGTCTCGTGACTTCTCCACAGGCACCGGCCGTACGATCTCCTATGATATTTATCAGAAATATGTAGAAGATCATGGAACACACGTGGCCGGCATTATCGCCGGAAATTCTACAAATGGTCGTGGTGTGGACGGAATTGCAAGTGGCCCCGCTAATCGAAATGTCGAACTGATCTGCATCAATGTCGGTCTCGGTGGAGGCAGCCTCGCGAAAACAAGTTCAATTGTCGCTGCCATCAACTACGCCGTCACCTGCAACTGCAAAGTCATTAATCTGAGTCTGGGTAATAGTATTGAATCTCAGCTTTATGAGAACGCTGTGACTTCGGCTTATAAGAAAGGCGTTATCTGCGTATGTTCTGCAGGAAATGACGGAACCACAAGTCCGATGTACCCAGCCGCTTCTTCGAAGGCCGTGTCAGTCGTCAACCTCGACTACTATAGCAACAGTCTACACCGTTCTCAGAATTCAAACTATGGCTCGACTGTAGACATCGCCGCCCCAGGCACCCTAGTATATTCCTGCGTGAGTGGCGATAAATATCAACTCATGTCCGGTACGTCCATGGCGGCACCGGTCATTACCGGCATTATCTCTCTGATTTATAGCGCCAATCCGAATCTGACGGCGGATCAAGTCATCAATATTCTCTACAGTTGCGCGACAGATATCGGGGCACGCGGCCGTGATAATGAGACGGGTTATGGTTGTGCAGATGCATATGAATGTGTATGGGAAGCAATCCGACTGCGCGACGTGAAGCTTCTTCCACGAAGACATGTCCCCCACTCCATCAACGTTCTTTTTGAACGTCGGTCCGCCAGCACCAAAGACTACGTCAACTTCCTTTTAAAGTTCCCGGATATCAATTATTGCTATAGTTTCCGCGCAAGTGTTTTTGAACTTTATTCAACAAGCATTACTATCTGTGATTTCTATGAGATACTCATTCATTCAGAAGAATTTGCAAAGATAAAGAATCTGAGCATGGATCCATATATTAAGGCTGTATATCGAATCTTCCTGTTCCGTGAACCGACTAGCAGTGAACTGAATTCTGCTCGTATGACACTGATGGGTGCAAAGAATGGCCAGATGCGACTGATCTACACGTTGATCCGCTCCAATGAGTCTAGACAATACTTCGAGAAGAATTTCCCAGCACTCGTCTATGGTGACCCAACCTTGTCGGATTATACTTGGAACAAGAACTGACCCGACCTGACCATATGATTGAACCCCCCCGAACTCCTTTTTCGAAGGGATTCGGGGTTTTTTCTATCAGACCATAAACACCTATGCTGTATTCAACCGGTGAGACCAGTTCCACTTCCGCTTCTCATTTGAAATATGTAAATCTTTGCGAAATGGTAACGAACAGCGAACCATTGCAATCGTCCTTCACTTCTTTGCTTCAAATTAAAATAAAAAAGCGATACAATCAACGTGAAAGAGACGAAGGAGGAAAGTGTATGTTTGATATTTCGAAACTTCAATGGACACCGGAGCCTCTTCCCTGCAAGATTGAAGCGGGAAGAATCGAGATGACCACACATCCGAGAACGGATCTCTGGCAGAAGACTTTTGCCGATTTCAGTAGCGACAATGCGCCCGTTCTTCAGACCAAAACTTCAGATCAACATTTCACTTTCCGGGTGAAGACTTCTTTCGACACCAAGGGCACTTACGACCAGTGCGGCCTGGTGATGCACCTGAATGCAAACACTTGGTTGAAGGCCTCCATCGAGCGGGAAACCGCTGAGATCTGCCACCTTGGCAGCGTAGCCACCAACCACGGATACTCCGACTGGGCGTGCTGTGACGTGTCGCCGGATGTATCCGAAATATGGTATCAGCTGACCCGCAAAGGAAGTGATTTTACATTAGAATATTCTTTCGACGGGAAGAAGTTCTCCATGCTTCGCATGTGCCATATGTGGGATTGCGAAGGCGAAATCAGCTTCGGCGTCTATGCTTGTAGTCCACAGGACTCCAGCTTTGCCGCCGTCTTCAGCGACATGGATTACCAGAAATTAAGCGACGATTAAGAAGCGAGGTACAAGATGAAGATCGTAGTCATTGACGGACAAGGTGGACGCTTGGGCCAGTTGGTCGTGGAGGCCATCCAGAAAGAAAATATAGCGTGTGAACTAGTGGCTGTGGGCACAAATAGTGTAGCGACCGGGGCCATGATGAAAGCCGGTGCCCAAGCTGGTGCGACCGGCGAGAATCCGGTCATTGTCGCCGCTCGCGATGCAGACATCATCGTAGGGCCAATCGGCATCATCTCCGCCGACTCCCTTCTTGGCGAGATCACGCCCGCCATGGCCGTAGCTGTAGGTCAGAGCAAAGCCTTGAAACTCTTGATTCCTGTGAATCGTTGCCAGAACCAGGTCATCGGTGTGAAAGATATGTCCATGAGCGAGCTGATCCGTGAGACCATCCTCCGAATCAAGCAGTACGCGGAAAGTCAGGAAGCATGAATTTCGAAGAAGCGTTACACCACCACTTGGCGAATCACCCCAAGCTGATGCCGCAAGACCTCATTAAGTTCTGCTTTCAGGCCACCTTTGGGGCCGAACACCTTCTTCTCAATGAGGAACGTGCACGGACGTTCTGGAATCAGGAGTATGCATCAACAGATGCCTGTGACATGCCGCTCTACGAAGATCTGAATGAACGGTATGTACGGGTGAATCTGGCCGCGTGGAAATACATGGGAAAAGATGCGGAGACGTTGTTTCAAGCCTTCCTCGCAACTGCCCGAACACCTTCCCGAATGGAAGATTCAACCGGGTCCGCGCTGTCCGATGAGTCGGCCATCAAGGCGCACTTTTCCATCGTCACCGAAGTTCTGCGGTCTAATGATTTCCCAATATCAATGGATGCATGGAACGCTACTTGCCAAACATATCTGGAAAAATGTGTCCAACCGGTGCATCATAGTGTACAATATCGTGAGGAATATAAGCCTGCCTACCGCGTCATCGACAGAACACTTCTACCCGACGGCGGGAACGTCCTTCTCTGAAGGGAAGTACGTGGCAAGGATCCATATACTTAACGGCGTCACGAAGGCGCCACGATCGTTCAAGACGATGATATCTTAGGAAACGAGGACATCAAGATGTCATCAAGAAAAAGAATTCTTCATATGACCCTCAGCGCCATGATGCTTGCATTGGCGTTGCTACTTCCGTTTGTGACCGGACAGATTCCGCAGATCGGCGCTTCGCTGTGTCCGATGCATCTCCCGATACTACTGTGCGGATTCTTCTGCGGACCCTTCTGGGGCGCCGCCATTGGATTCATCGCACCATTTCTTCGATTCATGATCTTCGGCATGCCACCGCTTATCCCCTCCGGTGTTGGCATGGCTTTCGAACTGGCCACCTACGGCTTCATGGCAGGACTTCTTTATCAGATCCTACCGAAGAAGCGGATCTACATCTACGTCTCCCTTCTGCTCTCCATGCTTGCGGGACGTGTCGTGTGGGGCGTGGTGCGCGTGATCTTATATGGACTTGGTAAATCATCTTTCGGCTGGAAGATCTTCATCGCCAATGGTTTTACATCGGCGATTCCAGGCATCATCGCACAGATCATTCTGGTACCGGCGATCGTCATGGCGGTCTATGCCGGACGGTACGCGAAAGCGGACCATGCGGACCACAACGTCGACGCCCAAGCAGTCGCACAAGGGAAAAATCAGAAATCCACCTGACTTTTCTCGCCTCCATCTTTATACTTCCGCTCTCTTGCTTGGAAACTTGGTATGCATGATAATGTTCTATAAGGCGACTTATGCTTAAGAAGACGACTTATACCTAAGAAAAGGAAAACGTAAGGAAAGGCATCATGAGTGAAGCAAGTTATAAAAAGATTGATATGAATGAATATTATCGGAAAGGTGTTTTCCGACACTTCTCCGAGGACTGTAAATGCTCGACATCAATCACGTCCCGTGTAGATGTGACAGACCTTGTGAAGTATTCGAGAGCGCAAGAAACCAAGTTCTACATCAACTTTCTGTACGTGTTAAGTAAGGTACTCAACTCCCGTGACGATTATCGAATGAGCTACCTGTGGCAGACCAATGAACTGATCTGCTACGACCAGATCAACCCCACACAATATGTTTTTCACGACGACACGGAGACCTGCACACCGGTGTATACCACTTATTACGAAGACTATCAGACCTTCTACGATCATGCGCTGGCCGATGTGGAGAAAGCCAAAACGACCCGCGATTATGGTCTGGATACTGCGAATCACCCGAACTGGTTCGATGCTTCCTATATCTCTTGGCTGTCCTATGATTCTCTGAACATCGAGCTTCCGGATGGCTATCTGTTCTTCGCACCGATCATCAACTGGGGGAAATACCGAATCGAAGATGGCCGCTACATGATGCCGGTCTCCGTACGCTTGAATCATGCAATCGCTGACGGCTACCTGGTAGCCAAGGTATTTAAGCTCCTGGATGAAGAGATCGCACACTTCTGTCGAGGCGAGAAGTAAACCCATACAATACGAGGAGAAATAAGTATGAAACTACGAATTGCACTACTACAATTACTCCCTGGAACAATGTTACAAGAGCAGTTAGAACAGGGGGTACGCGCTTGTCGCGAGGCGAAATCGCAAGGCGCAGATATTGCGCTTTTCCCAGAGATGTGGAGTACCGGATATCGGATCTGTCAGGACCTTAGTAAGCTTCAAAGTGAGGCGATCTCCGTGGACGATGCATTCGTGCAGACTTTCAGGGAACTGGCATCTGAACTGGAAATGGCCATCGGCATCACCTTCCTCGGAAAGAATGTCGACGAGAACGGATCCGTCGGAAAACCATTCAATTCCGTGGCCCTCTTCGACCGTCACGGTGAACTCGCACTCCACTACGACAAAGTCCATGCGTGTGATTTTTCCGAAGAGAAGATCCTTCAAGGCGGTGAAGGTTTCAAAGTCGCGGATCTCGACACCAAGCAGGGCGTCGTTCGTGTCGGCAGCATGATCTGCTTCGATCGAGAGTTTCCGGAGAGTGCCCGTGTACTGATGCAGATGGGTGCAGAATTGATCCTCGCCCCGAATGCCTGCCCGATGGAGATCAACCGCCTGTCAGCGCTTCGGACACGTGCTTATGAGAATATGCTGGCTGTCGCCACCTGTAACTACCCGGCCGGGCAGCCGGACTGCAATGGACATTCGACACTATTCGATGGTATTGCGTGGATTCAGAGTGAACCCGGTGTGCGTGATATGTGTAAGTTGGAAGCACCGGAAGCGCCCGGCATCTATGTGGCAGAACTGGATATAGACATGCTTCGGGCCTACCGCACCAACGAAGTCATGGGCGATGCCTATCGGCGTCCGGATACCTATAACATCCTCACGGAAGATCGTCGCATCATCGAGACAGCGCGACTGTTCCTCATGCCTATGAGACTTCGTTTCCTCGCCTCCACCCACGAATATGCCGGAGATAAAGAGACGACCAAACTCATGGTATTCCTGCCGAACGATACCCTAGAAGATACACGCAAATTCATTGTGGATGCAGAAGCCGAATGGGCCAAAGCCTCCCCTTCTTACTATGAATATGCCATTGTTCTCGACGGCAAGCACATAGGCGGCATCTGCCTATATGTGGACGAGACGGATTCGACTGTCGCTGAACTTGGATGGATCCTCAATAAGCATTACTGGAGACAAGGAATCTGTTTCGAAGCGGCCAAGGCCCTGATTTCTTACGCCCGCGAGCATTTCGGCATCAAGCATTTCGTGGCACAATGCGACGCAGAGAACGTCGCCTCCTTCCACTTGATGGAGAAACTGGGCATGACCAGGACAAACATTGACGGCGGACGATATAACAAATCTTCCGAAGAAGAACGTACGGAATACACGTACCGTCTCTCCCTAGAGTAAGCATATAGAAATCCCCAAAAACCATGCAAATTCTATCGTATACCCCACACGGATTTTTCCGCATTCCTCATATTCTCTTGGAGTTGTAATTTTTCTGTGAAGAACGCCCGAAATCGGTTGAAACTCCATGTGGCAGATGATATAAAAAATAATGTACTTATAGGGTTTTCGCATTGCGAGATGGAAGCATCACTGTTGGGACGGGGGTACCGGATGAATCCAATTGCTATCGCTGAGTTTACAAGTGCTGCATTTGTTGGTGTCGCACTGCTGGGATATATCGGCAAGCAGGTTCAATCGGATGGAATCAAGTGGTTAAGACGTTGTCTGATTACCATTTTCTTCTATCTGATCATCGATGCCCTTGCTTATATTTCCATGGACTATCGTCTCCCCACGATGCTCTGCTATGTGGTAAACCTGTTGTCTTATTGCGGTGGTAGTGTCGTACTGGTCTTGGCGATCAAGTATTGCGAAGCGTATTTCAACGAGAAGACCAAGATGAATCTGTGGCTCTTCCGAGTCCCAATCATCCTCTTCTTGGCCTGTATCTTCGCATCTGTTCTGGAGTTTGCATCTGGAAACGTGGTGGACTTCGTAGACGGATATGAAGTCATCGTCAATGATTTCCCACTCTATCTCTATCTCACCCAGATTGTGGCCCTGCTCTTCACACCGGTGATAGCCATTCTGCACCACAAGAAGGTCGGCGTACGTTTTGCCGTACTGATCGTAATCTACTTCTCTGCGCCAATCATTGGTTCATTGGTCGTAATCTGCACGGGTTTTGACTTGACCGTCATCTTAGGTGCCGCTTCGCTGATTCTTGTCACGACACTTCTCCAGAACGACGTAACGCGTATGTATTTCGAGCGAATGACCATGTCCCTGGATCTTGCCAATCAACAGCGCCATGTTAAAGCATTCGGTAACATGGTCAATGCGGCGCTTTGGAACATGAGTGTCAACGAACAAGATGAGATCATCGATATCAACTGGTCGGATGAGATGCGTCGTATGTTTGGCTTCGAAGCTTCAGAAGAAGACTTCCCGAATGAACTCTCCGCCTGGACCGATCGGATTCACCCAGATGATCGGGAACAGGCGCTCGCCGAATTCAATGCAGGCGTCAAGAATCATGACACGCAGGACTACATCAGTGATATCAAATACCGACTGCTAAAGAAGAACGGTGAATACCGCTGGTACCATACCCTCGCACGTTCCGAAGTTGCACAGGATGAAACTAGAATCATGTATGGTATCGTGTTCGATATTTCGGCGGAAAAAGCACTCAGCATCCAGCAGGAACGGCTTCAGATCGCGCTCGAGGATGCGAAACGCGAGGCGCTGAGAAATGACGTAATCATGGACACCATTGATGCCGGAAAGTGGTCTTTCCAAATTGGTGAACATAATGAAGTACTACATACCGTTTTCTCGAAACAGATCACGAATCTGCTTGGCAAAGAATTGGCGGAGAATCCCCAGATCTGGCGCGAGCGTATCCACCCTGAAGATCGCGAAGATACCATCACGGCCTTTACCGAAACATTAAAGAATAAGGATGGAAAGAAGCCATTTGATGCAACCTTCCGCATACAAGATGTCGACGGTAATTATCATTGGACACGTTGTGCCGGCCGTCTGATCCGTCATACTGACGGCACCGGTGAATTGTTCGGAATCAGTCTGGATATTACTGAACAGATCGAAGAACAGCAACGTCGTTTGTTGGGGGCGATCCCGATCTCGTCAGATATTATTACCAAGTCAGATATCGGTCTTTGGGCATTTGAGTTGGACGAAGGACATGCGCCGAGAATGTACGCGGATGATGCCATGCTGGCGCTCATCGGTTTGGATCATCAGGACTCTCCGGAGGCAATGTATCACGCTTGGTTCGACCGTGTCGGTGAAGAATCGAAAGACTTGGTTGCAGATGCGATCGCAACCATGACTACCGGCGAGCATGCCGAAGTACAGTATCCTTGGCATCACCCGGACGGTCACACGATCATGGTTCGAAGCGGCGGTGTGCGTAATCCTGAATACACAGCAGGTACCCGTCTTGAAGGTACACACCAGAATGTATCCCAGATGATTCACTTCGACGAGGAAGAACGCAAGAAAGCCTTGACCTTGAAGAACGAACTGATCAAGTCGCAGATCCGTGCGGACTCGCTTGCTTTTATCTTCGACAACACGCCGGATCTCAATCAATTCGTCACATTCTTCGGAAGTCGAATTCTAGAAGTCACGAACGGTGATCAGGTCATTTTCCGAGGTATCGATAATCAGCGCATCGTGCTCAATGCACCCGGCATGACCGACATCGCGCAGGATATCTGCAACGATTGTCCTTTCACCTCTGTCACAGAAGTGGATTACGGAAGCGAAGGTCTCGCAATCATGAACGATGTTCGCAAAGGCTGGAATGGTGTCTATCCGAATAAGAAGTGTCCGGTAAAATCTTCTATGATGAAGCTCGTCTATTCCGGTGGTAAATTGGCAGGTACCCTATCCATTCACTACTTGACGGACTATCACGTATTCTCCGAACAAGATGAAGACATCATGAACACGGTTTCCATGTACTGCGGACTTCTCTTCGAACGTCTTGAACTAAAACAGTCCGAGATTGCAAGAATCGAGGCTGAGTCTTCGAACAAAGCGAAGTCTGAATTCCTCTTCAATATGAGCCACGATATTCGTACGCCGATGAACGCCATCATCGGCTTCACCGATCAGGCCATCAAGCACAAAGAGGACGCCGAGATCCGCGATTCTGCGCTCGAGAAAGTCAAGAATTCCAGCTCCTACCTGCTCCATATCGTGAACGATATTCTGGATATGGCGAAGATTGAATCCGGTAAGTTGGAGATCCATGAAGAAGTGCATCTTGTGACCATTCAGAAGGCTACCATTCTCGAAGTATTCCGCGCCGATGCCGAGCGCAAAGGGTTGACGTTCCATTCCACTTTCGACACGCAAGACAAGTACTTGTGGATCGATGAGAGCCGTACGAATCAGATCATCGCCAACCTCATTTCCAATGCTATCAAGTACACCCCCGCAGGTGGTGAGATCTGGTACAGCGTCCAGCAGGTTCCGTGTGAGAAATCGGGTTGCGGCAGATTTGTGATCACCGTCCGAGATACCGGTTGCGGTATGAGTCCTGCATTCCTTACCAAGATCTACGACTCTTTCGAGCGAGCTGAATCTGCGAAGCGGAGCGGAACACAGGGTACAGGACTTGGCATGTCGATCGTTAAGAAACTGGCAGATGCCATGGGCGCAACCATCGATATTCAGTCCGAGGAAGGCAAGGGCACCTGCGTCACGTATACAGTCGAACACAGACTGGCTTCGCAGGAAGAGATTGAAGTGTTCCTGCGTGAACAGCAGCCGACCAAACAGATGGATGAGTCCTACCTGCAAGGTAAACACGTTCTGCTGGTTGAAGATAACGAATTGAACCGTGAGATCGCATTGGATATTCTCGGTGATCGTGGCATGGAGATTGATTTCGCAGAAGACGGGCCGATTGCCGTCGAGAAAGTACGCACGAATGGTCCGGATCACTACGACTTCATCCTGATGGATATTCAGCTTCCGACCTTAAGCGGATACGAAGCAACGAAGCAGATCCGCGCGCGCTATCCAGACGCCAGACTGCCGATCATCGCACTGTCTGCGAATGCTTTTACCGAAGATAAACAGAAGTCCTTGGAAGCCGGCATGAACGATCACGTGGCCAAGCCGATCAACGTCAAAGAATTGTTGAAAGTTCTTGCAAAATTCTTACCGGAATCTTCAAAGTAATCAGGGTAGTTCCCGCAAAGAAGAATCAGATCAGTTTCTCTCCGAGCAGATAGATCGAACGGCCAATTTGCTGGGCGATGCACTCACCGGAAGTCGTTATCATGCTATCGATCTTACAAACCAGAAAACCGTAGTAACGAGTCTTATAGAATATCGGGAATGTCGCACATTCTTTGTAAATCTCCGCAAGTTCGACACGCTGGTACATCTCACTCAATCGGCCGAGGCGACGTTCTTCAGAAATTACGTGAAGCTCTCCGGACTTGGTCAGACAGCAAAGGCGTATCGTCTCTGGGAAGAAATCCTCGACACCTTTCTCGTAGTTGACTGGTTGAGTGAAGCAGAAGAGTGCTGCATCTCGCATGTTCAACTTCTCGAAATTCGCCACAATTCGGTTCACAACATTATCCTGTTCAGCGTCCGCATCTTCGATATCTACGAGGAAATCCAACAAATCCCGTCTAAATCTTGTCTGTTCATCATTCTTATTTCGAATCGTCTTCGACAGAGAATGGATTACACAATCACGCGCATAGGAGAACAGGCGATTCACATATTCAATGTGGCCTGCGTTGGATCGGTTCTGTGTGGCATTAATACTCGTGTCAAGACGGTTAATATATGTCAGAAATCTCTCTGTATCGGTATATCGCATCGCACCATTCTCGAAGAAGATACGGATTAGATCTTTCGTCTCGTTGAAATCATCCGAACTCATATATTGGTTGCGAAGTGCTTGATTGATATGCGTGATAATCTCCTTGAACAGACGACGAAGATCTATCGCTTCACGGCTGACAAACTCCGGTTTATAGCGGTAGAAGCACTCATCGAACATATTATAGATCGTCTCTTCTTCAATGTTCCGCCAATCAATATTGGAGAACTCATACATGGAATACGGGAGCGATTCACGACCATAGAATCTCGTACCTACCGTCGCAGATTCTACCTGTTCGCCATCGATCATCTTCAGAAGAAGTTCTAGAGCCTTCTTGCCCATGGTCTCATTTCCGGCACCAACGGAGGCAAGTGAAGGAATCATTCTCGTTGACGTCTTTGTATTATCGAAGCCAAAAACCATAATGTCCTTACCCGGAACAAGTCTTCTTCGTGCCATCTCTTGATAAAGTCCAATCGCTACCGAGTCATTCACGCAGAAGATCGCCTGCACATCCGGATTCCGATCCAGAAGAATGCGCGCTTCTTCCTGTGTGTCGACAAACATCTCCGTGGCAATATAATCCTTCTCTTCGAAGGTAATCCCATACTCCGCAAGAGACTGCGCATAGATAGATTTACGCTTCATCGAATCGAAGTTATCTTCACGGCCGCCCATCATGGCAAAATGACGGAAGCCATTGAAATTAACTAGGTAGTCAACCGCCTCTCGGATACCGGTGGTATTGTCGTAGTTTACAGATACTCGATCTTCAATCTCGCATACCGTATACACAGTAGGCATGTGCTGATTTCTCTTGACCCAACGATCGAACAATTCCACATTGGCAGGAACCATACTACCCAGGCATACGATCATGCCATCGAATTTACATTGCTGTTGAAGCTGATAGATTGCATTATAGGAGGTCAAATATTCACGATACTGCGGGACCAGCGTTCGTGTTAAGTCATACTGACCGGCAATCACAACAAGGTTGATGTTCTTGTACAAGTGTATCGCATTCGCAAGAGACTGAATCAAGCCTCCGGCAAAATCTGTGAAAATATTCTCTACAACCAGTGCGATGGTCTTCTTACTGTTGTCTTTACCCATTTACGAAACCCTTCCTTCACTATCGAGCACTCTGGATAATGTCCGGTGCGGGCTTCGAGAAGAGATACCCCTGCGAATAATCTACACCATAGCTCACAACTTTCTCCTGAATCGCCTCATTCTCCACAAATTCTGCAACAATGCAGACCTTGTTTCCAGAGAGCATCTTCCAACCGGAAATCATAGCAATAATATTCTCGGAGTCTTTGCTGGTGCAGCAATTACGAATAATGGAGCCATCAATCTTCAGATAATCTGAATGGATACTTAACAGGTGTTGCAAGTTCGAGAAGCCGCTTCCGAAATCATCGATGGAGACCATTCCGCCTAATTCGTGGATACGATCGACGAAGCCGACCAACTCTGTGTAATCGTCCACATCTTCATTCTCGAGGATCTCGAGAATAAACTGTGAAGGGTATTTCTCCTGCGATAATTTCTCATAAATCAGATTCACAATATCCGGATTCTTGATATCGCGAATACTGATATTCATACTCACGCTGATGTCATCCATATTGTGGAATCGCTCGAACACCTTACGAATCATGATCTTCGACATCTCATCGTAGAATACACCGTAACTTCTCGCCACATCCAAGAAACTGTTCGGATAGTAGACCTTACCATTCTCATCCACCAGACGCATCAGTGCTTCGTAGTGATTGATCTCTTTCTGCTTGTTATCGTAAATACCCTGGAAATACGGAACGACTTTGTCATTCGAGATGGCGTAGTTAATCACATTGATAATGTGATAACGTTCACGTACGCTCTCTTCATCGAGGTTATTCTCTTCAGATGCATCACATACATAGAACTGGATGTTCTTGTTCATCATGGTTGCACGTGCGGTATTGTACAATAACCACATATTATCGGCCGCGCACCCGTCGATTACACAGAAGATTGGCACGATGGCGATGAAGTCTTCCGAATACTCGAACAACTCGCGCTGCAGGATCTCCATATCCCGTACGAAGTCCGAACGAGAGACACGGAAAGACGTCTCTGCAATGGCAATCTGCCAGCCGCCCAGAAGGTATACGTGATACTTCTTCAAACGAGCGAAGTTGATGCATTTTCCCATATAATTTTTGAAGGTCAGGTCAATATGATGACTGGTAAAAACACTCTCCATCTCGGCTTTTTCCATTACATTGATGATGCAAAGCCGGTCATATCCGCGAAGTTTTATATCCAGTTTCAGCGCGGCCTCGTTAGGTACCTCATCGTAGTCGGAGAACAGGAGTTTACGTTCACAGACCTGAAGGATGCTACGCATTCTCATAATCTCTGCTTCATTGCCACTTCGTTCCACTTGGTTCTCAACATCCACTAGGAAGTCCAGCACTTCTTTATTCTCTGCGGTCAACGACTCGGTATGCGATAACGCGTAGGGATTAAATTCCTGTGCATAAGGTTTCTCACCAATTGCAGCGATAGTGAAAGCATTACTCGTCAACAGGTTTCTTCCTCTCACGAAAGCAATGCCACCCGCCATGGTGCATCCACAAGCATTGGAATTCTCATAGGCCGAGAGCTCCCACTTCGTGAAATTCTTGAAATTTGTCATTCGTACAAACCCAGTATACGCGAAGATTGTCTCTGCTTTCTCGAAGCTCTCCACCCGACGGAACATCAAGCGATTGTCTGAAGCAACTTTTTCATCGTAGATGAAAGCACGACGAATCTTATTTCCGGGCTGAATACTGTACTGTGTACAGAGCAGGTTCCGCTCGACTTCTACATCGATATCACTTCTTATCGCGTAGTCTTGCACATTCTGCGGCTCATCCTTTGGGAAAAGCACTTGAAGCGAAGTATCTGGGCAATAATCCATGTAGACCGGAACTTCCTCAAGATCCGTATATACGTACGGAAGCAGAAGTCTCATCCTAGGAAAATCATCCAACAGCTCTGGAAGACCGAATGTAAAGGCCGATACCGCATCCTGATTGCCAATCGTCAACAATGCGGAGCGGAATGTATCTGTGATTTCTTCTTCTTCACCGATCACTTGTATTCCCGTTGCACAAGAGACGAAACTCTCCAATTCACTGCCTGAGAATGACGCGAGTAGGATTGCATGCGCGGACCAAGTCTCTTCGTTGAAGACGAATCCGTCCTTGGTAAGTTCAGCCATCGTGGACGTGTTACTGGAAACTACACCACCCATCATTGGCAATCCAGGGAATGTGTCATTGCATCGGTCGATGAACACCATCGAATCCATATACTTGCCGGAAATCGCGGTCAGAAGAAGCTTCGTATCATCTTCGATCAACTCGTGCTTAATCTGTCCACAGATCAACTTGGCCGGAACGATCGAGTCATTCTCCGCATCCATATAAGGAATCATCTGTGAACGGATCTTGCCATCATCCATCAGGCTGACTGAAATGATGCACTGATTCTGCGCATAACGTCCGCCGTTGATCACAGAAGATGTACTGGTTCCAAAGATCGTTGCATTGGGAACGATATTCTTGATAAAACGCGCGAGGTCAACGGCTTCATCGGCGAGATGGATTGCGGTATGAATACGAACGAGAACTTCTCCCTTCTTGGAAGGAAGATTCAGTTGGCGTAATGTCTCCGAAAGCCTTGCCTTGGAGATGTAATGAAAGTTCCAAGTAAACATAATCTCATTCCTACGCGTTTCTCGTTCTTGGGTGCACCTACCCGAAGTTACACCTAATTATAGTCCCGAAAAATTGACTATTTTATGACCAAACAAGAAACACATCGAAAACATCCGACTTTTTTCCAATGTATCGGAAGATTCGTGTCTACTCAATCACTTTGCAGTGCTTCAGTAACGATTTGCTTGATTTCCGAAGATTCATCCGGTGTCAGATTAAAGATCATTGCGATATGGGAGTATTCTTCCGCCACATAGGTATGCACATTCTCATTATCCGTTACATCCGGAAGCCGATCCGTATACCAGACGTCCTCGCCACCATAAATCATGATGACGGTGTTCTTCGTCGTATGAGACCAATTGAGCAGATCTTGGTAATTCTTCTCTCCATGGAACGTGAACTGTTCCAGTTGTTCCGATGTAAATACGAGTTTGAACAAAAGATCTTTCTCCATATCTTCCGTGACGGTGAGAAGGTCTTCCAGACCCTGTGCTTTCAACGCATCCCTTATATATGAGAAGGTCATCTTATTCTCCCCGTTCTGTGTAGCCGCTTGTATGAAATATGGGAAAATCAATGATGAAGCGCTAAGACTTGACGGACTGTTTGCAGTACACAGCAGGACGAATACTGCATCTTTAAATTCTTTGCTATTGCGATCCATGGCTAATACTCTCTCTATTGCATCAAAATCACGGAAGTACTGCCATGTCGCGGTCGCAAATTCCAGTACCGCTACATCGTATAAGATCTCCGGAGTAGCAAAATCGCGAAAGACCGTGCCTTCATTCAGACCTTGCTGGTAGTATAAAGAAGCGTATTTCTCTTTCAACTTCAACGCTTCTACTTGGAATTCCAACATCAGATCACGATAGTATTTGCCCTTCTCCTCTCCATATACTTTGTTTCCGATGTCGGTATACATGTGTTCATAGAACCCCGTCATCTGTCGCGCACCTCCGCCTGGTGCAACATAAGAAATATAGACATCACAGTCATCCGGATAGTAGCAGGACTGATAACAAGTCACCTGTCCGCCCTTACTTGATCCCGTGAAGATCCACTTCTGCGGCAGGATCTTCTTATACTGTTCGATGATGAAGTGGAAATCATGTGCAGCATTCTCTACCGTCAGATACTGCCACAGTTCAGTGGAATCAATATCGAGGCCTTCCGGGACGGAAGAACCGAAGAAACGATGTTCGCATTCAATACAATTCGTGCCGAACATCACTGCGGTTTCATTCACCGCAGACATACTTCCCAGCATGTATCCGTTACATAAGAATGTCGTGGGGTTCGATTCTGAAGTCAGATTCAATACGGTACGTAGATGGAATGAGCCATTCTCCGGATGTTCCCAATCTAATGGCACTTTGAAGATCACATAATAGATTCCACCTTGATTCAAATAACAGAGCAACTCCGCGGCCACGACACCATCCAGTTCAAGAAGTCTCTCCGTCATCGAATTTTGGGAACCTTCACCGAATCCCATATCAGGATGGATTGGTTCTTTGGCACCTTCCGGAATCGGGAGTGGTGCGGTCGTTTCTTCCGGAACCGTTGTGGTTTCAGAAGTCGTATCAGAAGTAATTCCGGAAGTCTCGTCCGTCGTCTCAGAAGTCGATGCAGAGGTGGTCTCCGTAGCGGATCCTTCAGAAGAATCTCTCGGCTCCGCTGCTTCTGAGATGCTGGTCTTCCATAACTTATTATCCTTCGAAGCCGAGTTCTTCTTACATCCGCAAATACTTCCCAGCATCGCCAGCGAAAGTAATAGTGCAATCCATTTTCTGTTCTTCATTATCTGCTACCTCGTTTTCTCAGACGATCGAAGGTTCACGATACTTCGCAAAGCGCACATCTCGTCCGGATAGTATTCTCGCGAACTTACATCTCGTCCTGAAAATATACTCGCGAACTTACATCTCGTCCAAATAATATTCTATAATTTTTTGCTCGATTGGGAATGACAAATTCGTAAGGCATCCATACGACTTTGCCTTCCACTTTTCCAATGTCCGTTTTCTTGAATTTTCCCATGGTCTATGCGATACTTTGGTAGGCTCGTTTGTAGCCTTCCGTAGCTTATTCGAAGGAGGCGCCTTATGGAAGAGACGTTGAGAAAGCAGTTTGTAAAGACCGTGCAGGATTTTACTGCCATGACAGGCATTTACCTTCCCGATGATGTCGAAGCACGACTTCGGGAAATGCATGAGCAGGAGACGATCCCGCATGCCAAGACCATGTATGAATGCATGCTGACCGATCTCTCATTGGCCAAGAAGCTGCATCGTCCGCTTTGTCAGGACACCGGCGTCATCCAGTATTTCGTAGAAGTCGGTACGGAGTTTCCGTATCAGGCTGACATTGCTGATGTACTGGTCGAAGCCTGCCGTAACGCTACCCTTCAGACACCACTTCGCCCGAATGTCGTTGAGCCGCTCGCAGAGCACAACACCGGTGATAACACTGGATATGGTGCACCATATATCGAATATGAACTCGTTCCGGGAAGTTCCGACCTTCACCTTCGCATGTACATGGCCGGTGGCGGATGTTCGCTTCCTGGCAGAAGCAAAGTACTCATGCCGCTGGAAGGTGTGGAAGGCATTAAGAAATTCGTCTATCAGACCATCCTCGATTGGGGCGCCAACGCCTGCCCGCCGCTTTGCCTTGGCATCGGCCTCGGCACCTGTGCCGCCACTTCAGCGATGCTCTCAAAGAAAGCATTACTTCGTCCCTTGGGCACTCATAGCCAGTATCCGGCCGTGGCGAAGTTGGAAGACGAGATCTTCGAAGGCTTGAATTCTCTCGGCATTGCACCACTCGGATTCGGTGGCAGCCAGACCGTACTTGGCGTCAATATCGAGGCCGCCGCGCATCACCCGGCTACGCTGGGTGTCGGCATTTCCACCGGTTGCTGGGCAACCAGACGTGGAGAGATCATCATTCACAAGGATCTCTCATCGGAAGTGCTTTCACATAAGAAGTCTCTAACCGACGGTACGGAGGTGTAATCAGATGAAGAAAATACTCACAACCCCAATTTCATATGAACAGATCAAGGACCTTCGCATCGGTGATACGGTCTATCTTACCGGTATGCTGGCCACCTGCCGTGACAGTGGTCACCGCCGTGTCGTACAAGAGAAGATCATGCCGGAACACTTCGAGTTCAAGGACGGCGCGATTTTCCACGCGGGTCCGATCGTCGGCAAAGACGAGAACGGCAAGCAGTACATGGTCTCCGTCGGACCGACTACCAGTCGCCGAATGGAGGCTGCAGAGGCTGACTTCATCGAGCAGACGGGCTTGCGTCTCATCATCGGTAAGGGCGGCATGATGGAGAAGACCACTGAAGCCTGTAAGAAATTCGGTGCCATCCACTGTGCTTATCCGGGCGGATGTGCAGTCGTCGCCGCTCAGGAAGTAGAAGAACTTGTCGGCGTAGAGTGGATGGACCTCGGCATGCCAGAAGCCCTGTGGATCATGAAGGTCAAGGAGTTCGGTCCGCTCATCGTCTCCATCGACACGGAGGGGAACAACCTCTTCGAGAACAACAAGAAAATTTTCAAAGAACGGTTCGACAAGCTGGTCGAGTGATTTTACCGAATCAGAAAGGAATACTCATCATAGAGTTTCCTCATCGTAACTCTTCCGCTAGTCGGAAAGGAACACACACTTCGCTTCTCGATGCTACTACTTCAGCGGCTGGCCCGTGCGTTCTTCGTACAAGTCGCAGATGTACTTCTCCAGTTCATCTGCATCGATGGTGCCGTTGATCAGCACACCGTAGCTGAAGTCGCCTTTCTCCATGCCTGCGTCACGTCGTGAAATATTCACAACATCGATCTGGAATGTCTTCAGCCATTTTGCATCGTGATAGGCCAGTTCCTGCCGATAGATGGCATCCATCTCTTCAATTCTCTGGCAAATGACGTGAAGTTCCGCACGGTCCTTAAACACGGCTACATTATTGTCGCCGTTGAGTTCATCGTGGATGGCATGAATCTGATCGTCGTAGAGCGCGTGTACCGCGTCGACATAATCGTAGACATTCACGTTCGCCGGATTGTAGATCCCGGAATCACCGGAAGGATGAGATGCAGCAGTGAACTCAATGCCACGCTGATCGGTCTTCATGTGATAAAGAACATACCCATCCTTCTCTTCTTTATCAAGTATCATCACGTGTTCCGTGCCAGTCTGCTTCTCCATCTTCCGCACCACTTCGTCATCCGACAGATACACGCCCCGCTTCAAGCATCCGCTCAGCAGGATCGCAAGGCCCAGCACGGGTATCAGTAATCTTCTTGCTCGTGCCGCAGTTGTTGTACGCGCCGAAGTTGTTGCGCGTGCCACAGTCTTCGTTGCATGGGCCGCACTTCTCGTATTCATAATCAACTCTGATTCTGCTCCTTTCTCATACGATCCAATTGGAATCGCATCACAGTCTATATGTTAGACGAAGACACTGGGGAAACTGTTTCAAATCCTGCCGATCAGGGCACGGATAGGATGCGGCTGGGGTGAAGTAGGATGCAGCCGCGCTTTTTGCCGCCGCGCATCCTATCGACGGCACGATGCTCTGGGGTTAGTAGGATGCGGCCGCGCTTTTTACCGCCGCGCATCCTATCGACGGCAAGATGCGCTGAGGGAAAGTAGGATGCGGCTGGACTTTTTGCCGCTGCGCATCCTATCGACGGCAAGATGCGCTAGGGGAAAGTAGGATGCGGCCGCGCTTTTTACCGCCGCGCATCCTATCGACGGCAAGATACGCTGGGGGAAAGTAGGATGCGGCCGCGCTTTTTACCGCCGTGCATCCTATCGACGGCAAGATGCGCTGGGGGGGAGTAGGATTCGGCTGGGCTTTTTTACCGCTGTGCATCCTATCGACGGCTCGTCGCTTCCCTGAATATCCCCGTAAAACAATAGGATGGATCTCCAAATACGCAGAATCCATCCTATCGCACGTTCTATCGCACGTTCATTTCATCACAATTCAGTCCCGCCAGTAGGCGGCTTCAAACCAGCCAGAACGTCAGCCCTGGGCCTGGACTGCGGTCATGGCCACCGTGTTGACGATATCTTCCACCGAGCATCCACGGGAAAGGTCGTTGCAAGGTTTAGCAAGTCCCTGTAATACGGCAAAACAATCCGCGCCGCCGATTCTCTGGGTAATCTTGTATCCGATGTTGCCGGCCTGAAGATCTGGGAAGATCAACACGTTTGCACGTCCTGCAACCGGGCTTCCCGGCGCCTTGGATGCACCGACTTCCGGCACCAGCGCCGCATCAAACTGCATCTCGCCATCCAGAAGAAGATCCGGTGCCATCTCATGGGCCAACGCGGTAGCTTCCTGCATCTTGGTAACCAGCTCGTGCTTGGCACTGCCCTTCGTCGAGAAGGAAAGAAGCGCAACGCGCGGTTCTTCAATCCCGCAGAGAACACGGGCAGTCTCCGCTGCCGATACTGCAATCTGGGCCACTTCCGGCGCAGTCGGGCAAGGATTTACGACACAGTCCGCGTAGACCAGAAGACCGTCTTCACCAAGTTCTTTGTTCGGGCACTCCATCAGGAAACTGCTGGACACGATGGACATACCAGGCTTCGCCTTGATGATCTGCAGTGCCGGGCGAAGCATATCGCCGGTCGTGTGTACTGCGCCAGAGACCAGACCATCTGCATCCCCGAGCTTGACCATCATGACGGCAAAATACATCGGATCCGAAACCAGTGTCTTGGCCTGCTCTTCTGTCACGCCCTTGGCCTTACGCAGATCGTACAGGGTCGCCGCATATTCATCGAATTTCACACTGTTACAAGGGGCGATAATCTCGATGCCTTCAAGATTCACGCCTAGATTCGAAGCCTCCTTCGCAATCGCCTCCGGATCACCGATCAACACCGGCTCAGCCAGTCCTTCCTTCTTGATGATGGCCGCGGCCTGGATCGTACGAGACTCGTCTCCCTCCGGTAAAACCACTTTCTTTACATTTGTTTTCGCTTTTGCGCGAATTCTCTCAATCAAACTCATATCGATTTCCTCACTTTCTTGATCGTTCATATTCATTCACGATTTCATCAGGACATGCTCACATGGCCCAGCGACTAGCGGTGTCATAGCTGAAATGGCCCCTCAACTTGCGGTGTCACACCTCACAGATCCATGCCGGGAAATCCCTGCCAGACATCCTCGCCGGAATATGTGAGCGGCGTCAGCTCGCCACGCATCACCTTCAGTGCAGGTAGTGCCAAGGCTTCCTGCTCCATCTCGCCGGGATATACGCTGATGGGCGCGATCCAACCGCAGCGCTTCGCGATCGTTGCTTCAACATCTGCGAAACGAAGGAGTCCGCCGGTCAGAAGAATTCCATCCACCTTACCACAGAGCACCGCGCTCATCTCGCCGATCATTTTGCAGATCTGATACAGCATCGTGTTCCAGACCAGATCCGCCTTCTTATCACCTTTTTCCAACAGTTCATGAATCGTATCCGCATTCGCAGTTCCGAATAAGTCGACAAAACCACCTGCGCGGGAGCAGCGGAGTCTTACTTCTTCTACCGAGTGGGCCTCGATATAGTCGAGGAGCGCCAGGACCGGCACGCTTCCGATTCTTGTCGGGGTGAAAGCACCCTCACCGTCTGCGCCCATGTTGCCATCGACCATTTTGCCGTGGTCATGTGCACTGACCGTGATGCCACCATCGATGTGCGCCACGATGAAGTTGCATTCTTTGTAGTTCTTCTTCATGACATGTTCCGCGTGATATGCCGCGACCGCTTTCTGGTTCAGCACGTGGGAATGGGACACACGGTAGATTCCCTTGATGCCGGTCAAGCGAGCGTATTCGCCGTACTCATCCACGTTTGTCGGGTTCAATGTATAAGCCGGCTTGTCGAAGGTCTGGGCGAATTTCCAAGCTAGCATGACGCCGAGCTTCGCAGGATGTTCACTTCCACCAACTGCTGCTACGGTATCATCATATAGACGTTGGTCAATCTTTGTAATACCGCCCGGCTGAGTATGGGCGGAACCACCACGTCCAACGAACACATCGATGTCCTCGGCGCGGTATCCCTCATCCTTCAGCATCTGAAGGATCACTTCATATCGGAAAGGCATCTGATCGTTGACATGGGGGAACTTCAGAAGCTCATCCGCATCGTGGAAAAGACTGCGCTCGAAGAGGGACACCTCATTCTCGAACAGGCTGACCTTCGTAGAAGTGGAACCTGGGTTAATGATCAGTAATTTGATTTTCTGCTCGCTCATATTTACATATCCTTGTTTCTAGATTCATTTCCGCTCTTCTTTCATCACATCGTGTAAAGAAGGACCTGCACACTGAAATCGTGCACATTATTCGTGCATATTCGCACATGTGGTATTCTATCACCTCATCTATGCGAAAAACAAGATTTCAGGGTTGACATCACCTGTCCACGACAGTAGACTAACAAAGAAGATTAGGGAGTAGTTTGCATGTGTCCCCCACATGTAACACATGTCGTCATCACGGGTGTTCCCCGGTATGTGTTGTTGGAAACGAGACTTTTCTGCATTTTGTGTGGCAGAAACCTCGTTTTTTTGTTGCACGGAAAAGGAGGTGACAACATGTTCCAACAACATTATCCCCACTTTTGTTTTGGATTTTTGTAACATATGAACAACGATTCATATGTTGACACATGCATGTTTCTGTTGAATAATTTGTATGAACAGTTGTTCATGTGTTCATTTCTTATGCGCAAAAATACAAAATATGAGGTAGTTTATGGGAGAGAATACTTTTTTAACCGTGAAAAACATCTGCAAATCTTTCGGTGAGGGATCCAGCCGTCAAGACGTGCTACGTGGCATGGATTTTACCGTCACCAAAGGTGAATTCTGTGTACTGCTCGGGCCGTCGGGTTCAGGCAAGTCCACACTATTGAACATCATTGGTGGCATCGATCAGGCCGATTCCGGATACATCGCCATTGACGGAGACAAGCTTCGGGACATGAACGAACGGGCACTGACAGAGTACCGCCGCAAGCATCTTGGTTATGTGTTTCAACTTTATAACCTGATTCCGAATCTGAATGTGAAAGAGAATATCGAGGTCGGCGCTTACCTGTCCGATCAGCCCCTGCCGATTGACGATCTTCTTCACACGCTTGGACTCTGGGAGCATCGTTACAAACTTCCGAATCAGCTTTCCGGTGGACAGCAACAACGCACATCGATTGGCCGTGCCATCGTGAAGAATCCAGACATCCTTCTTTGCGACGAACCGACCGGCGCACTCGACTACAACACTTCCAAAGAGATTCTGAAGCTGATCGAAGACGTGAATCAGAAGTATGGTAATACCGTCATCATGGTGACCCACAATAATGCCATTTCCGACATGGCCGATCACACCATCAAGCTACGCGATGGTAAAGTCCGTCACAACATTCTCAATGAACACAAGATCAGCGCCGCCGAACTTGAGTGGTGATCCTTTCCCCACACGAAAGACTGATATAGGAGAAGCACTATGAAAAATCCATTAACCAAACGTCTTCCTCGTGAGCTCAAGCACGATTGGAAGAAGTACATCGTTCTCTTGCTGTTCATGGTGGCCATGATCGGCCTGGCCTCCGGTGTGGAAGTAGCCAATGGCAGCATGGTCGCATCCATCGACGAATCTTACGAAAAATATAACATTGAGCATGGTCACTTCAACCTGAAAGAACAGGCCAGCGACCAACTTCTATCTGACATGCCGGAAGAAATTACTATATATGAACAGTTCTATAAAGAATGTTCGGAAGATATCGACCTCGATCAATGTGAAGATGCCACCGTTCGAATCTATGCTATCCGTCAGGAAGTAAACACGGCCTGTATTCACGACGGCCGCCTGCCGGAAGGCCCTTCTGAGATTGCCATCGACGCCGGACATGCTCGTAGCAACCACATCCACACCGGTGATACCATGATCATCGGCGGTGAAACTTTTACCGTGTCCGGACTGATCGCTTCACCAGACTACTCCTCGCTCTATAAGAATAATTCCGACTTTCTTTTCAATGCCATCGAGTTCAACGTCGCAGTCGTCACGGACGAGACATGGGCAGCACTTCCTTCTGATGCGACGTATCAGTACGCATTCCAGTACAAGGTAAAGCCTGAAAATGCGAAAGCGCAGAAAGAAATAGCAGACAACCTGATGGGTCGGATCGCCATGTTGGCCGCTTCAGATGGTGTGAACGCCCTCACCGATTTCGTGCCGGAATATGCCAACCAGGCCATCCACTTTGCCCCCGACGACTTGGGAAAAGACCGTGCACTCGTATCCGTCATGGTGTATGTTTTTATCGGCGTGCTGGCCTTCATCTTCGCCATTACCACCAGTAACACCATCGTGAATGAATCTGCGGTCATCGGCACGCTCCGTGCCACCGGCTACCGTCGAAGTGAAGTGGTCCGTCACTACATGATCCTTCCGATCTGTGTCACCTTCCTTGCCGCGATCCTCGGTAATCTCCTGGGATATACCCTCTTTAAGAACGTGTGCGTGAACCTATACTATAGTTCCTATAGTCTGATTAAGTATGAGACGCGTTGGAATGCGAAGGCTTTCCTCGTGACCACCATTGTTCCGATCCTTCTGATGGCATTGGTAAACTTCATCGTCATCTACAGGAAACTTCGTCTGTCCCCACTGCGTTTCCTGCGTCGCGACTTATCCACCTCCAAGCGTACGAAGGCCGTCCGTCTTCCGTCTTGGAAGTTCATGAAGCGTTTCCGCCTGAGGATCCTACTGCACAATGTAGGCGGCTACCTCGTCCTCTTCTTCGGCATCGCATTCGTGATGTTTCTCATGGCCTTTGCAATCTCCCTGCCGGAAACCATTGACCATTATCAATCTTCTATTGAAGAGAATGCCATTGCCAGAAATCAGTATATCCTGAAAGGATGTCAAGACAGCAACGGACAGCGCATTACCACACAGGATGAAGCCGCGGAGACCATCTCTATAGAGAACCTGCTCACGACCTCCGGTGTGCGCAAGGGGGAAGAGATCACCGTGTACGGATATGCGCCGGACAGCCGATATATCGCCATTTCCGACACGCTCGAGGGAAATGAAGTCTTCGTATCTGAACCCTATCAGAATAAGTTCCACCTCAGCGTGGGAGACACTATCACCCTTGAGGAAAAGTTCGAAGATGTTTCCTACTCCTTCACGGTGAGAGGCATCTACGACTTCAGCGGAAGTCTTTGCATCTTCCTCCCCCAGGAGAACTTCAACCACATCTTCCACCTCGAAGCGGGTGCTTTTACCGGATATATGTCGGACAACATCATTTCCGACCTACCGGAAGACATGATCTACACCACCATCGATGCGAAAGCCATGACCGGAATGGCCGCGCAGCTGGACTACTCCATTGGTGGTATCCTGGACGTCTTCTCTTGGGTCTGCATGCTCATGGGCCTGCTTCTCATGTACCTTCTTACCAAGATCATCATCGAGAAGAACGCTGGTTCCATCTCCATGCTCAAGGTGCTGGGATATAGAAATCGCGAGATCAACGGACTATTCATTCTTCTGACTTCCATCGTGGTGTTGCTGAGTACAGCTGTCTGCGCATTCTTGGGAATTTGGGGCGTGATGGGTGCTTTCCGCCTATTCCTCAATCAGATTAACGGTTGGTTCGATGTCTACATCAGCGTCGGCGGCTTCATCAAGATGGTCCTGCTCCTACTTCTAGCGTATGCTTTCGTCGCTTTCTTCGATATGCAACGCATGAAGAAGATCCCTCTGTCTGACGCGTTGAAGAATGTGGAGTAACGCCCATTCTTCACGCACAGATGTTGCCATGTAAAGCGTGTACAACTCATTTGGGAAACCTTTAACATTTCTTTACAAATTGACGAATCTCTTATCGATTCCTTAATATGCAGGAATTAATATAGAGCCGTACTGCCAAGTATGGTAGTATAATAACCGATTTGGTTATGTAAATGTGAGGAGGGTATTTCATGCACAAACTCGAAGCTCAACACCTGAGCAAATCTTTTACCATCAGCGAACGTCAGCGTCGCGCGAACGATCTGCCGGACCGTAAGAAAATTGCGGTAGACGATATCAGCTTTACTGCTGTTTCTGGTGAAATCTTCGGTCTTCTGGGTCCGAACGGTGCCGGTAAGACTACGACCATGCGTATGCTGTCTACACTGATCAAGCCAGACCAAGGTAATGTGCTCTACGATGGCATCAATATTAAAGATCAGCCGATCGAGATCAAGAAGCATTTTGCATTCCTGACCACCGACCTGCAGTTGGATAAGAAAGCTACACCGAACGACATGTTCGAGTATTTCGCCGGTCTTCATCACGTACCGAAGGCAGACATGGCCCAGCGCAAGAAGGAACTGTTCGACACATTCGAGATAGGTCCTTTTGCCGATCAGAAGATCAGTAAGCTTTCCCAAGGTCAGCGCCAGAAGGTCTCCCTGGTCATCTCCGTAATCCATGATCCGGATTTCATCATCTTCGATGAGCCGACCAACGGTCTGGACATCATCGCTTCCAGAGAAGTGCGTGAGTTCATCCTGAGAATGAAGGCTGAAGGCAAGTGCATCATTCTTTCCACCCATCTTTTCGACCTGGTCGAGAAGATCTGCGATCGTGCAGCCATGATCGTAGACGGCAAGATCGTCGTGAACGACACGTTGGAGAACCTCATGAAGGGTAAGTCCTTGGAGGATTCCTTCTACGAGATCTACCAGCAGTACAAAGGCCAGTGAGAGTGAGGAAGAAAGAAAATGTTTAGAGATACTTTGACCGTATATAAGAAAGAGATCAAGTCGATCTTGAAAGATAAGAGCGTATTGTTCATGTGCGTCCTATTGCCGTTCCTGTTTATGTTCATCGAAGGCAAGATCATGTCGTCCATGAATGTCTCTGAAGAAGGAAAAACTTACGATGCCTACGTTGTCAATGCGCCGGAAGAAATGAAGGATGGCCTGAAGGTCCTCGGCTTCTCCGATGAAGCAGTTGACCATGATCAGTGCATCCAGGACATCAAGGACAAGAAGACCGATATGCTCCTTGTTTTCCCGGAGGATTTCGTGATTTCTTCCGGTAACGGTGCTACCGTCTCGGATATCGAGATGTATTACAACTCCAGCAACACCGATTCTCTGCTTCTGCAGAACGCGTTGTCTGTCTACTTCGATTCATTCCGTCCGGTCGTATTCACTGTAAACGCTAACACAGCAAATACCTATGACCTCGGTGATGAAGATTATCAGGCAAAGAGCCTGGTCGCAAGCTTGGTACCAAGCTTACTGATCATGACCATCGCCTACGGCATCATGGCATTGGCCAGCAACATCATCGCAGGCGATAAGGAATCCTACTTCCTCAATACCGTACTCATCACACCGGTTTCCAGAACCAGTGTTGCACTGGGTAAAGCCCTTGCTGTTATGACCGCTGCAGCGATCAGTTCTGTCTCTGCCTTCGTAGGTCTTTCCTTCTTAATGAAAGACTTCCAGAAGATGTTGGGTGAATCTGCAATGAGCTACTCGATGACAGATTACTTCTTCGTATTAGTTGTTATCCTCAGCGTCACCTTCGCATTGGTCGGACTGATCCTCGTCATCTCTACACTGGCCAAGACCGCTCGTTCCGCACAGACCTTGACAGTCATCCCGATCATGATCCTGTTCCTCGGTTCCTTCCTCTCTTCCAACGCAAGTCTGGAAACAGCCGTAAAGAGCTTCGGTTTCAAGAATTGCCTGATTCCGATGTGGAACGCGACCTACCTGACGAAGAACATCCTGCTCACTGGTTTCACCTCGAAAGAGATGCTCACCACATGTGGTATCAATGTCGCTTTCGGCGTATGCTGCCTCATCCTCATCAGCAAGTTGTTCAACAACGAGAAGATCGTCAACCAGTAATTTCGATTACGGTTCTTGATCTGCCGGTTAGTTGCCGGCCCGTCTGAAAGCATTATAAGAAGAGCTGCCTCGCGGGGCAATGTCATTAAGTTAAGACAGCCTCTTCAAAGATCTCCATACCTTAAGTGGTATGGGGGTCTTTTTTTGGTTCTTCACGGAAGTTGTGGG
The DNA here is from genome assembly GCA_018064475.1 of Candidatus Scatonaster coprocaballi. GTDB lineage: Bacteria > Bacillota > Clostridia > Saccharofermentanales > Saccharofermentanaceae > Scatonaster > Scatonaster coprocaballi. Next base: position 32,987 of record JAGHVD010000018.1, read on the forward strand.
TATAGAAAA
>JAGHVD010000045.1 GCA_018064475.1 Candidatus Scatonaster coprocaballi
GGTTATGGTTACCGCAACGATGACTACTTCTTTATTCTTGTGCGTTACATTTCAATGCCGCATAACTTTATGCTAATCCCAAGGAAAACGTGAAGAACCAAAAAGTTGTAATTCTTTCAGCGAAAGTCGAACGCTCCGCGATGCGATCAGCGAAAAGCAAAAGTCGCCCGCGAACGGTCGGCAACCGGTAAATGAAGCGCCCCTGTTTGGCTCGCTCTGGGCCTTGTTCAGTTATATTATGGTTGAGTGAGGATTAAGTGTCTTCCGATGAATCGTGAGCAGGCTCGGAATGGGTCTTGGTATTCTTCTTACTATTTCTTGCCGAACGACGTTGGCGAATCTTGGCGCTGGTTTCCTTGAAAACTTCATCCAGCGTTGGACGTTCGTTCTCGGGTTCTTCCGTAATCTTGATCTCTTTGCCCATGTTTCGACGGTCTTCTTCGTCGTCGCCTTCACCCATTCGTTGTAGGAGGTTGGCGATGAAGCGACGCAAACGTTTGTCGAGAGAGAAGACCTTCATGGTCTGGATGACAACGATCATGGTAATTGGCCCCAAGAGAAAACCGATGGCTCCCCAGATGTAGACACCGATAATCATGCCGAGGATGGTCGCGAGCGGGTGTAGATTCAAGGATTTACCAAGGATCTTCGGCTCAATAATCTGACGGATAACGGTCATGAGTGCCATACCGATAATGAGAATGACCAATGCACGGTAGTCGCCATGGAAAGCTGAATAAACCATCAATGGAATCATGGTCGCGCTGATACCAAGTACTGGTAGGAAATCAAGTAAAGCAGTGGAACATGCGAAGATGGCTGCATATGGAATACCGGCAATTCGGTACACGATCCAGGATTCGGCATAGGTGATGATGAGTAATACCATGTAGCCGCCTAAAACTCGGAACAGCGTGGAGGACAGTCGATCAAGAAGACGCATTGTGCGCAAGCGGAAACTTCTGTTCTTGATGTTGTTGGCGAAGAACCTCATGAAGGAACGTCCGTCCGTGATGAAATAGTAGCCGGACATAATGACCGCGATAACATAGAAAATTGCCATAGGTAAGCTACTGATCATAGAAAGCAAGGAACCGCCAAGGTACTCCACCACCACAACGCCTTTGCTACCCAGATTCTCGACAATCGAGTTCAGGTTCTCTTTAATGGTCTCCGAAGTGCCTGTGCCAAAGAAACGGGAGAGGTAGTTCGTTATCTTATCAATCGCATTGGAGGCCAACTCAGCCAAGGACTTGTTGTCTGCGGTCATGGAGTCAGTAATCGATTTTACATAAGAAAGAACATTGGACATCTGAACGGCCAATGCACCAATGGCCCAGATTGCTCCTGCAAATACCAGTACCAACAGTAAGACATATATCACGATTGTCAGACGTGTGCGTTGGGAATACTTCTTCTCGCCCATGGCAGGGAAGAAGAAGCGGATGATGACATTTGGCTTCTTCGTGGGGGGCGTAGGAACATATTCGTGTTTGCCCTCTTTCTTCTTCTTTTTTCTTCTGCGGTCGGAGACACGAAGAATCGCATCCGCAATGCTACGAGAGGCATTGGCCAACACGAAGCCAATCAGAAACGGAATGAATATTACGACGATCTTGCTTGCGAAGAAGAGCAAGCAAACGATAATAAGCGCAAAAAGAATATACTTTACTGTGGCCATTACGGTGGCACGATCTCTTAAATAACGCGTGTTATTGTCCATGTGGGCTCCTTTACATAACAGGCTCAAATCAGCATCATTATAGCACAAAATGAGGGCTTCTGTTGCTCTTTCGGTCAGTAAAGCACCCAACACAGCACGAGGAAAGCAACCCCGAGAAAGAAATCTATATGGAAGTGATCACGAAGCGGAATGGCAATCGGTCGACCTTCTTCCGAATGACAAGAAATATCCTCGTTCTTGATACGGTACTTCACATAGACCAACTGCTTCAAAAGAACGATCATCATTACGATACCCAGTACAAATCCAATGACGGAGGCATAGAGGGTAGTGCGGTTGTAGTCAATTGCATTCTGGACTAGATCTGGTTCCTGATAGGGAAGAATGCTTGAGAACAGGATGCTCATGCAGTACATACAGATTCGAGCCAGTATGGAACAGAGTGTGCTGTCTGAAAAATATCGGACTGCTGATGCACAAAGACCGATGATCAGGAATGGGATGAATTCGAGTCGGTTCATCGCGAAGAGCGTGCTGATCAAAGCAGGTAGAGGAATGCGAATCCACCATTTGTCCGGAAGAACAGAATATACAAGTCCGCGAAAGAAGAGTTCTTCAATGAGAACAGGGAGAATGCAGCCAATCACCAGAAGTAATAACGTGCTGAAAATAGTATTTTCAGTTGTTACGTAATAGTATAGCTGAGAGGGGATTGGATTCTCCATTTTTAACTCAGCGAAAATGAAGAGATTGTGAGAACTGCAGGAAAGAAGATATGCAGGAACACCCACAAGAAAACTCATAAAGAAGACACCTAGTCCAGGATTTCTTCCCCAAGTATGGTGGTCTTCTACGTGATAGTGCTCTGTGACAAGTACATATACGAGTAGAAGTGCGAGAAGTCGAACAAGGGTGATGATGCTATATCCAATGAGTGAAGATTTGTCATAGAAGAGCTTATCCGGTGCCAGTTCCGTCCATCCCCACTGAATCAGATAGGAAAGTGAGAACGCGCCGAGTAGGACAATACCGATATTTGGAACAGATGCAGGAATCAGAAAGGGCAGAATACGATTCTTGATTACGGCAAGAAAGATTTCTCCAAAAGAGTGTTTGTTCTCATCCATGATTATGCCCCCAAGAGCGGTCCGAAGTACCAATTAAAGATCTCAAGACACAGTGGCTCAAATACGAGGAATAAACCTGTTCCGAGTACGAGAAACGGTCCGAAAGAAAGGACATCCGGATTATCGGCGAAATCTTGCTCAAGTTTCTTCTTTGCAGCAAGTTTACGAGCTTTGGCGGGGTTGTCACTCTCGCGAATGGCTTTTTCTTCCTTAGCAATACGGATACGCTTGCGAATAAACAACGGGACTGCAACAATACCACCGGCAACGAAAGAGATGAAGAATACGAATATCAATCCTTTCAATCCGGAGAGCAAACCACAAAGCAGAAGAAGTTTCACATCCCCGAATCCCATGGCTTCTTGCTTGGAAATCACGGAAGAGAGCCATCCGATGAAGAAGAGAATGCCAGCGCCTAAAAGTCCAGCGAATACACGATTTAATACAAAATAATACCAAGGTTTTCCTGAATCAATCCAGATATTACCGCATGTAAAATCACTGACAAAATAGAAGATGGAGATGACAGCGTCCAATACAATGATGTGATCCGGGATAATGCGGTTCAAAGCATCGGACATAATGATGATCGTAAATCCTGGGAATAGAAGCAGTAAACCGGTTACGCGAATCCAGTTATCGAGACTGAGAAAATTCGGATACAAATACGCACCGATACCTACAATTACAGCGTAAATAACAGCAAACAGTGCAATATGGTAGGGTTTCAGACGCTTTGCCAGACGGAAATTCTTGGCATTGGGGTCGAAGTCGTAGTCCTGAAGCCAGGCCTCAGGCATCTTGTTATACATAAAGTAGGCAGGAACTGCCATAAGGGCTGCAATCAGTGCAAATACCAGTGATGTCGCAAGTCTTGTCATACTGACCCTCCGAAAAAATCATATATATAAGAATACATTGATTTGCAGAAATTGTGAAGTCTGATACAATATCTATTGGTTTTTACCTAAAGGGGAAAAGGAGGTGCTACGTTATGAGTGAACGTGCACAGAAGAAAGATACTACAAAGAAGGTAGCTGCAAAGGCTTCTACAGCGAAGGCTCCGGCGAAGAAAACAACTGCCAAGGATTCCACTACGAAGACGCCAGCTAAGAAACCAGTTGCGAAGTCTTCTACATCCAAGCCAGCGACGAAGAAGACGGTTGCAAAACCGGCTGCGAAGAAGGCTACACCGGCAAAGAAGGCAGCTGTTTCAACAAACAACATTCACAATATGACTGCAAAGCAGATTCAGGATATGGTTGCTTTCCAAGTTAAGGCCTGTTCTGGTAAGAGTGCAGATAAGGGTACGGCCAGAGATTACTGGTTGGCACTTTCTCGTACGATTGTCGAGATTATGGCAGATGATTGGGAGAAGGCACGTGAGAAGTATGCGGAAGTTCGCCAAGCTCACTATTTCTCCGCAGAGTTCCTGGTTGGCCGTTCTATGCTGAACAACCTCGTAAACTTGGGCATTTATGAGCAGACTGTCGAAGCGATGAAGGCTTTCGGCGTCAATCTGACAGATCTTCTGGAAGAAGAGACAGATGCTGCATTGGGTAATGGTGGTCTGGGCCGTCTGGCTGCATGCTTCCTGGATTCCTGCGCAACGATGAATCTGCCGGTAACCGGATACGGTATCCTGTATCGTTACGGTCTGTTCCGCCAGACATTCGAGAATGGTTTCCAGATGGAACATCCGGACAGCTGGATGGAGAATGGTTATCCTTTCGTTATTCCGAGATATGAAGATAAGATCCGCGTACATTTCAATGATTTCGATGTATGGGCAATCCCATGTGATATGCCGATCACCGGTTACAACACACACAATGTGAACCGTCTGAGACTTTGGAAGTGCGAGCCGGCACAGGAGTTCGACTTCAATCTCTTCAACTCACAGCGTTTCGATGATGCAGTTATTGAGAGAAACCGTGTAAACGATATTTTCCGTGTACTGTATCCAAACGATACTTCTTATGATGGTAAGGTATTGCGTGTTCGTCAACAGTATTTCTTCGTATCTGCGTCTTTGCAGGATATCGTAAGAAAGTATAAGTCTGTACATGGCAACGATTTCAGCAAGTTTGCAAAGCTCAACAGCATCCAGCTCAATGATACACACCCGGTTATCGGTATTCCGGAATTGATGCGTATCCTGGTCGATGAGAACGGCGTAAAGTGGGAAGATGCATGGGAGATCGTTCGTCATACATTTGCTTACACGAACCACACCATCATGGCCGAGGCACTGGAGAAGTGGGATTGCAACATCTTCCGTTATCTGTTCCCACGTATCTTCGAAATCGTAGAAGGTATCAACAACCAGCAACGTGCACAGTTCTTCGAGATGGGCATGCGTTCCGAGCTTGTAGACCGTCTGTCTATCCTCTCTGACGGTAAGGTTCAGATGGCTTGGATGGCAATCTATGGTTCATACTCTGTAAACGGTGTTGCTGCACTGCATACCGAGATCCTGAAGCGCGATACCCTCAAAGAGTGGTACGAGATCTATCCGGAGAAGTTCTCCAACAAGACCAACGGTGTTACCCCGAGAAGATGGCTCCGTGTATGCGACCAAGGCTTGTCCGCACTGATTACAGAGCTTCTTGGTAATGAAGATTGGGTTACAGATCTCGACCAGCTCAAGAAACTGGAGAAGTATGCGAAAGACAAGAAGGTAATGCAGCGCTTCTTGGATATCAAGCGTGATAACAAAGTTGCACTTTGCACACATCTTGAGAAGACTAAGGGTATCAAGGTCAATCCGGATTCCCTCTTTGATGTACAGATCAAGCGTCTCCACGAGTATAAGAGACAGCTTCTCAATGCACTTTATGCACTGAACCTCTATGATCGAATCAAGGAGAACCCGAAGTTGGATATGCCGCCGGTTACCGTATTCTTCGGTGCAAAGGCTGCTCCTGGATACTTCCGCGCGAAGGCAATCATCAAGTTTATCAATGAGATTGCCAAGCTCATCGATAGCGATCCGGATATGGAAGGCCGTCTGAAAGTCGTATTCATCGAGAACTACAATGTAAGTAATGGTGAGAAGCTCTTCCCGGCTGCGGATATTTCTGAGCAGATCTCTACAGCAGGACTTGAGGCTTCCGGTACAGGTAATATGAAGTTCATGATGAACGGTGCTGTTACACTGGGTACGTGGGACGGCGCAAACGTTGAGATTGCACAGTCTGTAGGAAGCGACAATATCTATATCTTCGGTTGCCGCGTAGAGGATATGGAAGCGACGCGCGCTTACTACAATCCGAAGTGGCAGTATGAGAATATCCCAGGCTTGAAGAAAGCACTCGATCGTCTCGTAGATGGTTCCTTCAACGATGAGGGAACAGGCATGTTCCAGGATCTGTTCAACGGATTGATCTACGGTAGCAATTGGCAGCCGGGTGATACCTACTACGTTCTCGGTGATTTCGATGATTACAGAAATACCAGAGATCAAGCTTATAAGGACTATCAGAACCGCATTGAGTGGGCGAAGAAGTGCTGGCTGAACATCTGTAATTGTGGTAAGTTCTCTTCTGACCGTACGATCGGTGAGTATGCGAATGAGATTTGGAAGATCAAGCCTGAGAAGATCTGACCATCCACTTCAAAGAAGACACATCAAGAACCCCGCTATGAGTGCTCATAACGGGGTTCTTCTATGCTGGATCCAATTGAGCAATCAAATGTGGAAACGTAAGATGTGAATCTCAGGACGTGCCATCAGACGAATCGGCAGAAAACCATTTCCGGCGCCTTTACTGATCAGCCCTTGGTAACCTCGGAAGTTGAATCGTCCACCGAGGATGCCGGCTTCACGGGCAATGCGGTCTTCGCGGAAGAAGGTGAATTCCAGATTGCCGGGGAGGTGAACCTGTCCACCGTGAAGGTGACCGGCCAGCATGTAATCAAATGGCGAATCTTCTGGGTGATCGGTCAAATCAGGGAGGGCATAGACATAGTCTGGATTATGGACCAGAAGCAGTCGAAATCCTTGATATTCGGTAAAATTACTCGGAACCATATGCCATTGGCGTTGGCCTCGTTCGCTGTCTGCGACGCCGCAAAGCGCGAATTCACTTCCATTGAGCGTGAGCACGCGAAAGTCGTCTTTCAGAAGGATTGTCCCCATTTCTTTGTAGTCCGATTCGCTTAATCGCCAGTCATGATTGCCATAGACTGCATATAGGTCGATTCCTGACTGTTTTAAGGCAGCCGATACTTCTGTAAGCATTCTTTTGTCAGAATAGCGGACAGGCTTCTTATGGACGCAGTCTCCGCCGAATAAGACAGCCTGGCAATTGTGTTTCAGAAACATCTTTGTGATCCACTTGGGAGAACGAAGACAGCCGAAACCGTGGGTATCCGAGAAGAAGCCTAAAGTGATGGTGGATCCTTTCATTCTCTTGTCATCAGAAATCGGAGAGATGTCTTGTATATCTACCTTGACCATAGCGGCACTGATTACCATAAATAGGATGAACAGAATGCCGAGCAGTACAAGAATTCCCAGTACTTTCAAGGGCATTGATATCGATAATTGATAAGAAAAATGAAGAATCAGTGATTTTTCCATTGTTTCCTCCACAATTTATAGTCAAAAAATATAATAGCATATGTTATAATCATGTGGAATTGATGAATCCATGTTCGCAGGAGATGCGAAATGAAGGGAGATTAGAAATGGCTGAGATTAAGTCTGAAGTAGTGAAAGAAATCGGTATCCTCTCTACCAGTAAGTCTAACTGGAACCGTGAGGTCAATATTATCCGTTGGAATGACGGTAAGCCGAAGCTCGATATTCGTGACTGGGCACCGGAACATGAGCGTGCAGGTAAGGGTATTACGCTTACCTCTGAGGAAGTTGCTGTACTGAAGGAGCTTCTGGCTGATTACGATCCATACGAGTTTGACGAGTAATTCGAGTTTTCGTATAGAAGATAAAGATCTGGAAGTGAAGAATTGTGCGAAGTGATGTACGGGCGTTGATCGTCTCCATATTGATGTTTCTACTGTGGGGAACGGTCCTGACCTATCCTTTTCGTGCAGTGTCCAATTTAATATGTGACAATACGGAAGCAATTGTAGGCAAGATTTCCATGCCTGCAATTGCTTCTGCTGTTCTGATGCTGATCATCGTCATGGGACTCACATGTATCGGACTTCTGGCCGGCAGGATGGAAATCAGCGATTATTTGGCATTGGCGTTCTCAGTAATCGGTAGCATTCTGTATTGTGTGAGTGTAGTCAAGACAAAACAGTATTCCGTGAATTCTGTCTTTGTAGCATTGGTACTGGTAGTATCGGTGGTATTGGTCTTGAGCAGAAAGACCGAGTGGATTCGCTGGATCGCGGATGCCTACATTATGGCTCTACCGGTCACGATGTGCTATGAGAGTGTACTGAATCCACTTTACCAACTTCTCAAGATGGATATCTACAAGTTCTCTCCATTTATCGTCGTACCGCAAAGCGGGATCTTCTCAAAGGTGGGTAATCTATTAGGTATTCCTTTGGTTGCGTGGGGAACCTTCTTCTTTATTCTGACGCTTCTGCCGGTGATCTATCTTTCCGGTGGACGTAAAGAAGGTAGAATTCGTCAGTAACTGATTTCGCTTTACAGCGAGGAAAGGTGCAAGGATGGAAATCTGGGAAAGAATGGAGTTCCTCAGACAGGAACTTGAGAAACATAACAAGCTTTACTACGAGAATGATGCGCCGATCATCTCTGACTTCGAGTATGATGCCATGTTGCGTGAACTCGAGGAACTTGAGGCGAAATATCCGATATATGCGTTGCCGGATTCTCCAACGAAGCATGTCGGTGGTCGTGTCAATGAGAAGTTTTCGAAGGTGACGCATCAAGTCCCCATGAAGAGTCTGGGCGATATTTTTTCCAAGGAAGAAGTATTGGATTTCTGTTCCAGAGTGCGACAGAGCGTCGGCGATGCAGAATTATCTTTCGTAGTAGAAAGAAAGATCGATGGTCTTTCCGTGTCTGTCGAATATGAGAATGGTAAGATGGTGCGTGCCTCTACCCGTGGAGATGGTCTGGTAGGTGAAGATATTACTGAAAATGCCAGAACCATTAAGAATCTGCCGAAACAGATCGATTCCTCTATTCCATATCTGGAAGTACGCGGCGAAGTATATATGCCTTTTGAGGTGTTCCTGCGCGTGAATGAACAAGCGGAATTATCTGGCGAGAAATTGTTTGCCAATCCGCGAAATGCTGCTGCCGGATCACTTCGCCAACTGAATGCGAAGGTGACGGCAGAACGAGAATTATCGATCTTTGTTTTCAATATTCAGCAGATTTCCGGACGTGAATTCACAAGTCATTCCGAAAGTCTTGATTTCCTTGCGAGTCTTGGATTTGAAGCAAGTCCCGGGTTCGAGATCTGCCATAGTGATGAAGAGATATGGGCCGCCATTGAGAACATCGGTGAATCAAGAGGCGAACTCTCCTATGGCATAGATGGTGCCGTCATTAAAGTAAATGAGATTGCTTTACGTGAGCAATTGGGTGAGACCGCGAAGATCCCAAGATGGGCCATTGCTTATAAGTATCCCCCGGAAGAGAAGGAGACCCGCCTTCTCGACGTAGAAGTCACGGTTGGCCGTACAGGTAAACTGACACCTGTTGCAATTCTCCAGCCTGTACATCTGGCGGGTACTACGGTCAGTAAAGCGACGTTGAATAATGAGGATTTCATTCGTGAGAAGGATGTTCGTATCGGCGATATGATCGTGGTACGTAAAGCAGGTGAGATCATACCGGAGATCGTGTCGGTCAATACTTCCGAAAGACCTGCTGACGCAAAGCCGTTTTCCATGCCGGATCGTTGCCCGGCGTGCGGTGAACCGGTCTTCCGTAGTGAAGGAGAAGCCGCATTACGTTGTCTGAACGAACAGTGCCCAGCCCAGACATTCCGCGCCATGATGCACTTTGCCTCGAAAGACGCGATGAATATTGACGGAATGGGGCCAAGCCTGATCAATCTACTTCTTTCCGCTGATCTGATCCACGATGTGGCCGATATATATAGTCTGTCCGAGAAGAAGGATGCACTTTGCGTGCTGGATCGTATGGGTGAGTCTTCTGCAAGCAATCTTCTTGCAGCGATTGAAGATTCTAAGAATCGTCCGCTATCTAGACTGATTACAGCATTAGGAATCCGTAATGTCGGCGTTGTCGCAGCCAGAACCTTGGCGAAGTCTTTCGGTTCAATGGAGAATCTTATGCATGCAACGGTGCTGGAGATTGCGGCATTACCAGACTTTGGTCTGATTACGGCGCAGAGCGTAGCGGACTTTTTTGCCAAGGAGAGCAATCGACAACTGATTGAGAAATTACGTGACTTAGGTGTGAATGTAACAGAGGACACGTCCAACTCCAATAATATCTGGGCGGGGAAAATATTCGTGTTAACGGGTACTTTGTCCAAATATACAAGAAGTGAAGCGACAGAGATCATCCTGTCTTTGGGCGGAACGGCTTCTTCGTCTGTTTCGAAGAACACCACTTATGTTCTAGCCGGTGAAGCTGCAGGTTCTAAACTTACCAAAGCACAGAATCTTGGGGTTGCGATCATCTCGGAAGATGAATTCGAACAGATGGTGGCAGAGGCAAGGGGTCAATGACAGATGAAGAATCGATCGAAGATCCTGATCAGACGTGTCATGCGTGACCGAGCTTCGTCTCAGCGGGAAAGCCGTTCTTCCACGATATCTCCGATTCTTGCGGTTGAGAATTGGCCGAAGAAGTGGCAAGATATTGTTAGTGATGCAAGCATCATTGCAGGATATATGCCGTTATGGGATGAACTTTCCTTGGCGGCGTTCTGGCAGTCTCCACTTATCGCTCATTGTAGGAAATGCTTCCCTAGAGTGGAAGGCGATGAGATCGTGTTCTATGAATGTACGAATTCTGATTCCATGAGGAAGGGAAGTTTCGGGATTATGGAACCAAGTACGGAAGAGAGAATCGTTGATCCTTCCGAGATCAGTATCATGTTGATCCCGGCTTCCGCATATGGACAGGATGGAACGAGACTTGGACGAGGAAAAGGGTTCTACGACCGCTATTTTGCATCGATGTTGGAGAAACAATCGAAGTCGGATTTTACATTGATTGGTGTGGTTCGTTCTGAAGCGCTGCTTCAAGCCTTGCCTTCTGATCCGTGGGATCTGAAAGCCGACGCAGTCGTCACGGAATCATTCTTTGTGGAAACATGAGAATGGAACATAGAGAGGATACATAATGAGTTATTTCTGGGTAAATCTAGGCGCACATCTTCTTATCAGTCTCTTTCTGCTACTATTCTTCCTTTGGTGTGTGAAGAATAATCAACGCAATCGTTGGAAGAAAGGCTTTCTGTTCCTACTGCCATTTGTGACGATGATCATTCTTCTGGTTCAAGTCGGTGTGCTGGTCGTACCGCGAATTCTCGATACCACGACAGTTCTTCGTTCCACCTATCGAATCGCGGATGGTGAGATTGAAGACGTCAGTAGATTGAAGAATTACATTGTAATTGATGACGAGACGTATTATGTAAATCCTTTCGATTTCTCATTCGAAGTCGGTGATGAAGTGACGGTCAAGTACACACCTTATGCTCACTACGCCTACTCGTTGGAAGCGGTCAAAGAATCCGAATCTGAAGAAGAATAATTATTTAGTACTACTGATATATCATATTGAAACCAACACCTTCCCCGTGCTTTAATACTGGAAAAAGGACGGAAGAAGGTGTTTCTTATGCAGAAAGATACGATGATCAGGAAGAATGATGAGTATTTCTCGGACCTAAAGAAACATGCGAAAGAATATGGATTCTATATTGCGTGTGATGATCGTTCAATTCTGAACTGCGTAAATGCGATGCTGTTGAATCACGGGATGGTGGGCATCTCCGATACAGACGGGAAGACGCACTTTCTTATCGATGGCCGTCGTGGTGGAAACTATGTCCTTCAGCAAGTGAAAGAAAATGTCTTGACGCTTCGAGAGACATTCCGTGCAACTGGGGATTATGAGGATGTCTTGATTCAGCAAGCTATTGAGCGTGTTCTTGATCGATATGTATTTCCCAGAACACTTATGGGTACGGAATTGATACGTTTTGCTTTAGGAAAGCTCTACAAGGAACCGAAATTGATCAAATGCGTCTCCAAAGGCCTCTATGTTGTAGTCGGTGAGGCATATCAGATCTCCGCACAACAGGTAGAACGGAATATTCGTTATGCTGTGAAGAAGAGCCGGACTATTCCTGGGACGAATGGTCTACAGTCTGTACTTCGCTTCCTTCGGGAAGAGGTAGTAGAAGAGGTTATGGTCCAATACGGGCGTCCCAACTAACAAAAAAGACTGCCTCTTGCGAGCAATGTCATTAAGTTAAGAAGGCATTGACTCAAAGAGACCACATAAACAAGTCAAAAAGAGGCTGGAGAAGTGAAATCTTCAGTCTCTTTTCAATTTT
>JAGHVD010000069.1 GCA_018064475.1 Candidatus Scatonaster coprocaballi
TTATTGATTCTCTGATGGTTCCTGATCCGCCTGTAGAAATGAATTCTCCAGTTTCTCAATGTCACCAGCAAGTTCTGTGATTCGTTTCTGAAGTTTTTCCAGTTGTTGCTCGTTAGCCTTAATGCTTTTATTTATTACCTCAACACGTCTATCAGCCTCTTCTGGTAAAATACCGATAGATTCATCTCTTCCGAAGATTTTGGGGCCCAAGGAACTCACAACTATACCAACCAGAACACTGATAATAGTCGCAACAATTCTCATCACTTGGTTGGGCTCACCCTTTATAACAAGGCTGAACATGATTATCAAAATAAACACTATGGCAAAAGTTGCACCAAAAACCTCAGGCGAGATTTTCAGGTCGTCATTTTGTCCTGAGTAGTAATTGGAAATCATTCTTCTTTTCTTATCCTTATTGCTTTCTAAGTTCTTCTGCTCTTGATCACATCTCTCGATTGAGGTATAGATTTCTTTCATTATCTCAAAATAATCTCTATGCTCCTCGTCCACAGCTCGGAGTGCGGCACAAATACTCGCGATCGTGTTCTTTCTACGGACATCACTTTGGGCCAGTGATAAGTTGAAGAATTGGGGCATGTGTGCCGCAACAAGTACACGGCCACGAAGTGCAAGGAAGCTATGTGGATCTTTGGCCAATAAAAAATTGTAGGCATCGTTGGCAGCATTCCATTCCTTTTTTTGGCGACATTGGTCTGCACGTGTCAACAAATCGTCTTTATCGAAGTATTCATAATCAAATTCAGAATTGCAGAATGGGCATTCATATTTCTGAATGTCCAATTTAACATTAAGTGAACCACCACACTTAGGACAGGTATGTTGTTTCAGATTGGTTTCCATTGTTGACATAGTGATTTTCTCCTTTCAAAAGAGATTCTTTCGTCGTCTGTATACATTCTGTAGTTTACGATATCAGTTTTCTACAAACAAGCACTAGCCGATGCAAATGGAATATCCAATTTGCAGATTCATAATGGAATAGAAGCATACTCATGCCGAGTCAACCGCATTTTTCACTTGCATTTCTCGTCATTTTCATATAGGCTTTCTTTGTAATTCTTTATTTCGCTTAGGAAGCAAGGAGACGCAAAATGGATATAGTTTGTCTGGATATGGAAGGGGTTCTGGTTCCCGAGATTTGGATCGCATTTGCCGAAGCAACAGGTATTACTGAGCTTCGTCGAACCACTCGAGATGAGCCCGACTACGATAAGCTCATGAAATGGAGAATCGGCATTCTGAAGGAACACCAGTTAGGTCTTAAGGAGATTCAGAACGTCATTTCTACCATCGATCCGCTGCCGGGTGCGAAGGAGTTTCTGGACGCACTTCGTTCTGAAGCTCAAGTGATCATTCTGAGTGATACTTTTGATCAGTTTGCCATGCCGCTGATGAAGAAACTGGGTTATCCGACACTGTTCTGCAACACCCTTGAAGTAGCAGAAGATGGTGAGATCACCGGTTTCAAGATGCGCATCAAGGATTCGAAATTAACAACGGTAAAAGGACTCCAGGCCATGGGTTTTGATACCATTGCTGCCGGTGACAGCTACAACGATCTGGCCATGATCCAGGCCAGCCGTGCAGGTTTCCTGTTCCGTTCTACAGACGCCATCAAGGCAGCCTACCCGAATCTTCCTGCTTTCGAGGAGTACGGCGAGTTCCTCATGGCCATTCATGCTGCATTGAGGAATAAGTAAGTCAGACGTTTTCTTTGATTTGTAATATCGATTGAGATAGGATGTAATGATTGTTTTTGTATCGTTGCATCCTATTTTTTGTTGCACATATTAGCCCATTAGGATGCAGGCACAACTTCTGCTACCGAGCATCCTATCGATGCCTCGTCTCACAAGGAACAAGTAGGATGCAGGTGCAACTTCTGTCGCTGTGCATCCTATCGGCACTTCGTCTCACAAGGAACAAGTAGGATGCAGGTGCAACTTCTGCTGCCGTGCATCCTATCGGCACTTCGCCTCACAAAGGACAAGTAGGATGCAGGCGCAATTTCTGTCGCTGTGCATCCTATCGGCACCTTGTCTCACAAGATTTAAGTAGGATGCACACAGAAGCAAAGTCGTCGTGCATCCGAAAACTACCCCACTATTAGTATCATCATAGCTGAAAGGTATCCTGGATTCGCTTACGAAATTGTTCCGGATTGAACGGATGTTCAGGTGATTCTGAAGTAAGGATCAGGTTCTTCCCAACGTAGATTCCATTACGCTCATAATCGTCCAGTTTCGTCATTGTTTTTCTTCGATATTCCTCGTCATCTAACAAGCCAAGATGTTCATGGATGATTACGCGTCGATTCCGCTTATCCAACAATGTAAAATCAGGATAGTATACGTTCCCATTTCTCATTCTTAATATGCTCTCATATCGATATGGAATACCTAGTTCATAATAAATATTCGCTTGAAATGTTTCTGTCTTTGAGCGCACCATTTCACCGCGTCGAGTCTGACGGATCAACCCATCTGGATAAAATGGATTGGTTTCGACTGTCTGCGCCAGCCAAAAACGAGCATATGTATCATCGTCAAGAAGCACTGGCTTAATCAAAGCTCGCTTAGACTCACTAAAGTCAGAATAACTGTAATCCGCACTATGAGACTCATAGAAGGCAACCATTCTCTCAACTTGTCTCATCTCGTCCTTGGCCTCAATAATCATCTTCTGATAATATTCTTTCTGTGCAAGTGAGACGGCAACTTTGAAATTTTCTTTGTTTATGTACTTCCCATTCGAATGTGATTGAGTGACATGATAGAAATGTGGAAATCGTTTGCTATGATCTATCCGTAAATACCCCTGCGGCGCTTTGGACAGAAAACTGTCGGCGTTATCAATCACCTTCTGCAATTCTTCTTTTCGATTCATCAATTCATGCAGTAATTTGTTCATATAGATCACCTCGCAAAATTGGTACCTACATTTAACAACGCTTCGAGTAGGAAAATCTATATGTTATATCAGTACTACTATTTTCTTTTCTTGATTCAACTTGCGCTTGATTTCCATGTTCCATGACACTTACACGAATGCTTCTTGTATTACAAAAACAAAAAGAAGCACCTGCCATCTCTGACAGGTGCTTCACAGTGAACGTTGTGTTAAAAATGTTCGTGAACGAACAGAAATTAGAAGAGTTCTACCGCACCGGTGATGTCACCGTTAACTACGTAGTAAGCCTTGCCTTCTTCAGCCTTAACATAGATCTCAAGAGACTTGATGTTCTCAGAGATAGCCTTGTTAACTTTCTTCACGATATCGGTGTAAGAAATCTCAGCACCAGCCATTGTCTGTACCATGAACTTCTTCGGCTCAACAACAGCCTTCTTTGCAACAGGAGCCTTCTTTGCAGCCTTCTTTGCAGCAGGAGCTTTCTTTGCAGCCTTCGGAGCAGCAGCCTTCTTTGCAGCAGGAGCCTTCTTCTCAGCCTTCGGAGCAGCAGCTTTCTTTGCAACAGACTTCTTAGCAACTGGAGCCTTCTTAGCTTCTTCCTTCTTCTCAGCAACTACCGGCTTAACCTCAGCAACAGCTGCCTTAACTTCTTTCTTCTCAACCATTTTGAATTCCTCCATCTAATGCAATTTCACATCAAATTTACTATTCAGTTTCTTCGCATCAGTTCCCCAATGCAACGTCATTATATCATACAAAATCTTTTTATAACTATGTACAAAATGTAGATAATTCAAGGGGCTTCCGCTCTTTTTGTGAAGTATATTCACCTAGTCGATCATCCGCGAACCACTCGTTCTAACTCCGAAGAATTCAACAAAACGCATTTCGAATTGTTGCATTTCTTCACACTATATATGTATACAACACTCCAGAAATAGTCCGTAGTTTTGTCGACGTCTCCTTTGGCAAAAGCACCGTCTTTCTGGCCTTCTTTGATGATGTTGTGCATCAGAGAATACATCGGGTTAGATGCATGATCCGAAGGTTTCTTCATCTCATGTTCCAGTGCGAGAAGTAAGTACGAAGCATACATTCTATCTTCATTCATATGCTTCAGAATATAGTCAGAAATATATCTCAATTTTCGCACCGCAGGTACATCCATTGCGTCGATCTGTAGAAACTCTTCTGTTATGATTTTCTCTTGTGAAAAATTCACCACATCCTGGTACAATTCTTCTTTGGAATCGAAGTAAACATAGATTGCACCTTGTGAGATTCCGATGCCCTTGGCGAGGTCTCCGATCTTCGTTCCTTCCACACCATTTCTGGCGAAAAAATCGACCGATTTCTGAAGGATATTTGTCTTGGTTGCTTCTCTGATCTGCGCATTCTGTTCTCTTGATCTCGGCATATTCTATTCCTCCGTCTGCAATCTTTACATCTTCACACATTCACGTAATACCAGTCGTTATCCGTTGAGTGAATGATTGTTCATGTTTAGATTAGCAAACAGATCCTGCGAGTTCAACCTTCTATTTCAAAATGAAACAGCATTGCAAAAATCACTGCGACATTCGTTGCATATTCGATGCAATTCTGATCAAACATCCACCATATAAATGCCGATTGCAATCTTGGAAAAATCCGGGTTCACTTCGAGTGAATTGATCTTCGCACGGAGTGATTTACCTGCATCCATGAGTCGTGCAAAAATGAGATTATCCTGCCTCGGAATATACCCGATCCGTTGTCCATTTTCCTTCAGAATAACGATCTCATTTTCGTCGAATTTATTCGTCTCTCTGACGAGCATGAGAAGCTGCCCACATGTCAGATCTTGAAGTACAGTCGGGTCCTTCAGATTCATCGTTCCTGCAACAAATGTATCGAACAGATGAATCTCCTTCACCAGTGGTTGAAGAAGCGAACCCAGTTCTCCTGAACGAAGCGATGCGGTCAATGCCTGATTCTGAATATTCGTCAATCTATGTCCCATAGGATCGTCACATCTCCTTCACCTAGAAATAAGTTCAGCATCTTCTCCAATTCTTCACGATGATGCTGATAAAGAAGCATCTCATCGATCAATTCTTCGTGTCGTTCATCCACCAGTTCTGGACGTGCGAACAGTTCACGATACTGATACGGATCCGTGTTGATGATACGGTTGATCTGATTTCTTACACGCTCGATCTTCTGTTCGACATCTTCGATCTGCGGATTCGCTTCCGTCTTGATACCATGCTCTTCCAGATAGTGAATGGCAAGCAATTCCAAGTCCGCAAGTTCGTCCGCAGCCAGCCGGCGATAAGCCTTCACCACACGCTCCCAGATATCCTTCAAGTATTCATCTTCTTTGGCCAGAGGAAGAACATCCGGATGGATCAACTTCGCAATATTCCGGTAGTACCGCTTCGCTTCCATCGCGAGATATGCAGCAACTTCATGTGTATCCCTAGCGTCCTTCACGTCTTTCTGCATACGTCTCAGATGGTCGTAGTACTCACTCATCTCAAGGCGAATCATACGTTCCATCTCCGCTCGGTCCACCTTCTCCTGGTGATTCGTACGCACCTGACAGTAGTGGATCTTCTTACGAAGCTCGATACACTTGATCTTCTCCTCGTAAATACTCAACATCTCGTCGCCGAACACCCGCAGATATTCTTCCTCGTAGAAGCAGGCATCTTTCTGAAGTTGATCCCGCTTCACGATTAGCCGGATGTACTGTTCGACTGCACTGTTATGGATACTATATTTCTTCATGCAACACACTCTCTTTCCTCGGCGATTCGATCTTGAAATCTTCCATCCACGAGCTGATCGAAGTCAACGTCGTCTTCCCAATTCGTGCACGAGCCAGAAGGTCGGACACGTCCTTATAGGCCTTTCCCTCAAAGTAGATGACCAGTTCCCCATCTTCCTCCTTCGTCTCCATCATGTACTGCCTCTTCTTGTAGAAGAAAGACACGCGCGTCGGCTTCTGAAGAAGGTAGTAGAGATCATAGATGTCGAACGCTGACTCATCGAATTCCACCAAAGAATAGAGGTCTCGGATTAAGCCTTCCATCACATTCAGCTCGCCAAAGAAGGGATTCTGTCGAATCCTTCTTTGAAGGAAATCCTTGGCCCGACGGAACAATTCAACGGCCTCTTCTTTCCTGTTCTGCGCCATGCGGATCCGCGCCAGCCTGGTACACACATCTGATACCGGATCGCCGAGAAAATAACTGTCTTTCACCTTCTCATAGAGCGACTCGATCATGCTGATGTACTTCGCCTCGTCCTTCTCTACGAAGTAACCATTCTTGTACATATCCGCAACCTTATAGGTCGCAACCAGATCACCTTTCTGCCGTGCGAATTCGAAATTCTCGAAGGCTTTCTGATAATCTTTCCTCCCGGTACGTCCGTAGTACCAGATATACCCGAGGCATACTTTCGCGGGGAGATAACCCATGTCTGCCGCCATCTGGTAATACTTCAGCGCCAGATCGAACTTCTTCTGCGCGTAGTAGTATCCGCCATAATCTGTCATGAGAATCGGACTTCTCTCCTGCGCCAATACATATTCCACCGCTTCCGTGTACTGGAAGCGTTCTTCTTCCGTCGGGTTCGCAATGCTATAGAATTCATAGATTATCTTCTTTGCTGTTCGAATATTCATGTCATCATCTCCCTGCCATCATGCTGTCTATACTAATGTCGTCATCGTCTATCGCATCGGAACATCTCATCGCTTTCAACGTCCCTTCAACGCTTCACTATCCACATTCTAGATCTTTGCCTGTACTATAAAAGGTACTTCACGGCAGGGAGCCCTGATGGTTAAATGTAATACTAAATTAGAGAAAAACTGAAAATTTACTCTTACAAACTGAATATTTACTTTTACAAATGCAGATTTGCGTTAGATAATTAGGACACTGTCGGGCCAGAAAGGAGCCAAGACATGTCCAAACATTTATCTCTTACAGAC